>CAZTVF010000051.1:0-34423 GCA_964616985.1 uncultured Planctomycetaceae bacterium
CCGCTCGAAGCGGTCGTCCAGGCAGCACTCCAGGAACAGTTCCCAGCCGAACGTCAGCATCGGCCACATGAACATCGTGTTGTAGAAGCCCGCGCCGGAGCACGATTCCTTCGGGGCCCGCTCGCCCCACTCGGCGGGGTAGTGTTTGCGGTAGCTCTCGTAGAGCTTCTGCTCGTCGCTGAAATCCTTGGCCTCGACGACGTGCGGCCACTGCGTGAACTTCGCCGCGTGCTCCAGCGGGCTGAAGGCGAAAACATCCTCGGGCGTCTTGAAATACGCCTCGCCGTGTTCCCACGTGGCCGTCTCGCCGTCGCCCCAGCGCACGGTGTGCTTGTCGGGGTCGCTGCTGGTGCCGTCGGGGTTCAGTCGCGGCCGCGGCCTGGGGTCGTCGGTCTCCGGCACGGACAGCCAGACCTGCGGGTACATCTCGTTCCACTTCAGGCGGCAGAGACGCGGGTGATCATAGTGGTCGATGCCCGTGATGAACGTCTCGGCGTCGGGGCAGGAAAAATGCTCCCAATGCGGGATCTGCCTGGGGGCCAGGCCCATGAACGCGTCATATCGACTGTTAGCCATGAGAATCCTTCCGGGTTACTTGGGGCACACGCACCGCTCGATGCGGCCTTGGCAGGTGGGGCACTTGGGCACTTGGTGGCCGGCGCCGAAGCCCTTGGCCTCGCCGGGGCCCAGCATGGTGAAGGCGGCGGTCAGCCCGCCGGTCTTCACGGTGATGATGTTGCGGTCGGCGACGGGGGTTGCCGAGAACAGCCGGAACTTGCCCGGCCCCAGGCGCTCGCACGTCCAGCCGGCCGGGGCGGCCAACTCGGCCTGCACTTCCTGCCGCGACTGCCCGGCGGCAGCGACGCTGACGGCCACCTCTCGCGCGATGCCCGGCCGCAGCACGGGCTCGCCGCCGTAGTGCAGCGCGATCTCGCGGCCGTCGACAAGCTCGATGCCCATGTGGTTGTCCTGGGCGGCCGCCTGCCGCGCCAGATCGTTGCGGAACAGCCGGCTGAGCAGGTCGGCGGGCTTGGTCGTGGCGGCGCCGAAGGCAACTTCGGACTTGGCCGCCATGGCCTTCTCGGCCAGCGCGACGGTGCGATCGGTGAGTTCCTTGATGTCGGCCGGGGCGGCGACGCGGGTGTACTTGTGCAGGGCGATCTTGAGGCCGATGGGCTTGATCCACTTTTCGGGGATGCCGGCCATGCCGTCGATGATGCCCAGCACCGAGCCAAGCGTGGCGCCCGTGCAGTCGGTGTCGTAGCCGCAGTTGACGGCCTTGCAGAGGCGGTCGCCGAAGTCCTTGCCGTACAGCCAGCCGATGATGGTGAAGCCGTGGTTGGGGATGGCGTTGCAGGGCTGGAAGTGCCCGAACTGGGTGGCCATTCGCTCGCGGGCGACGCCCCAGGTCACGCCGTTCTCCCAGCACCAGACGGCTTCCTTGATGGCGCGGGCGACGTAGCTGGAGACGGGGATCATGTTCAGGCCCAGGCGGATCAGCGTGAGCGGGTCGCGTTCGACGAACGCCGCGGCCTCGACGGCCGACCAGAACATCTCGCCCCAGGTGCCCTCGCCGCCGGCGTGGTCGACGGCGCTGTCCTTCCAGGCCATGCGGGCGGCCGCCTGCGGGTCTCCCGCATGCAGCACGGCCCATATTTCGCTGCGAATGGGCGAGCCCATCTCGTCGACAAAGTAGTTCTCGAAACTGCCGCTGATCGGCGGGCGCAGGCCGCGATCATAGTTCCGCATGCAAAAGCCATACTCGTTCCACGGATAGCTCGAGCCGTGGCGATCCCAGTAGGCGGCAAAATCCGTCACCGACGGGTCCACGCCCTTGTCCTCGAGCATCTTGAGCCATATGAGCTGGATGTCCAGATCGTCGTTCGGGGCCGAGCCGTCCGGCACGGGCTGGTAAAAATCAAGCGAGTTGACGTACTTGTGGCACTCCCAGGGCGCCCCCAGCGTGCCGCCGATGTTCTTGCCCAGCCAGCAGGCGAAGACCTTGTCCCGGAACTCCTCGCGGCCGATCACCAGCTTCTCCATGTGCAACTCCTGTAGTATTCGTTCATGTGTCGTAACGAGTCGCGATATTGTTCCTTGGCGCACCGGCCGCGTCAACAACTCCTCGTGCGACCGTGAATCTATTCAGCACAGGATGACAACACATGCTCACGGGATTGCCAGACCGTTTCGGCCGCCGCGGGTACAGTCTTTCGCTCACAGGCCGCGATGCGTTGCGGTCGAAGGAAGGAACTGCCGTGAAGCCGATTGAGAGAGTTGTTGCTGCGTTGCGACACGAGGAGGCCGACCGCGTGCCGGTGTACCCGCTGCTGTGCGGCATCACCCGCAAGCTCGTCGGGGCGGACTATCGCACCTGGGCCACCAACGCCGACGTGACGGCCGAGGCGTTCATTCAGGCCACCGATCGTTTCGGCCTGGACTGCATCTGCACGCTGACGGACCTGTCGGTGGAGGCGGCCGACTTCGGCGCCAAGCTGGTGTGGGCGCCCAACGAGGCCGCATGCCCGGACCATCACCACCGGCTGCTCAAGGACATCGCGGACTATCGCCGCGTGGAGTACATCAACCCGCGGCACGCGCCGCGGATGAGCGAGCACATCAAGCTGTGCGACAAGCTCGTGCGGGCCCGTGGCAAGGATGTGCCCGTGGCCGCGTTCGTGTTCGGGCCCCTGGGCGTGTTGAGCATGCTCCGCGGCCAGGCCGAGATGTTCATGGACCTCTACGAGGATCCCGCGGCCGTCAAGGCGGCGCTCAAGCCGATCCAGGCGTCGCTGCTGGACTACTGCGATGCGCTGATCGAGACGGGCGTGCACGCGATCATGCTCGATACCCTGTTCGCCAGCCAGACCATCATGAGCAAGAAGATGTGGATGGAGTTCGAGGGCGACCTGGCCCGCGAACTGGCCGAGCGGATCCACAGCCGCGGCGCGATGGTGATGATCCACAATTGCGGCGGCGGCGTGTATTTCGACGTGCAGATCGAGACCATGCGCCCCGAGGCGATCTCATTCCTGCACGTGCCCGACGACTGCGAGTCGATGGAAGAGTGCAAGCGGAAGTACGGGCACAAGACCACGCTGATCGGCGCGATCTCCCCGACGTGGCTGCCGGGCGCGACGGTGGCGCAGGTCGAGGCGGAGTCGCGCCGGCAGATCGATCTCTTCGCCGCCGGCGGCGGGTTCGTCCTGGCCACCGGCTGCGAGTACCCCGCGAACATGGGTTTCGAAGCCGCCGAGGCCATTGTGCGAACGGCCCAGACCTATGGTCGCTACCGCAAAGGGATGCCGGCGGCGAGGCAGCCCTCGCCCGCCTGTGTCTAAATCGGCGGATCGTCGCGTCGCGGGCCGGCATTTAGGCTTGCGTCGGACGCTCCAAAACTGTAGGTCTTGACGATATGCCCGAAGCGAATATCGGGGTCGATAAGACGGCGTTCAAAAAGATCGCCGCGATGTACCGGCAGCGTTGGAAGGCGGTGTTGTACGCCACCGGCGCTGACGGGCGCCTTGTATTGGGCGAGGCGTCCTGTCAGCAGCACGACGATGCCGAGTGCAGCCGCATCAGGAGACTGGCCATCGAATCCGCCGTTCGCTGGGGCGAGCCAGCCGTGGAGTACTGCCCAGGCCATCGACTGGTCTGGGCAGTGCCCCTGATGCACAATGCCGTCGTTCTCGGCGGCCTGGTCGCCAGCGCCCTGGAGAAGGACGTGTTCCCCAGCGGCGGGGGCCCCGCCGCCGTCGATGTCCGCGCCGCCTGCACCAACCTCCGCGAACTGGCCGAGCGCGAGAACATCACCAACGCCGCCTTCCTGGCCGAACGCCGCGCGCAGTATCGCCGCGAGCAAGAGAAGGCCGAGGCGATCCACGAGTTCAAGATCAGCCCCCACCAGGACGACATTCGCGGCATGTACCTGCAGGAGGAGCCCGCCCTGATCGCCGCCATCCGCCGCGACGACCGCCCGAACGCCCGGCAGATCATCAACAACATGCTGGTGGCGATGCTGTTCCGCGCGGGCGAGTCCATCAACCTCACCAAGAGCTTCTTCCTGGAACTGCTGGTGACGATGACGCGCACCGCGGTGGAGGCCGGCGGCAAGCCCGAGGAACTGCTCGGCAGCCACTTCCAGAGCCTCTCGCAGCTCTCGCAGATCGAATCGCAGGAGGAGCTGGCGCCCTGGCTGCACAAGAACCTCGACCACGTCCTGGACGCCATCAGCAGCTCGGCCTCCGCCCGCCCGGCCTCGGTGCCGGTGACGCTGGCGATGGAGTTCATGGCCGATCACCTCGGCGAGGACATCACCCGCGACGACATCGCGCGGGCCGCCCACCTGTCGTCGTACCACTTCTCGCGCCTGTTCAAGGAGCAGATGGGCCGCAGCTGCAATGAGATGCTCAATCAGCTTCGCGTGGACCACGCGGCCGAGATGCTCGTCCGCAGCGACCGCGCCCTGGTGGAGATCGCCATCGATTGCGGCTTCAAGGACCAGAGCTACTTCACGAAGGTCTTCCGCAAGCTCATGGGCAAAACCCCCGGCGAATACCGCCGCCAGCACGCCGCCGAAGAGACCTGAGCCGCTTGCGCCCCCAGCGTGTCGCGGCCGTAGGGTGGGCAGGCCTGCTCGCGCCCAGTGGCACACAATGCACAGGCGGCGTCACCGGTTCGGGTCTTGTGCGTTTGCCGGTGGGCAAGGCGTGTCGATTGTCGCCAGGTGCTTGCGGTACGTCTCTTCGCTGATCACGCCCTTGGCCCGATATGAGGCGAGGAGGCCCTTCTGGCGGTCGACCATTGCCGGCGAGCGGCCGATGAAAGGATGCATGTCAGTGTGCGGGCCGTAGCGAACCGTTGAAGGCAGAAGGATGATGCAGCAAACGACGACAAGAGCCAGGAAAGCTCCCGCTGTACCCAAGCCGTTCTTCCATCCCCGCCTGAACTGGAGGAACCAGACCACTAGTGCCAGGATGAGGAGGGCGGGGCCGGAGACTCTCATTAAGCCTCTTTTCTGGGCTGCGGGCGCGTGCAGTTCGTCTGTCACTAACGCGCCCACTGAGTAGAGAAACACGCCGCTATCGATTTCAATGCAGAAGCGGTCCCGTTCGCCGGCGTTCACAGGAGAAGCTGCGTACTGTGCCGCCGAAGACCCCGTTCGATTCTCGTACATATAGGGAAGTAGCCAAGGGCTCAGGATGCCAACAGGACTCGTGATAAAGACATCATGTTTTGCAGAGAGGACGTAATCGACACGTGTGAGCCCGGCTTCAGGTTCTTTCGTTTCCTCCCCAAAGAGCCCTACGCAGCGGATCGCCTGTTGCTCCGGCATTCCGTCACGCAAGCAGGCGGCAACTGCCTGTCTTCGGTCGTTGGGTTCCCGATTCCAGTATTCCCCCCAAAAGTCAGAGCAGATGAACCCGGCGCGCACGGATTGTGTTCCTCTGAAAGTGAAGCCATCCAGTGAAGACAAGCCTTCATCGTTGCTCGGGTACCGCCCGTGTCGCTCACGGTAATCGCGAAGGAGGTCTTTGATTGCCACGAGTTCGCCTTCGCTATGGCGAAGTTCTCGATCACTCAGGCCGAGGGAATCATTCGAGAACCAAGCCATCGTCAGCAGGACGCCGGGAATGGAGAGGATTCCCATCAGGAGGGGCGCCGCCAGAAACCTCAGTATCTCTTTCCCCAAGGCCATGCGCTGAGTGTAACCCCGGTGATCCAGTTGCCCAACAGGAAAACCCACCTTCGATTCGCATGAACCACATTTCCGCTCTTGTACCGGCTTCCTCGCGTTTGTCTTGGCGCATCAGGCATTGGTGCTGCCGAATGGTGGGCAAGCTCGCCACGGCGAGTCTCGCCTGCGGCGGGCCTGCCGACCTACGACTGCATCGCGCCGTAGGCGACGGGCCGATGGCACGCACTAGCGGTGGTCCTAAAATGCGGGTTCTGCACAGGGCGGAAATGAGGCCCGTCAGGGCCGATAGACGGTAGCCCGCCTCGTAAGAGGCGGGGAAATACTCCGCACCCGTCACCTCTTGAGCCCCGTCAGGGGCGACACAGGACGACCTCCACGGTTTCTTTCGCCCCTGGCGGGGCTGAACATAATCATTCATCGCCCTGTTCCCGTGGCTCACGCCACGGGCTACCCTCTTTCGCCCCTGGCGGGGCGAAGACTGGGCCGTCGGCCTCAAGACGCCGCCACAGCCGGCTGCAGGTGGCGGCCTGGGAAGGCCGCCACCCCTGCGTACTCACCGATTCACTGATTCACCGGTCAACTGATCCACCGATCCACTGTTTCACCGAACTGGTGCACCGATTCACCCTCCCCGCTGGTATAATCCCGCGATTAATGAAACGGAGTTTGTGACTATGCCTCCCCAATTTGTGTTCGAAATGACTGAGGTCTCCAAGGCGTACGGCGACAAGGTCGTGCTGCAGGATATCAGCCTGTCGTTCTTCTATGGCGCCAAGATCGGCGTCGTCGGCGAGAACGGCTCGGGCAAGAGCACGCTGCTGAAGATCATGGCCGGCGTCGACAAGGACTTCCACGGCTCGGCCCGCCTGGGCAAGAATATGCGGGTCGGGTACGTCTCGCAGGAGCCGCAGCTGGAGCTGGAGAAGACCGTCCGCGAGAACCTCCTCAAGTCGATGGAGCCGGTGCAGAAGCTCGTCGACCGCTTCAACGAGATCGCCGACCGCATGGGCGCACCGCAGGACGGCGACGACATGGACCAGCTCATGGAAGAGATGGGCCACCTGCAGGAGCAGATCGACGCCTGCGACGGCTGGGAGATCGACCGCCTGATGGACATCGCCTCCGACGCGCTGGTGCTGCCGCCCGACGACATGCTGGTCAAGCTGCTGTCCGGCGGCGAGCGGCGCCGCGTGGCTCTGTGCAAGGTGCTGCTGGAGAAGCCCGACCTGCTGCTGCTGGATGAGCCCACCAACCATCTCGACGCCGAGACGGTGGCCTGGCTGGAGTCGGCCCTGCGCGAGTACGCGGGCACGGTCATCATCGTTACGCACGATCGGTACTTCCTGGACAACATCACCAAGTGGATTCTCGAACTGGAGAACGCGCGAGGCCTGCCGTTCGAGGGCAACTATTCGTCGTGGCTGAAGCAGAAAGCCGAGCTGCTGCGGACGATGGAAAAGCGCGAGACCGAACGCCAGCGCACGCTGACGCGCGAACTGGACTGGATCAACACCTCGGCCAAGGGGCGCAACCAGAAGAACCAGGCCCGCATCAGCCGCTACGAGCAGATGGCCGGGCAGCAGGTGATCGACGCCAAGAGCGAGGCGATCATTCAGATCGCGCCGGGCCCGCGGCTGGGCGACCGCGTGCTGAGCGTCAAGAACGTGTCGAAGGCGTACGGCGGCGAGCCGCTGCTGTCGGGCTGCACGTTCGACCTGCCGCGCGGGGCGATCCTCGGCGTGGTGGGGCCCAACGGCACGGGCAAGACGACGCTGTTCCGCATGATCACCGGCCAGGAGAAGCCCGACCAGGGCGCGATCGACCTGGGCCCCACGGTGGTGCTCTCGCACGTGGACCAGCACCGCGACGCGCTGGATTCGTCCAAGACGATCTTCGAGGAGATCACCGACAACAAGGACAAGATCGAGATGGGCAACGCCTCGATCCCGTCGCGTGCGTACGTGGCCCGCTTCAACTTCCGCGGCACGCAGCAGCAGAAGAAGGTGGGCGAGTGCAGCGGCGGCGAGCGGAACCGGATTCACCTGGCCAAGCTCCTGCGGCGGGGGGGCAACCTGATCCTGCTGGACGAGCCCACGAACGACCTGGACGTGAACACGATGCGCGTGCTGGAGCAGGCGATCATCGAATTCCCCGGCTGCGCGATGGTGATCAGCCACGATCGGTTCTTCCTGGACCGCATCTGCACGCACCTGCTGATCCTCGAGGGCAACGGTAAGACGCGGTGGTTCGAGGGCAACTTCACCGCCTACGAGGAAGAGCAGCTGCAGATGAACTCCGACCGCATCGCGCACCGCCGGGGCAAGTACAAGCGGCTCGCGCTGCGGTAGGTCGCTGGCGATGCGTCGTAGGGTGGGCAGTGCCGCCGCAGGCGAGACTCGCCGTGGCGAGCTTGCCCACCATTGACCGGCGATGATGAACGCCGCGCTGGCGGCGCAAAAGGAGACTCCGTGGAACGCTACAACCTCGTCAGTTTCGGCGGCATCTTCGTGCTGCTGCTGGTGGCGTGGGCGCTGTCGGCCCATCGGCGCGTGGTGAACTTTCGCGCGGTGGGCTGGGGCGTGCTGCTGCAACTGCTGGTGGGGGCGGCGGTGTTCTGGGCGCCGGGCTCGGCCGACGTGATGCTGTGGTTCAACGGCGCGGTCAACGCCGTGCTGGGCGCGGCCCAGGCGGGGCAGGTGTTCGTCTTCGGCCCCCTGGCCACCGACGGCAGCAAGGGCTTCATCCTCGCCACGCAGGCCCTGCCGATGGTGATCTTCTTCGCGGCGGTCATGGGGCTGCTGTACTACTGGCCGATCATGCCCAACATCGTGCGGGCCTTCTCGTGGGTCTTCACGCGGTTCATGCGGATCAGCGGGGCCGAGAGCCTCTGCACGGCCAGCAACATCTTTGTCGGCGTCGAGGCGTGCACGACGATCCGCCCGTACCTGGCCCGCATGACGCGGTCGGAACTATGCCTGGTGCTGACGGCCGGCATGGCGACGGTGGCGTCGACGACGATGGGCCTGTACGTCCTGTTCCTCAAGGACACGTTCCCCACGATCGCCGGGCACCTGGTGTCGGCGTCGCTGATGTCCGCGCCGGCCGCCATCGTGATGTCCAAGCTGCTGGTGCCCGAGACGGGCGAGCCGGTGACGCTGGGCGTGAAGGTGCGGCCCGAGCCCAGCGAGGACAAGGGCGCGATCGACGCGGTGATCGGCGGGGCTATGGCGGGTGTGAAGCTGCTGGTGGGTGTGGTGGCGCTGCTGATCGCGTTCCTGGGCATCTTGGCGCTGATCGACCTGGCCATCGGCGGCGTGGCCGGCTGGTTCGGGGCAAAGCTTTCGCTGCAGACGATCCTGGGGTACGCGATGCAGCCGCTGGCGCTGGTGACCGGTGTGCCGCTGGAAGATTCGCGAGCGGCGGGCGAGATGTTCGGCACGAGGCTGGTGGCGACGGAGATTCCCGCGTACCAGCAGCTGGCCGCGGCCATGAAGAGCGGCACGATGACGCACCCGCGAAGCGCGGTGATCATCGCGTACTCGCTGTGCGGGTTTGCCCACGTGGCGTCGATGGCGATCTTCATCGGCGGGGCGGCCGCCCTGGCCCCCAGCCGCCGCGCCGCCCTGGCCGCCGTGGGCCCGCGCGCCCTGCTGGCCGCCACGCTCGCCTGCCTCATGACCGGCGCCGTCGCCGGCACCTTCTTCTGCGGCACCAGCTGCCTCGGCCTCAAGTGATCGGTGCCATGCTTTTAGGCCCGCAGGGCCAAAAACATGTCTAGTCACCCGTTGCGTAAACATGCTTCTGCCCCTGCGGGGCTAGAAGCATGGCACCCTGCGAGGGGACTCCACCACGCTACGGCAGCTTCATGTCCTTGTAATAATCCGGCAGGTCGGAGGGCTTGAGGTCCTTCCAGAGGCCCAAGCGGGCGGACTTGGCCTGCGTCTGGAGGCGGTGGAATTCGGACTTGTATTTGTGGTCGAAACGGGGGTCGGCGTAGCCGTAACCTTCCTCCACCAGCACGCGGTTGAGCATCCTCCCGTCGGGCAGGTACACGTACGCCAGCAGCCGGTCGTACTTGTCGCGCGTGCGGACGGGGTTGAGCTCCACCCGGACCACCTGGTCCATCGTCGTCTTCTTCGTGAAGTCGCTGGCCTCGCGCCCGAAGTGCTGCACGGGCGTGTTGGGCTTGACCGACTCCGGCGTGTCCACTCCCCACAGCCGAATTCTCGTATGCGGGTGCGAGCCGTCGGGGATGTCCACGTCCAGCGTGTCGCCGTCGGAGACGTGCACGACGCGGAAGGTCTTGCCATCGTACTTGGCGAGGTCCGGCGGGTCGCTGCGGCCGAACCAGCCTTGGCGGTCTGCCACGCCCAACCCGCCCAGCACCGCCAATATCAGCAGCGCCAGCATCCCCCTGCGGCCGGTGTACCGCATGCGGTGCTGGAAGGTTGAAAGCTTGGGCGGCAGGTTGTTTCGTCTCATGGCTGAGCAATCGGTCGTGGACATCTTCGCCGACGAGGGCGATCACAGGCTGACTCCGAGGCGCTACTTCACCTCGAACCTTGTGCTGACGATCGTGGAGATTTCCTTCTCGAGGCTCGTCGTGTCGTTGTTGCCTTCGCTGCTGGTGGCGGAGATGTTCTTGGGGTTGATCTGCATGACGCCCATGCGCGCTTCGACAAGCTTGCCGAGCCTGCTGTTGGTGTTGTTGACGATCTTTTCGGCCCGCGCCGTGGCGTCCTTGGTGGCCTCGGCAAGCATGTCGATCTTCAATTCCGACAGCTTGGTGTACAGGAAGGAACACGGGCCGGAGTCGATCTCCACACCGTCCTTGATCAGCTCGGTGATGGATCGGGCCACTTCGGGAATGCGGGCTACATCGCGCGACTCGACGGAGATGACCTGCGTCAGCGTGTACATCGCCACCTGGTCGGTGGTCACCAGGACGGGCTGCGGCGCCTTGTCGCCGCTGCCGACCTGCGTGGTGGGGGCGATGAACTTCTGCTCGAACCGCCGGCTGGTGTTGATGGCCGAGAGCTTCACCTCGGCCTGGTTCAGGCCGTGGGCGAGAAGATACGCCCGCGCCTTGTCGGAGTTCGCTTTGAGCTGCTCGTAGGCGGCCAGCAGCTGCGGGGCCTTCACGGTCACGCTGGCCGACCACGTCACCAGGTCCGACGTGATCACCTTACGGGCCGACCCGGTGACCTGGATGGTCTTGGGCTCGATCTTGACGGCCAGGTAACCCCACACGATCAACGCCACGCAGACGACGTTGGCGATGGCGAAGAAGATCCCGCCGGCTTTCAGTGTGACAATTACTTTGCCCGGAAATGACGCGCGATTCTCATCCTTGATCTCGGCCATGACGAATCCTTTCGTCGTAGTTCGGTACTGCCCCAAAGCCCTTCGCCGCGAACGCAATGGTATTGTCGCCTGCAGTCGCCCCCATGCAAGTGTTTTCTACCGACGATCTATGACGCTCGCTTCGGGAAAAAGACACGGTGCGTCAGACGCTCGCTTTTTGGCGGAACGTGGCCGGGCGGCGGCGTTTTGCTAAAAAGCGAGCGAAAACAGCGTCCCGCCGCGGATGAAGTGTGGGGCGCGAGGCGCGCGAACTGAGTGCAGGATCCGCGCGCCTGGCGCCGACACGCGTAGTTACTTCTTCTTCGTTTTTCCGCCCAGTCCGAACGCGTCGTGGGCGATGCGGAGGGCGTTGACGCCCTGGCCGCGGTCGATCAGGACGGAGATCTTGATCTCGCTGGTGGTGATGTTCTGGATGTTGATGCCCGCGGCGGCGAAGGCGGCGAACATGCGTTCGGCCACGCCGGTGTGCACCCGCATGCCCACGCCCACGACGGAGACCTTGGCGAGGTTGTCCTCGAAGGTGGCCGTGCAGCCGACTTCCCTGGCGAACTGCTCGACGACCTTCTTGGCGTCGGCGAGCTCGGCCAGGTCGACGGTGAAGGCGACGGTGGCGGTCTTGTCCGGGGCGGTGGTCTGGATGATGTCGTCGACCACGACCTTGGCCTTGGCGATGGTGTGGAAGATCTTCGCCGCCAGGCCCGGCTTGTCCGGCACGTTGCGGAGGGTGACGCGGGCGAGCTTGTCCTTCAGTGCGGCTCCCGAGACGACGATGCGTTCCATGTCCTGCGACTCTGCCACGATCATGGTTCCTTTTCTGTTGTTCAGGCTGCTGCGGACGTGAATGGGCACGTTGTATTTCTTGGCGAATTCCACCGCGCGGTTGTGCAGCACGTTGGCGCCAAGGCTGGCCAGCTCGAGCATCTCGTCGTAGCTGACGGTGTCGATCTTGCGGGCGTTGGGCACCAGGCGCGGGTCGGCCGTGTAGATGCCGTCGACGTCGGTGTAGTTCTCGCACACCTCGGCCTTCAGGGCCGCCGCGATCGCCACCAGCGTGACGTTGCTGCCGCCACGCCCCAGCGTGGTCACCGCGCCGTCCTGCGTCACGCCCTGGAACCCGGCGACGATGACGATCTTGCCCGCGTCGAGGGCCTCGTGAATCCGCCGCACGTCGATGGACTTGATGCGGGCCTTGGTGTGCACGTCGTCGGTGACCATGCCCACCTGCCCGGCGGTGAAGCTGATGGCCGGCTGGCCCATCGCTTCCATCGCCATCGCCATCAGCGAGATGCTCACCTGCTCGCCGGTGGCCAGCAGTTGGTCCATCTCGCGCTTGGGCGGGTCGCTGGTGATCTGCTTGGCCAGCGACACGAGGTCGTCGGTGCTGTCGCCCATGGCCGAGACCACCATCACGACCTGGTGGCCCTGTTTGCCCGTAGCGATGGCCCGCTTGGCCGCCGTGCGAATCTTCTCGGCGTCGGCCACGCTGGACCCGCCGAACTTCATTACCACGATGCTCATGTTCCGTATTGCTCCCAATGACAGGGCGCTGTACCGTATTGGCCAGCGACAAGGCGTACAAAAATACCGCATTTTCGCCAAATGTCCACACGGAATTGAAGGAGGCCTCGATGGCGCCCAACGTGCTGTTCATCATTGCCGACCAACACAACGCCAAGGTCATGGGGCACAAGGGCCACCCTCACGTCCGGACGCCGAATCTCGACCGCCTGGCCGGGCAGGGAGTCCGCTTCGACAACGCCATCACGCAGAACCCCATCTGCACGCCCAGCCGCGTGAGCTTCCTCTCCGGCCAGTACTGCCACAATCACGGGTATTACGGGCTCAATGGCCCGCGCCCGGCCTTGCCGTCGGTGCTTGGCCACTTCCGCCGCAACGGTTATCGCACGGCCGCCGTCGGCAAGATCCACTGCCCGGAATATTGGGTGGAGGACGACTGCGACTTCTTCCGCGAGGCGTACGACGGCTGCAGCATCGGCGGCTGCCCCGAATACACCGAGTATCTCCGCGCCAAGGGGGTGCTGGCGGATCGCGACGACCACCGGTTGCAGGAGCAGGGCGATGCCCCGCACCAATCGTGCGACAGCCGGCCCTCGCGGCTGAAGTACGAGGACTGCGTCGAGGCGTGGATCGTCCGCGAATCGATCGGCTTCATGGCCAAGGCCAAGGCGGAGGGCAAACCGTTCTTCATCCAGGCGAGCCTGCCGCGGCCTCACCAGATCTTCACGCCGTCGGAGCCGTTCTGGTCCATGTACAACGAGGCGAAGCTCACGCTGCCGCCGAACGCGGACTACGACATGCGCGCCGCCGGCAAGGCCCCGCACCTGATCGCCTCGGCCGATCATTGGCGGCAGGGCGGCTGGACGCTGCTTGAACCCAGGACCTTCGCCGCCGGCAGGATGAGGAAGTACCAAGGCTATCTCGGTTGCGTCAGCCAGGTCGACCATGCCGTGGGCGAACTGATGGAGTGGCTGCGGTCGGCGGGGCTGGAAGAGGACACGATCGTCATCTACACGGCCGACCACGGCGACTACGCGTGCGAGCATGGACAGATCGAGAAGGCGCCCGGCATCTGCGCCGACGCGATCACGCGCATCCCGTACATCTGGCGATACCCCGGCAAGACCCGGGCGGGGCACGTGTCGCAGCAGATCGTGGAGACGGTCGATCTGTCGGCCACCGTGTGCGCGCTGGCGGGGCTGGACCCGCTGCAGACCTCCGACGGCAAGGACATCTCGGGGCTGCTGGCCGGCGGAGACGCGCCGGTGCATCGCGTGGGCGTGACGGAGTTCGCCTGGAGCAAGTCGATCCGCAAGGGCGACTGGCGGCTGGTGTACTACCCGCCGGAGATGTTCCCGCAGCAGCACCCCGAGGGGTTTGGCGAACTGTATAACCTCAAGGACGATCCGTGGGAGATGAAGAACATGTACTTCAACCCCCAGTGTGAGGCCAAGGTGAAGGAACTCCAGCGCG
Source organism: uncultured Planctomycetaceae bacterium (assembly GCA_964616985.1). Classification (GTDB taxonomy): domain Bacteria; phylum Planctomycetota; class Phycisphaerae; order SM23-33; family SM23-33; genus CAZTVF01. The sequence continues at coordinate 14,054 of CAZTVF010000051.1, forward strand.
ACCTCCTGGACTGGCTGGTGACGACGACGAGGCCGGTGACGGTGCTGCCGCACGTGCGTTTCGGCGGCGACCAGGCGGTGCAGCGTTACCACAACACCACGAATGCCGACGGCAAGATCGCCCCGCAGCACGTGGCGAATGTGGCGTGGCGGAATTACATCTGAGACGCTCGAAGGTGGCGGCGCGGGCCTGCCGGACGAAGGCGGGAAGGGCGCGCCGCGGACCTCACAAGGAATAAGGAAGTATTGTGGCCAAGCACATCACCGACAATCACGCGACGCTGGCGATCAAGAAGAAGGTCGAACGCGTCGGGCGGCAAGAGTACCTGGATTACATGACCTTCAAGGCCAATCGCCGGCCGCCGTTCACGGAGATCTTCGGCCCGATCCTGGGGCTCAAGGAAGAGTGGGCCGCGCAGGGCGCGACGCAGGAAGAGCTGGACATGTCCTGCTATCGCTACCGCGACGGCCACTTCGGACACCTGCCGGCGTGGACGGGCTGGATGGGCGGGTGCGAGGAGCGGATCGTCGAGGAGACCGACGAGCACATCATCGGCATCGACCGCCGCGGCCGCCACGTCAAGCTGGCCAAGAAGGCGGCGACGCTGCCGCTGCCGATGGATTACCCGGTGAAGACGATGCAGGACTGGCTGAACATCAAGCATCACTACGAGTTCTCGGAGGAGCGGTTCGGGAAGGGGTGGGAGCAGGCCGCCCGCGACATCGCCGCCGCCGACAGCCTCGTCGCCGTCAACATCCCCGGCGGTTTTGATGAGCCTCGCGAACTGATGGGCGAGGAGCACCTGTGCATCGCCTACTACGAGCAGCCCGAACTCGTGCACGACATCCTGCAGACCATCGCCGAGACCGCGCACCGCGTGCTCGATCGCGTGTCGGCCACGGTGAAGATCGACGCGCTGTTCGTGCATGAGGACATGGCCGGCAAGGGCGGGCCGCTGGCCGGGCCGCGGCAGGTGCTGGAATTCATCAAGCCCTACTATCGCCGCGTGTGGGACCTTCTGCAGTCGCGGGGGGCGAGGCTGTTCTACCAGGACAGCGACGGCGACATGAACGGCATCATCCCGGCGATGATCGAGTCGGGCGTGAACTTCATGTACCCCATGGAGCCCGCCGCCGGCATGGACATCGTGGCGGTGCGGCGGAAGTACGGAAAGCTGCTGGCGGTGATGGGCGGCATCGACAAGCATGTCATCCGCCGCAGCCGCGCGGAAATCACGGCCGAGCTGGAGTACAAGATCCCGCCGATGGTGGCCACGGGCGGCTGCGTACTGGCGCTGGACCATCGCATCCCCAACGGCACGCCGCTGGACAGCTACAAGTTCTACGTGGACGAGGCGTGGCGAATCATCGACCGCGAGGCCGCCAAGCTTCCTAAACTGGACTGATTCATCCTGGCGTGGCCGTTATGTCGATGTAAGCTATCGGGGCCCTGGGGGCCCTCAGCCGAAAGAGGAGAATCCTATGGCCGAAGGTGATGATCGCGTCGTGCCCACAGCCCTTGCCGCGCCGCCTGCGCAGATGACGCCGCCCCCGTGGTGGGTTCAGCCGCCGCCGAAGAGCGGGTTCCGCAAGTTCCTGCGGATCCTGTTCATCTCGCTGTTCGTGCTCTCAATCATCGTCAACATCGAGCTCACGATGATCCTGTTTCGTGGGCCGGTGGAGAAGCTCGACTCGACGGTGGTCGAAGACGGCGACAAGACGAACATCGTCGCCTTGTACCAGGTCAACGGCATGATCGACCAGAAGGCGGCGGTGGGGCTGGCGAAGTTCTACCAGGTCGTCCGCGACAACCCGGCGATCAAGGCCGTGGTGATCCGCGTGGACTCCGGCGGCGGCGGCGTGGGCGCCAGCGACGAGATGCACTACATGATCAAGAACATGCGCGAGAAGCTCAAGAAGCCCGTGGTGGTTTCGATGGGCAGCGTCGCGGCCAGCGGGGGGTATTACATCTCCGCCCCGGCCGACGAGATCTTCGCCGAGCCCAGCACCATCACCGGCAGCATCGGCGTGATTGCGGCCTGGCCGGTGCTCAAGGACACGATGGACAAGATCGGCGTGCAGATGATCACCGTCCGCTCGAGCGAGGCGCGCGAATGGAAAGCCCGGGAGAACTACTGGGAAGTGCCCGATGAGCGGACGATGAAGAACCTCCAGGACATGCTCGATAAGATGCAGGAACGGTTCGAGCAGGTGGTTCGCGACGGCCGCGGCGACAAGATCAAGCTGGGGCCCGTCGAAGTGGCCAAGGCGCCGGCCACCGCGCCGTCTACCGCGCCGGCAGAGGCGGCGGCAAAACCGCCCGGCCGAGCGCCCTTCAACGGCCAAGTCTTCCTCGCGGCCGAGGCCCTGAATAATGGCTTGGTGGACAAGGTCGGCTACCTCTCCGACGCGATCGCGGCGGCGACTGCCAAGGCCGGGCTGACGAAGCCTTGCGTGCTGGACTATCATCGTCGCACGGGGCTGCTCGCGGCGATCTTCGGCGGCGATACCGAGGAAACGCCGGTCGGGGCCAAGCTGCTGGATGAACTGACCTCCCCGCGCGTAATGATGTTGTGGAAGCCGTAGCGGCGGCTGTATCCTGCGGGTGTGAGAACCGCCGTCGCCGTCGTCATCACGATGTCCATTCTGACCTGCGCCGCTGCAACGCGCGCCGACGATGACGCTGCCGCCATCGAACGCGGCACGAAGTACCTGCTGTCCACCCTCGATCCCAACGGCCGCTGCCGCTATGAATTCCCCGCCGGCCACCGCCTGTACGGCAGCAAGACGGCCACGTGCGTCTATACCCTGTTGAACGCGGGCGTGCAGCCTCGCGAGCCGGTGCTGCGCCGCGCCATCGAATGGCTGGGAGCGGCCGAGCTTACCAACACGCCCGCGGTCTCGTGGCGCCTGTGCGCGATGGCGGGCATTCGCGAAGACCAGGCCAGGGCCGTGATGCAGAAGGACCTGGGCACGTTGCTCAAGGCCGCCGGCGTCCAGGGCGGCTACGGTGAGTCGTTGGACGGGAACGAACCGTCCCGGGGCGACACGCTCAGCACGGCCCTGGCGGTGATGGCGCTGCACGCGGCCGAGGAGGCCGGTGCCGCGGTGCCGCCGGAGCATTGGCGGCGCGTGGCGGCATGGTGGCCGTCGCAGCAGCAGGAAGACGGCGGGTGGAACTACGCCTGGCGGCCCGACGTCCGCAAGAGCTACGGCTCGGCCACGGCGGCGGCGGTGGCGTCGGTGCAGCTTTGCGCAGGGCCTGGCCGGGACGAGGACGGCGCCGCGGCGGCCAAGGCATTGGACAGCGGCCTGGCGTGGCTGGTGCGGCGATACTCGCCTCAGAGCAATCCCGTCATCGGCGACAGCGAATACTACGACTGGCTGTTCCACCTCTCGCGCCTTGCGCACGCGGGGGGGCTGCGGCTGATCGCCGGGCAGGACTGGTTCGCGCAGGGGCGGGCGCAGCTGCTGGCGAGGCAGTCGCACGACGGAAGCTGGGGCTACGACGGCGGCGTGGGTGAAACCTGCCGCGCGATGATCGTGCTGCAGCGCGGGCGGGGCCTGCTGGCCGTGGCCAAGCTGCGATATGACGGCGCCTGGAACACCCGCCCCCGCGACATGGCCAACCTGTCGCGGTGGCTGGGCGTCAATTACGAGCGGGCGGTCGCATGGCAGATCGTCGATGCGAACATGCCGCTGGAAATGTGGCAGGATTCGCCCGTGCTGTACATCTCCGGCGGCGGCCGCTTCCAGCCCGCCGAGGCCCTGGCGCAGCGGCTGCGGGCGTTCGTGCTGCAGGGGGGTATGATCGTCTCGGACACCGCCGACGGCAGCAATGAGTTTACCCTCGACATGCAGCGTCTCTACCAGCGGCTGTTCAGCGACTACCCGCTGCGGCCGCTGGACGCCGGGCACCCGGTGTTCAAGGCCTCGGCGGAGGTCAAACCCGCTTGGGGGCTGATGGGCGTGTCGAACGGGGTGAGGACGCTGGCGATCCACTCTGCGGGCGACCTGTCGCTCGCACTGCACAAGGGGCGAGCGCAGGGCCAGGGCGGGTATGAATTGATGGCCAACATTCACGTGCTGGCGACCGATCACGACCCGTTGCGGTTCGTCCCGCCGCAGTGGCCCGCGGGGCCCGCCCCCGAGCCCAACGCCACGCTGGCCGTCGCCCGCGTCAAGTACGAGGGCAACTGGGACCCCGAGCCCCTCGCCTGGGGGCGGCTGGCGGCCCTGGTGGCCCAGCGCCATCGCCTGAGGTTGGACGTGACCCCCGTGGCGATGGAGCAACTCGATGCCCGCCGCTGGCCTCTGGCCGCATGGACGGGTACGGAATCGATCTCCCTGACGGTGCAGCAGGCGGCGGCTGTGAAGAAGTATCTCGGCGAGGGCGGCACGCTGCTGATCGACGCGGCCGGCGGTTCGGAGGCCTTCGCTAAAAGCGTCCAGCAGCGGGTCCTGCCGCTGATGGCCGATACTGTCTCGGGGCTGGAGGCGAACGATCCGCTGGTGGCAGGGCTGGGCAAGGGGCTCTATCGCCGGCAGTTCGCGGCCGCCCTGGGCAGCGGGGCGGCGAATGCCAGGCTGACGGGCGGGTTCATCGAGAAGCGGCTGGCGGTGATCTTCAGTCGCGACGACATCACGGCCGGCCTGGCGGGCTGCGGCGGGTACCGGATCGCCGGCTACTCACCGGCGGCCGCGGTGGGCATTGTGACGCGCGTCGTGCTGCGTGCAGCGGCACGCTGAAGCGGCCGCGGTGGGGCGGCGACTACTTTTTCTTTTCCACCAGGCGTGAAAGGGCCTCGGCCTCACTGGGCAGGCCGCGCGTGATCTCGGGCACGGCCTGGCGTGCGGAGCGGCGGAAGACGATGTAGTCGGGCTTTTCATCCAGCCCGACGCGGAACACCCAGTCGAGGATGAGCTTGCCCTTTGATTCCCGCTGGACGGCCAGCCGAGTCAGCTGGGCGGCCTCGGCCCCCTTACCCGGCGGGGTAATGGGGCGCCAGTTGACGCCGCCCGGCCGGGTGGTGGTGTTCTTCACGTCGCGCATCTCTTCCCACGCGGTGAGGTAGGCCAGCGGGTAATGCCCCGTCTGCTTGTCGGTCACCAGTTCGAAGTGCGGGCCGGGCAGGCGGAACCATTTGCCGTCGGCCGCCGAAGGGGCCACGGCGACGCGGATCGCGATGACCTTGGTGGCGTCCGGATACAGCGGGTCGGCGGGGATGTCCTGCACCCAGTTGGCGTCGCTGATGTCGTAAGCGCCCAGCACGACCAGCGAGTTCACGTCCGCATCCGTGCGACCCACTCGATCCTTCTGGTCCTTGACCGTCTGCTCCATCTGCACGCGGGCGGCGAACAGCTCTCGCAGCAGGTCGTGGTGAACGTCGGTGAATCGCTGGTCGCCGCTGAACGACCCGGCCGACAGCGTATCAACCATGCCGACGACAAACTCGTCGGGGTAGAACGGGGCCACGCGGTCCTGCCGCTGGAGCGACTCGTTGTAGGCGGTGTAGCCCATGAAGGAAGCGGGCACCGGCAGCATCTGCAGGGCCACCAAGGTCACGCCCACGGCCACCGTGCCGACGAACAGGCCCAGCGCGCCGCCGGCGAGGCGGTCCAGCCAGACGCTGGCCACGGCGTTGGCGCCCAGGAATTTGTCGGCGGCGAAACGCAGGCCCAGCAGCGGCAGGGCGAACAGCGCCAGCAGCGACACGCCCTCGGCGGGCGCCCCCAGCGTGTCTCGCAGGGCGGCCGCCAGCGGCTCGTAGAAGGCGAATGCCAGCACCGCGCAGACCGCCGTCAGGATCGCCATGATCAGGGCGCTGTAGAAGCCCTGGGTCACCTGGAAAAAGGCGATGCCCAGAATCAGCAACGTTACGACAATTATCAGAATCATCTCGCCGTCCTCATCGAATCATTTCTTGGGCTGTGCGGAGGCCCGCAGGACCTCCTGAATGCTCGTAACACCGGAGATCACCTTGCGCAACGCCTGCTCCTGCAGGTACAGCATTTTGTTCTTTCGGCAGGCCGACTTGATGTCGCGCAGGCTTGCCCCCGAGCCGATCAACTGGCGAAGCTCGGGCGTCAGTTGCATGAACTCGAACGCGCCCGTTCGCTCGAAATAGCCCACGCCCTGGCAGGTGCGGCAGATGACGGGGTTGCCCTTCTCATCGCGGGCCTGCTGGGTCGGCGGGCGGTAGAATTTCTCGATCTGGCCGGCGGGGAGATTCGCCTTGGCCAGCAGCTGCGGGTCGGGCTGGTACGGTTCGCGGCAGTCCACGCACAGCTTGCGCAGCAGCATCTGGCACATCACTCCCTGGAGGTTGGCGACGGCCGCCGAAGCGTCGCCGCACAGCTTGACCCACTTGGCCAGGGCCGTCAGCGTGTCTTCGGCGTTCATGCCCAGGATCACGGTCTTGTCGGCGGCGGCTTCCATGATCAGGCGGGCGCTGTCGGCGTCGGTGCATTCGTCGATCATGAGCACGTCGGGATCGCGGCGAACGACCGGGGCCAGCGCGTCGGCCAGCCGTGCGTCGGTGTACGGCGTCTGCGTGATATTCTCCAGGGCCAGGGCGGGGTGCTTCTCCAGCGTCACCAACTGCTTGGTGAAGGCGTCCTGCTCTCGCAGCAGCGAGTACATCGTGCTGGTGATGCCGCTGCCGGGGCGGCCGGAGACGATGATCAGGCCGATGGTCTTGTTCATGAAACGCACGGCCTTGAGGACGTCTTCGGTCATGCCGAGCGTATCGAGCTTCTGGCGGACGACTTCCTGGGCGATGCGGAACTGCACCTGCTGGCCGCCGGTCGTGCCGGCCGTGCTGACGGCGATGTCGATCCGCCGGCTGCCCATGTCGACCGAGAAGTCGCCCTTCTGCGGGCGGCGGACCTCCGAGGGGTCCAGGCCGCTGAAGGGCTTGAGGAACTGGATCATCATCTGGCCTTCGCTCAGCAGCAGGGGATCGCGGGGCGTGGCCACGCCGTCGATGAGCAGGCGGACGGTCATTTCGCTCCCGGCCGGCGAGAGCGTGACCTCGCTGGCGCGGCGCGAGATCATCTCGTGCAGCAGCTCCTGCAGGAGGTTGTTGGACTCGATCTGGTCAGGCAGCGACTCCTGGGCGTCCGGCGGGGGGACGAGCTTGCCGTTGTGCCCGTACAACTTCACCCGGGAGATGACGGTGACCGCCTGCTTCTTGCGGGCCAGCAGGCCGGCGATGTGCTGGCGGGTGAGGATGCGCGACTCGTGGGGCACGCGGCCGTTGCGGAAGACGACGTACGCGGCGATGGCGCCGCCGGCCACCAGCAGGTACGCCACGAGGCCCAGGATGTAGATGGGCAGCACCAGCCACAGGATCACCCCCAGCAGGCCGGCCACCAGCGTGGCGGCGCTCCAGGTGCTCTGCGAGGCGTGGACGCGTTTGGCGTCGTGATAGACCTTGGGGGCCAGGTACAGCCAGGGCACCACCAGCAGCAGGAAGATGACGATCTTGAAGATCGAAAAATACCCGCCCAACTCTGGAACGACCGCGATCATTTGAGGCATTCAGTTACTCCGTTTCAACGGCCCAGCAGCCCCGGCCGCGTCGAGGAGATGCCACTCAAGAGCATCTTCAACTCGTCGACGTTGGGGGCCGCCTCGTAGGCGATCTTCGGGTCCACCGCGTTCTGCTCGATCAGGCCCAGCAGGCTTCGCGTCATGCTTCGCATGCCATCGCGTTCGCACGAGCGGATGACATCGGGTATTTCAGCATCCCGCTCCTCTTGAAGCAACTGGCGAATTGACGGATTGTTCAGAAGGATTTCGACGGCGGGGATGCGGCTGACGCCGGGCAGGATGCTGGGCAGCAGGCGTTGGCAGATCACCGCGCGGAGGTTGAATGCCAGCGACTGCCTCACCAGGCGCCGGTCGTCGGCGGGGAACAGATCCAGGATGCGGGTCACGGTCTGGGCGGCGCTGGAGGCGTGGATCGTCCCCAGCACCAGGTGCCCGGTCTCCGATGCCTGCAAGGCCGCCTGCAGCGTGTGGCGGTCGCGCATTTCCCCGATCAGCACCACGTCGGGATCCTCTCGCATCAGGTACTTCAGCGCCGTCTGGAAATCCGGCACGTCGATGCCGACTTCGCGCTGGCTCACGAGCGACTTCTTGCTCTCGTAGAGATACTCGATGGGGTCCTCGATGGTGACGATGTGGCAGGGGCGCGACCGGTTCACGTGCTCGATCATCGAGGAGATGGTCGTGCTCTTGCCCGCCCCCGTGGGGCCCGACAGCAGGATCAAGCCGTCGCGCATCTCCGCGATCTTCGCGATCTCCGGCGGCAGGTGAAGGTCCGAAAATGACGGGACGACGCGGCTGACGCGGCGGGCGGCAATGGCGACGTGGCCTCGCTGGCGGAAGACGTTGACGCGGAAGCGGTCGCCGCCTTCGATCTCGTAGGCGAGGTCGCAGCCGCCTTCCTGCTCGAGGGTCAGCTTCTGCCGGTCGCTCATCAGTTCCATCGCCATCTCGGCGATCAGGGCGTTGGGCAGCGGCTTGCCCTGGGTGGCCACGATCCGCGTGTTTACGCGCATGTGGGGGGTGACGCCCGGCTTGATGTGCAGGTCGCTGGCGCCCAGTTTGGTCATCGCCAGGAAGTACTTCTGGAGCTTGGGTTCGCCGGGCCGGTCGCCGCCGATGGCGGCAGGTTCAGTCGGAGGGTTGGCCGATGACATGGTCAAGCCCCCGCTTGCGCCGCCGTCAGGCGCACCGGCACGCCGCGCTGGGCGAGGTAGTCCTTGGTCTGGGCCACCGAGTACGTGCCGAAGTGGAAGATGCTGGCGGCCAGGGCGGCGTCGGCCTGCCCCTGCGTGAGGACCTGGTAGATGTGCTCGGGCGAGCCCGCCCCGCCGGAGGCGATGACGGGAATGCTCACCGCCGAGGCCACCGCGCGGGTGATCTCCAGGTCGTAACCGTTCTGTGTTCCGTCGGCGTCCATTACCGTCAGCAGGATCTCTCCGGCCCCGCGCTGCTGCACTTCCTTCGCCCAGGCCACGGCCTCCAGGCCGGTGGGCACGCGCCCGCCGTTGATGTGAACTTCCCAGACTTCGCGTCCATCCTTGATCACGCGCTTGGGATCGATGGCCACGACGATGCACTGCGCGCCGAAGCGGCGCGAGGCGGCCGAGATGAAGTCCGGATCGCGCACGGCCGAGGAGTTGATCGATACCTTGTCGGCGCCGGCGTTGAGCATGTTGCGGCAGTCCTGCAGGTTCCGGATGCCGCCGCCGACGGTCAGGGGCATGAAGACCTGCTCGGCCGTCGAGCGGACGACGTCGACGATGATGTCGCGGGCCTCGTGGCTGGCGGTGATGTCGAGGAAGACGAGTTCGTCGGCGCCCTGGGCCTCGTACTGGCGGGCGACTTCGACCGGGTCGCCCGCGTCGCGGAGGTTGAGGAAATTGGTGCCCTTGACCACGCGGCCTTGGTTGACGTCCAGACAGGGGATGATTCGCTTGGCTAACATGCTCACACTGTACAAAAAGTTGCGGCGAGCGACAATCAGGAATCGGCGCAGCACGTGGCGGCCAGCAGGGGCCGCCACGGGAGGGTTCGAGACTATCGTCCGCCTTTGACTCGCTATCGCACCTGGCTGAACAGCAGCACCGAGGGGCTGTCGCTGATGGTCAAGCAGTTGCCGCGGTCGATCACCGCCACGTAATTCCATACCGCTTTGTAGCTGCCGCCGCGGCCCAGCTGGACGCGGATGTTCACGGCGTAGGTGTCGCTTCGGACCGTGATCATGTTGCTGATGACGCTGTAGAGGTAGTCGCGTGCCTCGGCGTACCGCGGATGCTTCTCGATGGCGATCCCGCCGACCGACGCGGGCATCAGGCTTCGGCAATACATGGCCAGGGGGATGGCGATCTCGGACTCGGTGAGGAAGCACGGCGCGGGGCTGCTGACGCGGAGGTTCGCCACGGATGGGAAGCTGGGATTCGGATTGGTTCGCGTGCCGTTGCGGTAGGCGAGGATCCTGTTGACGGCCTCGGTGGTGTCGGTCATGAAGGTGATGCCTTCGATCGACACCGCCTGGGTCAGAGGCAACTGGCTGAGAACCGCGCGGGAGGCGGTGTTGATGTTGATCTTTCCGTACGTGCGAGTGGCGGTCGCGCCCTGCGTGTTGCGCGATGCGTCAGGCGGGACCATGTTGAAGAAATCGCTCCAGAGGCAGGCGGGCGGAATGTCCGGGTAGACGCCTGGGACATATCCGCCGGCCAATGCGTCCGAAGGAAGGAAGTCGAGCCCGGCCAGATTGCTCCGGTTGGGGTCCAATATGGGCACGCGGTTGGCGTCGAAGAAATTGCCAAAGCTGACATAGCTGTTGGCCGCGGGGTTCGGGAAGATGTAGAGCCGCGATGCGAAGGGGATCCGCATGAGGTCACCGAAATCGAAGAGGGGTACTCTTGCGGCCGGCTTCTCAGGAAGGTGGACGCCTGCCCAGGTATCGAATGCGGGGGTCGATGGCGACGGCATTCCCAACAACTGGCCGCAGGTGGAGGTGGTGCTGCGCAGGTACAGCGGCAGCGCGTAGTGCCCGCGGGCGACCACATCGTCGCGGCTTGAAAGGATCACGTTCCGATTTGCGTCCAAGGTGTTGTAGCTCGGCCGGCTGTAAGCGGCATCGGTATTGGAGAACGTGTCGATCGCCACGTTGGGGTCGGCGATTCGGGCCAGGCGGAATGTCCAGCCGGCGTTTCCGCCGCTGTTGGTCTGGAAACCCAGACTCGGCGGGGTGGTGCCGCCGCTGATGCGATGGCGAACGGCCGCCGCATTGTTGGCCTCGCCCAGAAGGCCCATGCCCACATCGGTGGAGTTGCCGTCAATCCACATGCCACCACTGTTGAGCTTGGCTGCGAAGACGACATACCGTCCCCCGGGTGGGATCTTCAACCTGCTCGCGTCGGCGAGGGTGCTGAAGAGAATCGGCCCAGGTGTCCAGCTTCCATTGTGGAACTTGTACAGGGCGTAACCGTTGGCATCAATCGTGGTGGATGTCGGGTTGAAGAGTTCGATGGCGCAACCCCAACGCGCCACGGCCGTTGCCGGGTCAGCATTGGGCTCCGGGACGCCTCTGTTTGCATCCATGGCGAAGATCTTGCTGATGACCAGGTCTCGCTGTGCTCCGTAGGCGATGAAGCCTCTGGGGTACAGTGTGTTCGCGTCATAGTTGGCGGGGTCACGTCCGTACTCGCCCAGGGTGATCCTGGGCTGGAAAGCGTACGGCCAGTTTCCCGTCCCGGTGGCCGCCTTGGCATTGGCGACATAGGCGGCGGCCATCAGGCGGAGGTAGTTGGAGTCGCGCGTGGTGTTGGGAGTGAGATTGGCGGCCCGGAGCATCATAAACACCGTGCGGTAGAGATCGTGTTCGCCCTGTGGGCTGCCCAGCACGGGCGTCAACTTGGTTGTGAAGACAGCATTGGCGTCCAGCAGTTTCTTCCAGGCTGCGGTGGGGTCGTTTGCTGCCAGGTTCATCATGTAGGGCACACGCAGCCAATTGCTGCTGGCACTGAAGGTGGTCAGGTTCGCCAGGACGCTGGGGTTCACAGCCGACTCGGGGACGATGGTGGGGCCGGGCGAGAACGCTTTGTGCAGGCGGCCCTGTTCGTAGAGGCTTCCGGGCTTGCGCCACCGGAGGAGCAGTTCATCGGTCAGCTGGAACGGGCGGAACTCCGTCTTACTGGAAAGCACGAACACGGTCTGAGCGGAGCAGTCGCCGCTGACGACGATCGTGCTGGGCGGCGTCACGGAGACAATCCTGTAGCTGTTCGCTTCCCCGCTGCTCCAGATATACTGATTGACGGCGAGGCCAAAATTGGTGATGTCGGCTTTGACGGTCAGCGTGGTGTTGGAGGAAGCGTAGACGCCGGTTGCGGTAATTGCGCGGCCGGGCTGGAGCAGTTGCCGGGCGCAATAGATGGCGTAATTCGCCTCGTCCAGTTTGCTGGCGCGGGCGTTATGAATCGAATTGTACTGCAGCAGCGAATAAACGGGATTCGTGTTCAGCATGCCGTCCAAGCGGACAAACGACGGGCTGCGCGGATTATTGATGGTCGGCATGGACATATCCATGCTGCTGGCGACGTTCACATTCACTTTCGATGCCAAGTCCGTGGTGACCGAGGCGACGTAGAACGTGTCGCCCTTGCTGTTGCGGATGCCGGTATCGCAGAGGTAAGTGTCGTCGACGCCGTCGCCGTTCACGTCCACCAGTTCGTCGGTTTTCGAATAAGGAAAGGCCGTCATCCATGGGTCTACGAGGTTGCTGTCGCTGTCGATGGCCCGGTACCAGCCCGTCGTGTCGCTGGACAAGGTGCGGAAGGGGCTGTAATTGGGGTCGTGAAGCACGCGCCGCAGATTCGGATCTGTCCCGGCCCCCGCGCGGATAGGCAGGTTGGCATCGGCATACCTTCGGTTGGCGTCGTTGAAGCCCTTTCGGGGCAATCCGTTTCCATCAATGGGCGGCCAAGTGCAGTTGGAATCAAGCCAGAGATCATTCACCATCGCCGAGGCAAGGCGGGTGACGACGCCTTGGGCGATGGGCTCCGCCTGTGCCCGGTCGGCCAGGGCAGCCGACTGCTGGGCATCGGCATGAGAAACGATGATGAAGGCGGATCCCAGGATGGCGATCATCGTCAGCACGCCGATCACCATCAGCAGGACCGAACCCTTGTTTTTCCGTGAACGAATCATTTCCTTCTCCGATCTGCGAGCGAACGTCATCTTCCTACCGGGCATACGATTTCAAAATCCATGATGTTGCCGTAGGTGTTCCTGTCGGCCGAGTCATCGAGAAATTCCGTCGGCAGCGACGGCTCGCGGTATGAGAAACGGAACTTCACGGCCAGGGGCCAGCCGGACTGGTTGTGGTGGCTCCACAGCGCGGTGTAGTAGTTCAGGGTCGAGCTGCGTTTGAACTCCACCTGCCCGGCGTCGGTGGTGGTGGTCCAGGTGGCGCGCTTGGGCCACAGCACGCCATTGGCGTCGCGCCCGTACCAGGACAGCGCCTTGTTATCGATGGTGCCATCGGTCCACATGATGCTCAGGCGGCTGCAGGTGATGCTCGCGGCCTGCCAGAGGTAGGCGACATCCAGCCCGCCTTGGTTGGCGCTGGGGGGGTACCTCATGGAATAGCTGGGCGATGTCCATGCGTTGTTGTTGACCAGGGTCATGAAATCCGTCCGCGTGCCGCTCAGTTCCGGCGGCGCAACTCGATAGTCCTTCAGGTTCGGATCGCCCTGAAGGTAATTGCCGTCCTGGATGAGCATCAAGTCTCGTCGCCAAAGGATGCAGGGCGTGTTGGCGTCGATGCCCTGAACGCCGCCGAGGGGGTTGGCATAGTTCCAGGTCAAGGCATAGGTGGTCAGGCTTCCCGACCCGCCCAGGCCGGTGTCGGCGGCGGGGACTGACCCGTCATACGTGAGGCTTTCGGCCATCCCGGCCTTGTGCAGGATGAGCTTGGGCATCGGCGTCGGGTAGCCCGGAATGCTGTTGTCATCCGTGATGCACAGCATGCCGTTCTTGGTCAGTTCACGCATGTCGCGACGGATCAGGTGGGTGAGGGCCTTGACGGTGGACTGCGCCCGCATCCGGGCCTCGGCATTGCGGACCACTTTCTGGCTCTGGGCCAGGATCATGTTGGTGATGGCAATCACGATCGCCAGGATCGAGACGGCGACCATCAGTTCGATCAGCGTGAAGGCGGGACGGTTTCGTTTTGCCGCGGGAATCATGGAGGAACCTCTAGGGTCTCAGTGCGGTGCGAGTCGTCATCGAATACATCACGGGGGAGAACGTGCTCCAGAAGCCGCCAAGCACGTCCCACTCCATCAGCGTGAAGACCGTCGTTGGCGTGCCCTCGGGGCTCAAGGGATGATCCAACGTCACCAGGTGCTTGATCGTGTCGACGCCCATGACGGTCGCCAGTTGGCCGCCGTTGGTGAAGATCGGAGCCCCGATCTGGTAGGTATTGGTTGTTGACAGCGTCGTCGACGTCGAGTTTGGATCCTCATCGTACTGCACCAGCTTCATCTTCACCCTCATCGTCCCCGTGGGTGAGAGGGTGTGGGAGGAAACGGCAAATACGAAAAGCTGAACGTCGTTGCTCGTGGTGTCGAGCCTGCGGCCCATGGCGACGAAGCTGGGAGTGAAGTTCGGGTCAAAGGTCTTGCCGACGGTGCTGATGCCGATGGGGTAGGAGGAGTCCGGCATCGGCGCGTTGGGGTCGGCCAGCACCGTCATCTTCGTGCCCACGGCGTTGATGCGATACTTCGCCTGGATGACCGCGATGCCGTTCTCGCAGATGATCGGCCCCAGCGTGCTGTTGGCGGAGTTCTGGTTTTCCCGGATGGCCGCCGGCCAAAGCGCTGCCGCCATGGTCATCCCGACGCCCAGGATGCCGACCGAGATCAGCACCTCTGCCAGCGTGAAACCCAAGGCGCGGCGAGTTGTGGAGTGCAAGGACATACGTCATCTCCTGGGGTACAGTTGCCCCGTCTGCATGTTCACAGGCAGGAACATGGCCTGTTCATTGAATAGCGCGCTCAGGGCGGCGGTGGAATTCGTGGTATTGCGGGCGGCGGTGTATTGGCCCCAATCGAACATCGTGCACGCGGTGGCACCGGTGGTTCCATTCCCCCTGTCCAGCCCGTCGACCAACAGGGGATCCCACAGTAGCGAAGGCGAGCCGACAAGGAACAACGGATCGGTGGGATCAAACGGCAGGGTCCGCCCATTGACGCGACGGGACAGTTCCCCCGTCGGCGCATAGATGAAGGTGAACGTGGTGCAGTTGGGGTCCTTCAATCCCGCCGGGATGTAGTTGCCGGAGTAGTCTATGGTGGCCGAGTTCAGCACCGCGAACCCGATGCCCGAAGGGATGCGGATCGGAGCGAAGCCCGGCGCCAGGCCGAATTCCCCCGTACTGGTGGGCCTCAGGATGGCGATGTACAGGGCGTTGTTCATCTTCAGGCTGGCCGCGGGGGCCTGAATGTGCACGGCAGTGTAGGAGGCCGTGCGCATGGCCAGTGCGCGGGCGGCCGACAACTGCGACGCCACGACGTTGTACGCCTGCGCGTCGGCGCCGGAATTGAAGATGCTGATGATGCTGGGAAGCACGATCGTCGCCACCAGCGCGATGATGCCGCACACGAACATCAGTTCGAGCAGCGTGAAGGCGGATCTTCGCTTTGTGTTCTTTGCCATCATGGGCACTCCAGGGAGATCACTTATCGGAACGGATGTTGTCTTCGTCGGTATCCATCTTGCCGTCGGGGCCCGCCGAGATGAGGACCGGCACGCCGCCGAACCCGCCGGTGCTCTTGTAGGTCATCTCGCGGCCCCATCCGTCGATGAGCGTGCCGCCGGTCATCGCGGCCTTCGGGATCGACTGCATCGCCTTGGCGCAATCCGGCACCAGGTTCATGTCCAAGAGCTTGGCCACCAGTTCGGAGGTCGTCGTCGCCACAGGATATGAGCCCTGGGACGAGTAGTAGTTGTTGATCACGCTGGTGACGATGGCTTGCGTGGCCTTGGTGCTCTTCTTGGCGGCCTCGTCGTTGACGTACTTGCTGACGGCCACCACCAGCCCCACCAGGATGGAGAGGATCAGGACGACCACCAGCAGTTCCACCATGGTGAAGCCGCCCGAACGCCGACGCGGATTGTGATTCTTTGTCTTCATTATTATCACTGATTGGATAGAGCCCGATCCCAGTCTCGATCGGCGGCGTCGCGACCTTTGCCGTCGACCAGCAGGTTGTTGATGTCGTCGGTGTCCCGAAGCTTGAAGAACCAGTCCGTGTTGCCCGAGCCGTCCGGCCCGGTGCTCCTGTGGAATTGGCCGTTTTCGCCAGTGCTGTAGGCCATGTCAGGCCCGGGGGACAGCAGCATGAAGTCGCGGCGGTAAAACAGGGGGGCCGACTGGGCGGGGTTTCTCTCGTAGTCGATGAAGTACTGGGTATCTGCCGGCCCGCGGGGGTTGTCGCTCGTCCTGTACCCCAGCAGTGTCTGGGCGGGGACGGTAGGGTCGTAGCGGTAGTAACAGATCGGGTTGTTGAACTCGTCAAAGAAGTAGGGCCACGCCCTGTTCTCACCGCCCACCGCAGACGCGGGTGCCTTCTTGAGGAGATTATCGGCGCTGCCATACGGGCCATAGACCTTCCCACGATAGACCAGGCGGTATCCCGGCCCGTCCTGGCCATCGCCGCCGGGGCCCCAGGGAACGGCCGACGGAGCGCCCTTTGGGGGCGACGAATCCGTATACCCTGTCAGGAGGAAGCAGAGGTATTGGCCTCCGGTGACGTGATTCGCATCCGGGGAAGGGACGATGTGGTTGGGGTCTCCCACGTTGGGATCCCACGGGGCGCGGAAATCTGTGCTGGTGGGAAACGCACCGAAGTCGCCTTCGTACACATAGCAGGCCGAATGCAGATTGGCCATGGTGGCCTCGGTCATCTTGATCTTGGCCAGGACGAAGTATCGCGCCAGCGACGGCGCCGCAATCCCCAGCAGCAGCATGATGAGCGAAATCACCACCAGCAACTCAATCAGCGTGAAGCCCCGCTGGCGGCCGGTGCATTTCCTTGGGCTGTTCATGGGTCGCTCCTTAATGGTTGTTCCAGAGATCGTCGGCCGTGCCGTAGAGGCGGTCCACCCCGGGCGCCAGGATGATGAACGTCCCGACGTTGGCGAACTTCTGGTTGAACGAGTCACGGAAGAACCGGTCGAATCCGGCCGTGCCGTCACCGCGCGCCCAAGGCGCAGCCCGGGTGCCGGGGGTGACATCCGACATATACCAGTTGTGCTCTTCGGCGAAGCAGAAGTTCGGGTCCGGATTCCCGCGGTACATGCGGTCGGTCACGCTCGGGATGTAGGGGTAATACAGCAAGGCGTTCCGGGTGTCGGGGCGACGGTCCCAGAGGGCGAATTCCACGTCAGGCCTGCCGCCGCCGCGGGAGATGGTGATCAGGTCGCCTTCCTGGTAAGGCGCGTAGTTGCTCTTGGCGTCGCCCGCGGACGGGGCATTGGCATTGAGGCCGAACATGGCCATCGCCAGGGCCTGCGACCCGAACAGCGAGTTGGCATTGACGGCTCCATAGACCCACTGAAGCTTGCCCATGTTCCACTGCCCGGGGTACAGGTTGTTGTTGTCATGCGCGTAGGTGGTCGCGCCGTCGCTGAGCGCCATGATCCGGGCCCGGGTCGTCGCGTCGTTCGCGTGCTGCTTGGCGACGTTCAATGCGGGCATGAGCATGCCGGCCAGGATCATGATGATCGCGATGACCATCATGAGTTCCAGCAGCGTGAAGCCGGCCGCACGCGCCGACGGACGCCGCGCCGCGAAACGCCAGGACGCTAGTTTCCTGGCGCCCAGTTTCCGAGTACTGGACATGTGATGTCATCCTTTGTTCCAAAGAGACGGTCTACTCCGGCCGCCATCATGATGAATCGCTGGTCGGCCACGGGGGTGTTGCTGTCGTTGCCGCCTAAGCTCTTGTCCTTGATGAAAGCCTCGAAGGCGGTCTGTGCTGCGGTGGAACTCGAGCGTATGTAGGGTAATGTTGCCGGAAGTTCGGGGTTCTCGGGCGGGGACTTCATGTTGCCCCAGTTGAGTACATTGCAGAACGTGCCCGCCGCCAGAGCGTCACTGGTTTTGTCCGCCGCGTAGTTGGAGGACAGTTGATCCGTGTACCACCAGTTCTGGACCTCCCTGTATTGCCCCAGGCCGGCGACGCCTCGCGTTGAGGGCCAGTAGGCGACGGCATTCCAGGGGTCCATCTTGTCCGGCAGGGCCGCCGGGGTGATCGGAGGATAGCGGTCCCATACAGAACCGTTGAAGTTCTTGATGCGGGCGATGTCCGAAATGCTGCATGATGCGTAGACTGGCCGGAATCCCACCACGTCCGTCTGGTCCACCATAATGTAGTTTGTGCCGAACAGCGAGACCCCCAGGATCGTGCTGCCCGTGAACCACAGTTCCCCGGTGGCCTGTACCTGTGCCCATGCATCGGAGGGAAACCGCGACTTCATGATGCGGCCGGGGTAGTGCTGGCCCGGGAAAAGGCCCTTATGGTCGGCGGCGTAATTGACGGCGCCCATGCCCAGCTCCGTGACGCGGGCCTTGGAACGCGCATTGTAAACCGCGATCCGGATCTGCGCGAAGGCCGGCAGCAGGATGCCCACAAGGATCGTGATGATCGACATCACCACCAGCAGTTCCAGCAGCGTGAACGCGGCACGCCCTGTCTTGCCGCGGCCGGCCGTCTTGCTTGTTCGATTGAACATGTCCGCGCTCCTTGTTACTTCTGGACGCCCTGGATCATCGCGACCATCGGCATGAACAAGGCCACGACGATGAAGCCGACGATCATGCCCAGCGAGATCACCATGATCGGCTCCAGCAGGCTGGTCATCGACGAGACCATGGTCTCCACTTCGTCGTCGTACGTGTCGGCGATCTTCTCGAGCATCTTGTCCAGATCGCCCGTCTCCTCGCCCACGTCGATCATGTTGACGACCATCGGCTGGACGACCTTCGCCTGGCGAAGCGGCTCGGCGAAGTTGTCGCCCTCGCGGATGCTGTCGTGCACGCGGCGCAGGGCCCGCGAGAAGACTTCATTGCCCGAGGTGTCGGCCGTGATGTTGATGGCTTCCAGGATCGGCACGCCGGCCGACAGCAGGGTGCCCAGCGTGCGGCTGAAGCGGGCGACCGAGCCCTTGGAGACGATCTGCCCCATGATGGGGATGTGCAGCTTGAGCGTGTCGACGAAGTGCCGCCCCGCGGGCGACATCCGCATCAGGCGGAAGAACAGCCACAGCACGATGGGCAGGCCAATGATGGCGAGGTAGCCGCCGTTCTGGATGAAGTCGCTGACGTCCAGCAGCGACTGTGTGATGCCCGGCAGTTCGGCGCCCATGCCCTTGAAGATGTCCTTGAACTTGGGCACCACGAAGATCAGCAGCAGGGTCACGATGGCCAGCGCGAAGGTGATGACGGCGCAGGGATAAATCATGGCGCCGATGACCTTGCGCTTCAACGCCTGGGACTTTTCCATGAAGTCGGCCAGGCGGGTGAGGATGACGTCGAGCACGCCGCCCAACTCGCCCGCCCGCACCATGTTGGTGTAGAGGCGGTCGAAGGCCTTGGGGTGCTTGGCCATCGCGTCGGAGGGGCTCAAGCCGCCTTCGACGTCGTCGGCCACCAGGCGGATGGCCACGCGGAGCATGCCGGGCTTCTGCTGGCCTTCAAGGATGCGGAGGCTCTTGAGGATGGGCAGGCCCGCGTCGACCAGCGTGGACAGCTGGCGCGTGAACTGCGTGAGCAGTTTCTTCGAGACGGCCCCGGCCGTGCGACGACGCGAGACGGCGCCTCCGCCGGCGCCGCTGCCCGCCTTGAGGCCTTCGCCCCCGGACTTGGCCCCGCCGCCGCCCTTGCCGGCTTTCTCGGCGATCTTGGTGGGGAAGAAGCCCATCGCGCGGATCTTGGCGACGGCGTCGTCCTTCGAGGCGGCATCCACCTCGTTCTTCACCGGCTGGCCGACACTGTTCATTGCTTCGAAACGAAACGTAACCATGATGAACTCCTGCTTTATTCGCCCTGCTCGTCGAGCGTCTGGGAGACGATTTCCTCGATGGTGGTCTGGCCGTCATAGATGGCAAGCAAACCGCTTTCGCGCAGCGTTCGCATGCCGCGCTTGCGGGCGCTTTCGCGAAGCACGCTGGTGCTGCTGCGGTTCATGATCAGTTCGCGCAGCTCGTCGTTGAGGATCATGATCTCGAACACGGCCATTCGGCCGCTGTAACCGGTTTCGCGGCAGTAATCGCACCCGGCCCCGCGGTAGAAGCTCTTGCCCGCCACCTGCTCGGGGGTGAGGTTGAGCTCCATCAGCATCTCTTCGGTGGGGATGAAGGCTTCCTTGCAGCGCGGGCAGATCGTTCGCACCAGGCGCTGGGCGACGATGCCTTCGAGGGTGGCCGTCACGAGGAACGGCTCCATGCCCAGGTCCAGCAAGCGGGCGATCGATGACGGCGCGTCGTTGGTGTGCAGCGTGGAGAACACCAGGTGGCCCGTCAGCGACGCCTGCACGGCGATCTGGGCCGTCTCGATATCGCGAACCTCGCCGACCAGAACGATGTCGGGGTCCTGCCGCAGGAAGCTGCGCAGGCAGCGGGCGAACGTCAGGCCGATTTCCTCGTTGATCGGCACCTGCACCAGCCCGTCGATGTCGTACTCCACGGGGCCTTCGCTGGTGAGGATCTTCACCGAGACGTCATTGAGGTCGTTGAGGGCCGAGTACAGCGTCGGGGTGTTGCCCGGGCCGGGGGGGCGGGTGACGT
>CAZTVF010000052.1:0-33956 GCA_964616985.1 uncultured Planctomycetaceae bacterium
TGGACTTCATCAGGATCTGGGGGTCGGGGATGAAGTCGGCGTCGAAGATCGTGATGAACTCGCCCTTGGCCGTCTTCATGCCGTTGACCAGCGCGCCGGCCTTGTAGCCGCCGCGGTCGGTGCGGTGGACGTACTCGACGTCGAAGCCCTGGGCGCGGGCGGCCTCGCAGGCCTCCGCCGCGATCTGGACGGTGTCGTCGGTGCTGTCGTCCAGCACCTGGATCTGCATGCGGTCCTTGGGATACTCGATCAGGCAGGCCTTCTCGATGATCCGCTTGGCCACCAATCGTTCATTGAACATCGGCAGCTGCACCGTCACCATCGGCAGCGGATCGAACTTGCCCGGGGCGACCGGCACGCGCTTGCGGTGGCGCCAGTAGAGATAGACGAGAACGTACCGGTGGAAGCCATACATCGACACCATCACCAGTACAAAGGTGTAGACCGACATGAAGACGGTTTCACCGAAGCCTGACCAATCCATAGGAGTCCTTCTTTAAGTCGGAAGCAAACGCGGGTGTTTCTGGCTCTCCCCGCCCCGACTGTCCCGAGAATTCTATTGCATAACCCCCCGGGGGTCAACAGATAATCCGCCCGTGGCAGGGCAATCGCTTTCGTCACATGGGCGTCTCGACGATGCGCCTGCCAGCCAGTACGCAGGTCGCACGAAGACCACGGGCGGGACGCCCGTGGGACGCACGGGCAAGATGCCCGTGCCACGAGAATGCGATTGCCCTGCCGCCCGTGGAGCGGAGGTACCGCAGAGCCCTACCGCCGCTGCACAAGGAGAAACCTATGCCCGCACCTGCCAAGATGCCCATCCGCGGCCTGATGCTCGACCCGGCCCGCCTGACCGAAAAACACTCGTTCTACTTCGACATGCTGCCCCAGATGGCCCGTTGGGGCATGAATACGCTGTGGTGGCACTTCGTCGACAGCCAGGGCTTGCGGCTGAAGATCGACAGCCACCCGGAACTGGCCTCGCCCTACGCCTTCACCAAGGCCGAGATGCGGCGGTTCATCGCGACGGCCGCCAGGCTGGGCATCGACGTGGTGCCCGAGGTGGAGTCGCTCGGCCACGCCCGCTACATCACCGGCCTGCCGCAGTACGCGCACCTGGCCAACGGGCCCGACTCGCTGTGTCCCTCCCACCCGCAGACGCTGGAACTGCTGGGCGAGATCATCCCCGAGGTGGCCGAGTTGTTCGCCTCGCCTTACTTCCACGCGGGGCTCGACGAGGTGGACGTGCTGACGGGCTGCCCCCGCTGCCGCCGCCGCACCCGCGGCAAGCCCCACTGGTTCCCCTACGCCGAGCACACCAAGGCGATCCACCGCATCGTCACCGACTGCGGCAAGCGGATGATCATGTGGGGCGACCACGTCGAGAAGGACCCCGAGATGCTGGACGTGCTGCCGCGCGACATCGTCATCGCCCACTGGCACTACTGGCACGTGCCCGTGGACGCCATCCAGCGCAGCATCGACATGGGCTACGACGTCATGCTCGCCCCGGCCATGTGCCGCTACGGCGATGCCATCCAGCCCAACCTGACGAACTTCCAGAACATGGACGAGATGATGGCGGCCGCAGGCAAGCTGCACACGCGGCGCCCGCTGGCGGTGGTCAACACGTGGTGGTGCCCGTGGCGCGGGCTGCGCGAGGCGTACCTGTTCGCCGCGGCCTACACGGGGGCGGTGCTTCGCGCGGGCAAGGGCGTGGACAAGAAAGCCTTCGCCCGGCGGCACGCGAAGGAATACTTCGGCCTGGTGAACAAGGCCGCGTCCGACGCGATGTGGCGCGTGCACGAACTGATGGTGATGAGGCCGGAGTTCATCGCGATGATGTACGACTCCGCCGCCGACATCATCAACGCGGTCGCCATGGCCAACGGCGAGGGCTTCGCGGCCCGTGCGGACGAGCTTGCCGCGTGCATCGGGACGCTCGAGGCGGCCGCGCCCGCCGTCAAGCAGCATGCGCCGCAGTACGCCGCCGCGGTGCTGGCGGCCCGCCTCGCCTCGGCGTGTCTGGAGCAGGCCCGCGCGCTGCAGACGGTGCACCGCCTCGCCCACGAGGCCGAGATGGCCCGTGACCAGAGCGGCGACGTGCGGCGAGGCCAGGGGCAGCGCGACGAGATCGGCCGCATCTTCGCCGGCCTGCACCGCCGACTGGACGCGCTCTGCCGCGCCGCGGACAAGGAATGGCTCCGCACCCGCCACGGCGACGATCCCCTTCGCGGCGTCAGCGACCCCGCCAAGCCCATCGGCCCCGACGTCATGCTCGGCCGCATGATCCGCTGCCGCGACTTCCTCGCCAACGCCGCCCCGGCGATGTTCGGGGCGTGAGGAAGAAGAAGCGAGCAGGGATGCAGGGGATACAGAAAGGATAGAAAAAGCGGGAGACGCCGTGGCCCCAGCGGCCGCGCGCCGGCGGCAACGGTGTCGCTCGCTTTTCAGCGCTGAGAGGTGTGCCTGCACCGACGGTCTGCAACAGCCCAACCAGTGGCGGCAAGGAGCGTGATACATGGAAGAGCCAGCAACGAATGCCAACGCGGATCAACGGGAGCTTCCAGCAGCCCGGCGTTCGACATGGCGACGTCTTTTGACGTTTGCCATCCTCGCCCTGGTCCCGGTTGTGGTCGCCTGCAGGCCAGATAGCTTCGTCTGCGGCCTGCTTGGCGAGTCTGCCTGGACATTTTACCTTGCCATATTCCCAGGGATCTACGTCGCGCTTGTTGCGTTCGGTTACCTTCTCTTTCGCTTGGTGCAGAAACTCCTGCGATGGCGGACGCTGCGGTTCTGGACCAAGTTGACCTATATCTGCTTTGTCATCTGTAGCTACTACCTTTCCCCTGTTGGTCTTGATTCTCACCGTCTGGGATTCTACTACTGGGCCAAGTCTCATGTAGATGTGCCCGCGGGCGTTCAATGGGCAGAGGCCTACCAGCTAACCCCAGAGGAGGCGAACCAGACGACCGACCGCGTAAGGGTGCGGATCGATTGTCTTCCACCCTCCATACAAGCCCTGGAAGCGCAATCCTCTATGCCGCGATTCTATTACGAGAAAAGAGCAAAGACGTTGGTGATTGTGTGGGGCAGCAGCATGATGGGCTCGTGGGGAGTCACCATCGGACGCGGGATCGGGAACAAGGAGGCACGCGACAACGCCTGGAAAGTCAATGATGATGCCTATTCTTGGACGCACACAGACTAGCTGGCTGTAAACATGCTTCCGGCCCTGCGGGCCTGGAAGCATGGCACCCGGAGCAGTTCGCGTCCTACCGCTTCAGCCCCGCGTCTTTGTCGATCACCTTCTTCGCCTGGTCTTGCTTGAAGGCGGCGAGGCGGGCGGCGAGGGTGGGGTCGCTGAGGGCGAGGATCTGGGTGGCGAAGAGGGCGGCGTTGAGGGCGCCGTTGATGGCCATGCAGGCGACGGGGACGCCGGGCGGCATCTGCATCGTGCTCAGGGCGGCGTCGATGCCCACCAGCGGGCCCGAGTTCATCGGCACGCCGATCACCGGCAGCGTGGTCTTGCTGGCCAGCACGCCGCTCAGGGCCGCGCTCATCCCGGCCGCAGCAATGATGACCTTGAGCCCGCGCGACGCGGCGGTGGAAGAATATTCGTGCGCAATGTCCGGCGTCCGGTGGGCGGAGATGATCCGCACCTCGCAGCCGATGCCGAAGGCCTCGAGCTGCTCGACGCACTTCTTCATCGTCTCCAGGTCGCTGTCGCTGCCCATTACCACGCCGACGAGGGGTTTGGTCGCCATTGTTCTTCCTATGTAGGGTGGGCAGGCTTGCCCACCATCGATTCGGATCAGTCTTGCCGCTGCCTGGCCTGGGGCTCAAAATGGTGGGCAAGCCTGCCCACCCTACGCCCACGCTACGAGCGGAAATCGAAGGCCACCTTGATGGCCTGGTGCCGGCCTTTGTGCAGCGAGACGTCGAAGGCCTGGCGGTACTGCGACAAAGGGAATTTATGCGTCAGCATGGCCGCGGCGTCAAGCTTTCCTTCGACCATCAGGCGGTGCACGAGGGCGTAGGTGCTCACGCGCGACCCCTCGAAGTGCTCGAATTGCCGCCCGTACGCGCCCTTGACATTGAGCTCGCGGAACCAGATCGGCGTGAGGTCGATGTCCCCGCCGCGGCCGGTGCCAACGATCACCACGTCGCCGCGGGCGCGCGTCCACTTGAGGCTCTCAGCCAGCGACTGCGGCGAGCCCACGCACTCGAACACCACGTCGTACCCGCCGCACATCATCAGGTTGCCGAACCGCACCCGCTGCACCGTTCCGCCCGTCCGCCGCGCGATCTCGGCAAACCGCTCCGTCCGCGCCGACGGCAGGCGGACGAACTCGCTGGCGCCCAGGTGCATCGCCATCTTCTCCAGGTACCCGCTGTAGTCGAGCGCGTCGATGTGGCCGCGGAAGCCCACCGCCCGCAACGCCGCCACCACGCCCAGCCCCAGCACCCCCGCGCCGTAGACCAGCACGCGCTGGGCGCCCGAAAGGTTTGCTCGCAGCACCGAATGGACGCTGCACGCCAGCGGGTCGGTCAGCACGGCCTGCTCGTCGGTGAGCGCGTCGGGCACGGCCACCAGTTGGCTGACGTGGGCGACGAAGTGCTGCCCCATCGAGCCGCCGGTGGCGCGGTTGTAGCCGATGCTTGTGCCCGGGGGCAGTTGGTAGCGGCCCAGGCCGGCGGCGCCGAAATTCTCGCACGCGCCGAACTCCCCCACCGCGCACCGCCCGCAGGGGGGCTCGATGCCCCGGGCCGTGCAGCCCAGCGTGGGCTCCACGCACACGCGCTTTCCTGCCCACGACGCGTCGACGGCCGGGCCCACCTCCTCGACCACTGCGACGTTCTCGTGCCCCAGGATCATCGGCATCGAGCCGAACGCCTGGAGGATGGAGTCGGGCCGCTGCTTCTGCGCCACCAGCGAAAGGTCGGTGCCGCAGATGCCGCCCAGCCGCGTGCGGACGCGGACCCAATCGTCGCCCGGCAGGGGCGGCGTGGGCACGTCGCGCAGGGCCAGGCCGTTCAGCGGCGAGTAGAGGCAGCCCTTCCAGAAGCGGCGCAGCCACTTGCACGTCACCCAGCCCAGCGGATTCACTTTGTACACAATTGCCTGCATACCCAAATAGATACCCGTGACGGGCGGCCGTGGGAAGGTATAATTTGCCGGCCTGAAAGGAAGACCATGAACCTTCGATCCATTCTGTGGGGGTACTCGCTGCTGGTCTGCGCCGCCGTCGCCGGCTGCGCCAACCCGATCTATTTCCCCGACCACTCGATGCCGACTGTCGCCGCCGCCACCGGCGCGTACCGCGCGTACAACGTGTCGCGCCGCGACGGGGCCGCCGACTTCTTCCTCTTCGTCGACGCCAACGGCCGCATCAATCGCCTCGGCTACGAGACGGACACCCAGGGCAAGGTCATCAACGTCGTCGACCTCGACTCATTGCTGTGCCAGCAGAGCCGGCACCTGGTGATCATCCTGGACGGCTTCGGCTACGACGTGATCAAGGAGTACTACGACCGGGGCGGGCTGCGGATGTTCTACCCGCCGTCGAAGGTGGTCGCGCCCTACCCGACGCTGACGGACCTGTCGATGGAGGACCTGCTCAACGACATGCCGTGCCCCGGCTTCGAGGCCCTGTACTTCGACCGCCGCAAGAATGCCTTCTCCGGCGGCGCCAGCGCCTACCTCGCCGGCACCAACGAGCCCTACAATCGCGACCTGAACTACCGCGCCAACTCCATCCTCGACGCCGTGGGGTACATCTACCCCGAAAGCGTCTTCCGCAAGGAACTGCGCGACGCCAAGGTCGTCTTCGACAAGCGGCAGACCAAGGAGATGATCGCCTACTTCGTCAGTTCCGCCGGCATCGGCACGCGCAAGGGGGCCGCGGGCCAGCGGGCGGCCCTGGCCGAGGTGGACCGCCTCGTCAGCCAGGTGCTCTACGAGACGCGCGGGCTGACGAAGATCACGCTGACCGCCGACCACGGACACAGCTACACGCCGGCCAAGCCCATCGGCCTCGAGAAGTACCTGCAGGGCAAGGGATGGCGCATGGCCGAACGCCTCCGCGAGCCCAACGACGTGGCGTTCGTGCGGTTCGGTCTGCTGACGTATGCCGCCTTTGCCACACAGTCGCCGGCGGCACTGTCGAAGGACCTGATGGCCGGCGAGGGCGTCGAGCTGGCCAGCTACACCGACGGCGACGCGGTGATGGTGCTCGGCCGCGGCGTTCCAGGCGAACCCGCCAGCACCACGCAGCCCAACACATCACCCGCCAGCCCCCTGCCGGCGGCGCGGGTGCAGGCGGCGGCGATCCGGATGAAGAACGGCCGCTACTGCGACCAGATGATCGACGGCGACCCGCTGGGGCTCAAGGACGTGCTGGCCGGCCTGAAGGCCGACGCCGAGGGCTACTACGACCCCGAGGACCTCATGAAGGCCTCGATCGATCACTACTACCCCGCGGCGATGGAACGCGTGTGGCGCGCCCACTACGGCCTGGCCGAGAATGTGCCCGACGTGATTGTCTCGCTGGAAGACCGGTTCTACAGCGGTTCGGCGTCGTTCGACGGCGCGGTGGACATCGCCTCGACGCACGGCTCGCTGAACCGCCGCAACAGCACGACGTTCGTGATGTCCACGATCGGCCCCCTGCCACCGGCGATGCGGTCGCGCGAGGTGCCCTTCGCCATCGGCCAGCTGATGGGCGAACGCTGGCCCACGCGGAAATAGGCTGCCCTGTCAGGGGTGGCGGCCTTCCCAGGCCGCCGCCTCACGACGTGCGTGGCGGCATGGCTCAAGGGGGCCATGCCTTTGGGCCCGTAGGGCCTGCAAGAGCCTTCTCGCGCCTCCTGTTCGGGTGCCATGCTTTTCGGCCCGTTAGGGCCAAAAGCATGTTTACACCCCCTCTTGAGGCCCCAGTCTGCTCCCTGTGGGCGAAGGTCGCCCAGATGTGTGGCATTCATCTATCGGTCGGCCCGCTCCGCAGGTCCGGCCTTCACTGTAAACATGCTTTTGCCCCTTGGGGGCAAAAAGCATGGCACCCGGAATACCGCATGACACCCGGCGCCCACCCGTCGAATCGGCTGACCACGGGGCTACTTCGCCAGGGCGGCTTCGATGTCCTTCTCGATGTCCTCGGGCTTGACGGCCGAGCTGTAGCGAGCGACGACCTGCCCGTCCTTACCGATGAGGAATTTCTCGAAGTTCCACTTCACCGGGCCCTTGTCGCCGACGGGCACGTCGGGGCCGGTGAGGTACTTGTAGAGGGGGCTGGCGTTGTCGCCATTGACGTCGATCTTGTCGAACATGTCGAACTTGACGCCGAATTTCGTCTGGCAGAATTCCTGGATCTCCAGGTTCGTGCCTGGCTCCTGGCCGCCGAACTGATTGCACGGGAAGCCCAGCACCGCAAGGCCCTTCGCCGCGTGCTTCTCGTGCAGCGCCTCCAGGCCCTTATACTGCGGCGTGTAGCCGCACTTGCTGGCCACGTTGACGATGAGCACCACCTTGCCGCCATACTTGTCCGCCAGCGATACGTCCTTGCCCTTGATGTCCTTGACCGTGAAGCTTATCGCCGGCTTCGAGGCCGGGGCCGTCGCCGGCGCGGTGGCAGGTTTGTCTGGCCCCGCCGCAAGCATGATCGAGGCAGCAACGGCACATGTAACGATGCTCGCTATGGTTCGCATGGTTGCTCCTTCTTTGGGTGGGTTATTATAGGACGTCCGCCTGCCGTCGAGACTCATGGCCGCCTGATCACGACGTCGTCCCCGTCGTCGATGCGCGTCTTGCCGCCGTCATCCTTGCCGTTGGGGCCGATGCTGTAGAGCACGTAGTCCTTCTCCGCCGGCCTGTATACCAGCGGCGAGCCAGTGAAACGGTCTTTCGGCACGGCCTCCATGAATGTCGGGACGAGCTCTTCCAGCTTGGCGGGGCACTTCCGTTTCGCGATTTGATAGCGGCGCAAGGCCAGGCCCACGATCACGAGGTCCATCTGCTGCCGGGCCTCCTCCGGAAGCTGCAGCCACCCCCGAAACTCGGTAACCCCATTCCAACCGGCAAGCACGACAGCGCGGGCGAAGGCCTTGGGATCGTTGGCATCTGCCGTCTTAGCCAGCGCCGCCAGGGCGTGAATACTGAGCAGGGAAAGAGCGTCCCGATCCCCCAATGGGCTCGGGAATTCCTGCTGCAGTTTGGCCATGGCCTCGGCCGCCTTCGCGAAACTTCCGAGCTTGAGGCACGCCACGACCCGTTGATAAAGTTGATTCTCGAATCTCATGACCTCGTCGAGGTCCAGTCGAATCGGCGGCAGTTTCGGGACGGGTCTGGGCGACTCGAAGAACTTGGCCATCTCGCCCATCTGCCGCGTCACAGCCTCAAGGCCGATCCGGGCGATGCACATGTTAACATAGAGCCCGTAGAACCGTTCGCCTTCCATGGCTGTCAGCAGCGGCGGAAGGTGCCCCAGTTCCGCCAGCCCCGCCGCCAGCGCCTTGGCCTGCTTGTCGTCAAGGGCGTCGGACACAGCCAAGGCAGCCATCGCCTCCGTGGATTGGCGTTCCATGGCGATGGCGACCAGTGCACAGATGAGGTTGGGCGCCTTGTTGGCCATCAGGCGAGACAATCGCTGCAGGGCCAGCAGGTCGGGAACCGCGGCATCGGCGTTGCCGTCGCCAGCCTGCAGCATCGCGCGGGCGGTGAGCCCGCGGGCAAGCTCGCGCATGCGCCCCAGCCGCCCCACCAGATCCCACGCCAAGATACTGTTCTTGTCCTTCGGCTGACCGAAGGGAATGAAGTACTGGGTCTTGCCGGCCATCACCGTGAAGCGACCAAGCGGCGCGCGGTTGGCGGCGATCCACTTGGCAAGTTCAGGGCAATCTTTGCTTTTCACGACCGTCTTCATGGCCGTCTGCATGTCGCGATCGAGACGCTGGGCCGACTCGGTCTCATCTGGCGTTCCGGCGAAGAACTTGTTGGCCGGCACGAGGTACGGGCCGTCGGCTGGAAGCTCCGCGATGCCCATGGCGGCCAGCACCTCGGCGCGATACTCCGGCGACAACCCCTCGGGCCCGACGGCGCGGAGGTAATCGACGGCAGCGTTGTTCTGCAAGGTGACACCCTTGCCCCACCGCTCGTTAACGACCGCGACGTAGTCGATCGTGCCATCGGCAAGGACCGGTCCATCGACAATAGTCGTCTCAGGCCCGATCGTGAATGGATGCACCAGCTTTGCCGGCGCGGAGGCCGCAGGCCCGCTCGCCGCAGGACCGGCTGCCAGCGCCACCCAGGCCAGCGACACAACTGCGACGAACACCATGATGACTCGCATGCCGGGTCTCCTTTCGCCGGGTTGTCTTCAGAAGAGACGAGGAACAGGCACCGCGCCGCGGCTATTCCACCTCGACCACCAGGTCGAGTTCGACGGGGGCGTTGAGGGGCAGTTCGGCGGCGCCGATGGCGCAGCGGGTGTGGCGGCCGGCGTCGCCGAAGATCTGCAGGAGCAGATCGCTGGCGCCGTTGGCGACCTTGGCCTGCTCGATGAAGTCGGCGGCGGAGTTGACAAACACGTTCAGGCGGACGATCCGCACGACGTGATCCAGCGAGGGCACGACGCCCTTGATGGCGGCCAGGGCGTTCAGCGTGGCCTGGCGGGCGGCGGCCTGGGCGAGGTCCAAAGGCGTATCGGTGGGCACCTTGCCGGAGGCGATCAGCGTTCCGCCCTTGATGGGCAGCTGCCCGGCGGTGAAGACAAGGTTGCCGCTCTTGACGGCGGCGACGTACGCCCCTACAGGCTTGGAGGCCGAAGGGAGCTCAAACCCCAGTTCCTGGATCTTCTGTTCGATGCTCATCGTCAGGCTCCTGCGGCGGGGTGGACTGATCGGACACGTAGCGTCCCAGGTCCTGCGAGGCCTGGGGCGGTGCATCGGCCGGCGACGCGGCGACTTCAGCATCGGCGTCTTCGACAGGCTCGGCCGCGGGCGCCGCCGCATCGCGCCCCTCGGCGGGCTCGTCGATGGAAATCGCCGAGGCGTCCCCCGCCGTCGGGGAGGAATCCTGCGCCGGCGGCGCGCCCTCGACGCCTTCGGTGGGCGCGGGCGGATTCGTATTGAGTTCGACGAATATCTCGCCGAAGTTCGCGTCCTGCCGCGCGTGGATCTTCTTGAGGCGGACCAGTTCGAGGATCGCCAGGAACAGGCCGATCATCTCGCTGCGGCGCGTGCGGCCTTCGAAGATGCGGCGGAATGTCATGCCGCCCTCGCGGCCGAGGCGGTCGACGATGTCGTCGGCGTGCAGTTCCAGCGGCGTGTCGTCGTAGATGACTTCGTGGTGCGTCGGCCGCCCGCCGATCGACTCCATGATCTTACTGAAGGCCTCGACGAGGTCCCACACCTGGACGTCTTCCATGTCCAGCTCGGTGGGGTCGAACTCCGGCAGGTTGGGCTTGCGGGGAAACCGCATCGACTGCTGCACGCTGGCGTCCTGCAGGTCCATGGCGGCGTCCTTGAACGCCTTGTATTCGAGCAGCTGGCGGACGAGTTCCATGCGAGGGTCCAGGCCCGTCTCGGCTGCGTCGGCCGTGCCGCCCTCTTCCACCGGGGCGGCCGGCAGCAGCATCCGCGTCTTGACCTCCAGCAGCGTCGCGGCCATGACCAGGAACTCCCCGGCCATGTTGGGGTCGAGCTGCTGGATGACCTCGACGTACTTGAGGTATTGCTCGGTCAGGCGCGAGACGGGGATGTCGTAGATGTCCACCTCGTCGCGGCGGATGAGGTAGAGCAACAGGTCCAGCGGCCCGTTATAAATGTCGAGATTTACGCGGTACTCTTCCATGAGGCCCATAGATTAGAAAAGACGGCGGCAAATCGCAATGAAAAGAAGACGAGCGGCCATCGGCATTTCGGCTGGCAACGCGCCGCAACGACGTAGTGTCATCGCGGGCGTGACGATTGAACGATCTCGGTGACGCGGCAATGCCGGGTAAGCCTGCCCACCCTACAGCGGGAATGGCGGGCAAGCTCGCCACGGCGAGTCTCGCCTGCGGCGGACCTGCCCATCCTACGATGACGCGGCCAGGGGGCAGTTGATCACGCAGGGCTCGGCCACCACGGGGCGGTACTTCTTGATCGGGTCGAGATGCTTCAGCGCGTCGCCCAGGGCCTCGGGCGTGATCGTCGCGGGCGGGGCGATGTCCACGGGCGAGCCCAGGAACTTGTACCCGCTGTCGCCCATGAGGGCATAGCGTTTGACCCAGTCGCAGCGCTGGGCGTCGATGCGGTTGAACGTCCAGCGACGGCCTTCGCAGGTAACGGTGGCCGCCTGCGGGAGGATCGCCTGCGAGGGGCACGTCGAGATGCACGGGCGTTCGCACGCGGCACATCGCGTCTGGCCGCCGGCCGGCAGCGGCGTGGCAGTCAGCTCGGCGTCGGTCACGATGGCAATGAATCGCTGGCGCAGGCCGAACTGCGGCGTGGCCAGGTGTCCGCTGACGGTCAGCTCGCCTTGCCCGGCAGCCAGCGCGGCGAAGCGATTGGCGAACAGGTCGGGCTGCGGGCCCCGCGGGTTGGCCGTGCCCGAATCGGTGTTGGTCAGGTCCGGCGTCATGACGGCCTTGTGGCCGAACTGCTCGAGCTGCTTGACCAGCCGGTAGCCCAGCAGCTGGGCCATCCAGGTGGTGACGTAGGTCTCGAAGGCGTACGGGCCGACCGCCTCGGCGGGCGGCCGGGTCGCCCAGCGGAGGACCTCCTTGTGATAGCGCACGCCCAGCACGAGCACCGAGCGGGCGCCGGGGAGCCAGTCGGCGGCCGTCTTGACGACGCGTCGATTCGACGTCACCACGGGGTCCCAGGGCTTGAAACGCTCGGACCGGTCGGCCGCATCCAGCACGTCGGCCTCCAGCAGCGGGCGAAGCTGCGGCACGAGCTCATCGATCCGCGAGGCCGACGCCACCCCGACGAGGTCAGCCCCCAGCGAGCGGGCGCAGGCCAGCAGATGACCGGTGAGGTCCAACGAGGCGTCGCCATGGTCGATGGCCGAGCGAGGCGTAATGCCGCCTCGCCGCTGCGGGGCGATCGCCTTGCGGGTCAGGACGGTGTTGCCGATGATGGCCCTTTCGGCAATACCGGGCGCGGCGGCCATGATGGCCGCGGTCGGATTGGCCGACGCCCCCCGCTCGACGGTCATCACCGACCGGCAGCCGAGTTCCTCCAGCGATCGCGTGAGGTCGTAGCAGAGCGAGTCCACCTGGTACTGCGCCCCGAACCAGAAGCTGTCGTTGTCGCCGGCCGGCGGACGCGTGACGATGGCGGTGACGGCGCTGCGGGCGCCGGGCAGGATGGCCTCGGGATCGATGCCGAGCTTCCGCAGATCGTCGGCCGAGGAGACAACGACCTCATCGGCGCCGCCCGTCAGCGTCTTCGTCAGCAGGCGGTCGCAGACGGCGCGGCTCTCGAGCGACTCGTCGCGCGGGGTGTCGTAGCGGCGCATCGGCGTGCGAGAGTAGCCGCGGTCGAACTGGCGACGGTTCCCGGGCACGCAAAACTTGAGGCACTGGCCCATCTCGCCGCCGCGGCTGCCGTGCTTCTGCACGTTATCCAGAATGACCAGCTCGGTGACCACCTCGGGGATCTCCAGGTCCAGGTCGAGGTCGAAGTGCTCGCCCCACGAGCACCGCCACAGGTTCTTCTTCGGGAATCGATACTCGTACGGGCCGATCTTCAGCAGGTTCTCACCCGTGATCTCCTTGGACAGCGCCTTCGCCGGGCAGTGCTGGCGGCACAGCATGCAGCCGTCGCACACCGTGCCGGGCGGGATCAGCGGGTCGGGCTCGATGGCCGCGTCCGTGATGACCGTGACGAAGCGGTTGCGGGCGCCGTATTCCGGCGTCAGCGCCAGGCCGCTGAAGCCCATGTCCGACAGGCCGGCGACGACGGACATATAGATGTGGCTGACGTCGGGGGCGAAGACGGCCTTGAGGTCCTTGTACTCGTTGTAGCGCCAGATGTTGCTCGATGCGATCGGCACCGCGCCGCAGCCCTGGCGCTCCAGGAAGGTGGCCATGCGGTAGGACATCTCGTCCAGCCGCGAGTTCATGAGGTACTGCACCGTGTAGGGCCCGATCTCCTGCGGGTGCCGCTCGCCGCCGAGCTCGATGCACGCGTCGGGATGATGGATGGCCATGACGACGACCGTCCGGGCCGTGGGCATCAGGCCCTGGGGGCTCATCATCGGCGGGGCGTGGCGGCAGCGGTCCACGTCGCCAAAGCCGACCAGGTCAGCCCCGAGTTCGTAAGCGTAGGCGCGGATCGCGTCTTTGAGTGACATCGTCATGATCCTTTCTTGGAGGTCGCGCCATCTGCGCGGCCGGGAATGATGGTGGACAGTTCATCGGCCAGCGCGCGGAGGGCGGCCAGCAGTTGGCGGCGACGAGCGGGCGGGCAACGGTACGCGGGGGCGAAGGTGCCCAGGGCGCCCCAGGCGGCAGCGTCGGGGCCAAAGACGGGGCAGGCCAGGGCGATCAGGCCGCCGCCTTTGTCACCGGCCTGGCACCAGCCTTGCTTGCGGAGGGAGGCGAGTTCCTTTCGCAGCGCCGTTTCGCTGGCGATGCCGTTCCACTGGTCGCCGGGCAGGCCGTGGCGGGCGAGGATCTGCTGGAACTCCGCCTCGGGGGCGATGGCGGCGAGCATGCGGCCGGTGGGCTTTTCGTAGAAGGGGAATTTCTCCATCGCGGCGGGCGAGATCTGCACGGTCTGGTCGGCGGCGGCGTAGGCAGCCACCACGCGTTCGCCGTTGACCAGCACGGCCAGGACGCAGTCCTCGCCCCGGTCACGGGCGAAGCGGCGCATGGCCTCGGCGGCGGCCTCTTGCAGGGCGGGCGTCTGAAGCTGCCCCAGGCGGCCCAGCTGGCGGCACTTGACGCCGGGCGCATACACGCCCCGCCCCCGCTGCTCAATGTATCCGCACGCCGTCAGCGTCTTGAGCAGGTTGTGCACGGTGTTGGTCGGCATGGCCGACCGCTGGGCCAGCGCCGACAGCGGCGCCGCCTCGCCCGCCAGGTCGCAGCCGATGACCATGTCCAGCAGGTCCATCGCCTTCTTCACCGACAGCACCGGAATCTCGTTGGCCATGCTCTTCCTTAATGTGGAATACTCTTCCTTTACACGGAATCGCCTAACGCATGCCCCCCGATCCTGTCAAGCGCGAATCTACACGAAGCAACGACGGTGAGCGGCATGATTTCCTGGCGGTTGGCAAGAGCCAGCCCGTATGCCGCGCGACGGCCTTTGGAGTGCGGTGGCAGAGGCCGCGCAGCGGCCGCGACATCGCTTTGGATCTATTGTACGCACCGGCGCCTGAATCCAAACGACGTAATGCCGCCGGCACGGCCCGCGCTCGCCGCGGGCCAAAGCTTCTGTTCTTTATCGGCGTATGTTCATAGAATAGTGACGGCGCCCGCCCGAGTGGCCGGCGCCTACACTTCAAGAGGTGATCGCTATGCTGCCAAGATGGTGCATGATTCTTGCTCCGGCCTTGTGCATGCTTCTACTGGGTCAGGCCCCGCCGGCCCGCACGACCACCGCCCCCGCACCGGACAACACTTCGGGCGTCTATCCGCTGTGGGACGGCAACGAGTCGCAGGAGGATTACGCCCGGCGGGCGGGCATCGAACACGTCGAGATCGAATTGAGCCTCGACGCCAATACCGCCATGAAACTCGTGCTGATCCCCGCAGGGCGATTCCAGGCCGGAGACGCAAACAGCCAGCGGCGGGTGACGATCTCGCGCCCGTTCTACATGAGTGTCACGGAGGTGACGCAGGCGCAGTGGGACGCCGTGATGAAGAGCAACCCCAGCCGGTTCAAAGGGGCCCTGCTGCCGGTGGACGACGTGACGTGGGAGGAGGCCGTCCAGTTCTGCGGCGAACTGTCCCGGAGGACCAAGCGCCGGGTCTCGCTGCCGACGGAGGCCCAGTGGGAGCATGCCTACCGCGCGGGGACGACCACGCGATATTTCAGCGGCGACGCTTTCAAGAGCCTGCAGGACTATGCCTGGGCCGCGGGCAACAGCGGCACCCCGCCGGTGACGAAGGAAGTCGCAACGCGCAAGCCTAATCCCTGGGGCCTGTGCGACATCGCGGGCAACGTCAACGAGTGGTGTGCCGACTGGTACGACGCCAACTACTACGTTGGGGGCAACACCAGCAACCCGACGGGGCCTGCGAAAGGCGTCGCCCGCGTCGTCCGCGGCGGCGCCGTGGGCAACGAGAAGTGGTGTGCCGCTGCCTTCCGCAAGGACGTCAAGGCCGACTACCGCTACGGGGCGGCATCGTCGCTAATGATCATCGGCTTCCGCGTCGTCGCGACGCTCGACTGATCCGGCCCGCACTTGGGGGGTGGCGCCGCGTCTTTTTCGCTTGCGTAGTTGTTATAACAACCCTATCTTGGCGTCCATGGCCAATCCAGC
Organism: uncultured Planctomycetaceae bacterium; assembly: GCA_964616985.1. Lineage (GTDB taxonomy): Bacteria > Planctomycetota > Phycisphaerae > SM23-33 > SM23-33 > CAZTVF01. The sequence continues at coordinate 15,479 of CAZTVF010000052.1, forward strand.
CTATCGAAACGTGCACGACGTGCTGCAGCGGGACATCCTGGCGGGCAAGCTCCGCGCGGGGGCGGCCCTGCCCTCGGAAGAGCGCCTCTGCCGGCGGTTCAAGGTATCGCGGATCACCGTGCGGCACGCGCTGCGGCTGCTGCGAGACCAGGGCCTCGTCGAGAGCCGCCAGGGAAGCGGCACGATCGTCCGCGGCTGCCGCCCGGCCAAGCTCCGCATCCTGGAGGGGCAGTTCGCCCGCTCCGTCCGCCGCCAGGCCCCCGGCATGCAGCGGCGGTTGCTGACGCGCGTCGTGGCACCCGCGCGGTCCGACGTGGCCGAGGCGCTGCGGCTGGCGCCCGACCAGCCCTGCCTGCTGGCCGAACGCCTGGACCTGCTCGAGGGCGAGCCCCTCGCTTACGACCAGGCCTACATCCCCCTGCCCCTGGCGAAGGACCTCGACGACGACATGCTCGTCCGCGTGGACTTCCTCGAAGCCTGGGTGGCCGCCAACCACCTCAAGCTCTCGCACGCCATGCAGAGCATCGAGGCGGCCCTGGCCGACGCCGCCATCGCCCGCCGCCTGGCCGTCGCCGCCCGCTCGGCCGTGCTGCTCACGCGAGAGGTCATGTTCCGCTCCGGCAACAGGCCGGTGGCCTTGTTCGACAGCGTCTATCGCGGCGACCGGTTCAAGCTCGTCTCCTCCATCGCCGTGGCCGCGGAGTCCAACCATGTCCAGAATGATCATCCATAACGCCCGCCTCGTCATGGGCGGATGTATTGAACGCGGCGGCCTGGTCGTCGGCGACGGCCGCGTGTCGGCCCTGCTGCCGCCCGGGGCCACGCCGGCCGCCGACGAGGTCATCGACGCCGGCGGGGCGCTGCTGGCGCCGGGCTTCATCGACCTTCACATCCACGGCAGCGGCCCGCACCTGGTGGATCACGGCCCGGCTGCCCTGGCGGAGTTGTCCCGCCTGCTGTCGCAGTACGGCGTGACGGGCTTCCTGCCGACGGTGTGCCCCCGCCCCGCCGGCGAGGACAGCCGCTTCCTGGCCATGCTGGCGGGCGTCCGCTTCGAAGGGGCGGCCGCGTTGGGCTTCCACTTGGAGGGGCCGTTCCTGTCGCTCACCGGCGCCCTGCCGCCGGCGGCGCTGGGGCAGGCCGACCTCCCCCGCCTCCGCGCACTGCAGGCGGCCGCCCGCCCCTACCGCGCGATCTTCAGCATCTCGCCCGAATTCCCGGGCGTCGCCCCGCTGGTCGCCGCGATGGCCGAGGGCGGCACGCCCGTCTTCATGACGCACACCGCCGCCGACGTGGCGCAGACCCAGGCGGCCATCGCCGCCAGCGCCCGCCACGCCCCGCACTTCTACGACGTCTTCCCCGTGCCGCGCGAACGCGACCCCGGCGTGCGGCCTTGCGGCGCGGTCAAGGCCGTCCTTGCCGACGAGCACACGACGGTCGACTTCATCCTCGACGGCGAGCACGTAGACCCCGTCGCCGTGCGGATGGCCCTGCGGTGCAAGGGCGCCGACGGCGTGTGCCTGATCACCGACGCGAATGTCGGCGCGGGCCTGCCGCCCGGCCGCTATGCCTGGGCCGGCGGCGAAGAGATCGAGTTCGCCCGCCCCGGCGGCCCGGCCCGCCTGACGGCGCAGTCGCGCACGCCCGGCGGACTGGCCGGAAGCGGCCTGACAATGGACCAGGCCCTCCGCAACGCGGTGGCCATGCTGGGCGTGGACCTCCCCGCGGCCGTCGCCATGGTCAGCGCCAATCCCGCTAGCGTGCTGGGCCTGGGCGGGCGCAAAGGAAGCCTCGCCGTGGGCGGCGATGCCGACCTGGTGCTGCTGGGCGACGACCTCCGCGTCCTGCGAACCTGGGTCGGCGGGCGGACGGTGTTTGAGAAGGTGTAGTCGTTCATCAGAATCGAATATGTGTGCGCGGCGGCTTGCCGCCGACGAAATAGAGGAATCCGAATGACCAAGTTCACGTATCAGCCGTCGCGCTCGATCCCGTTCCGCGACCTGGCCACCATCGAGCTGTGCCGCAAGATCAAACGCTCGCAGATCGAGAAGCACCCCAACCCCGACTTCCGCATCCGCGTGGTGAAGGACGATGACGTCGCCTTCCTCTGGTTCGGCGACATCGTCGGCCGCATCATCCGCGCCCGCGACGAGGGCCGCCAACTGGTGATGATCCTGCCCAACCCCTGGCCGGGCTATCGCCACGTCGCCCGCCTGCTCAACGAGGCCCGCATCGACTGCCGCCACGTGCACGTCTTCGCGATGGACGAGTACGCCGACCAGGACGGCCACATCGCCCCCGAAGGCTGGGAATGGGGCTTCGGGCACGCGATGCTCAAGTTCTTCTGGGGCGAGATCGACTCGGCCCTGCGCCCGCCCCGCAAGCAGTTCACCATCTTCAGCGACCGCAACATCAAGGACTACGGCCGCAGGATCGCCGACCTCGGCGGGGCCGACATCTGCTACAGCGGGCCCGGCTGGACGGGGCACCTGGCCTTCATCGAGCCCGACGCGCCGGAGTTCGACATGCCGCTGGCGCAGTGGAAGAAGTGCGGCCCGCGGATCGTCACGATGAGCCCCTTCACGCTGGCGCAGAACTCGCTTCATGGCTGCTTCGGGTTCAGCGGCGACCTGGCGGCTGTGCCGCCCAAGGCCGCGACGATCGGCCCGACCGAGGTCATCGCGGCGAAGAACCGTTTCGACATGCACGCGATCACCGTCCACGGCACGGCCACCAGTTGGCAGCGGCTGACGACTCGCCTGTGCCTCCACGGCCCGGTCACGCCCCGCATGCCCGCGTCCATCCTGCAGACGCTGCCGACGAACGTGTACGTCAGCGAGACGGCCGCGATGAACATCGAACCGACGTGGGACAAGGGATATTGAGCACTGTGATGTAAGGTGTGATGTAAGGTGTGATGTAAGGGGGTGGCGGCCTTCCCAGGCCGCCACCAGCGATGCTGTGAGGGCGGCAGCCTCGGAAGGCCGCCACCCATCAGGACGAGCATGCGAAGGAGCCAGAGATGAGCAACCTGCGGCTGTGGACCGTGACGATCGTATCGTGCGCGATGATGTCTGCGATGAGCCTGGCCGCCCCGCCGGCCTCGGCGCCGGCGAGCAAGCCCTCCACCCGCGCGGCGACGGCGCCGGCGGCCACGCCCAAGCCGGCCCCCAAGCCCCCCGTCTCGAAGATCGACCGGCTCAAGCCCGAGCAGGTGACGCACTTCGTCATCCCGCGCCTCAGCGCGCCGCCGAAGATCGACGGCGTGATCGACGCCAACGAGTGGCGCGAGGCGTCGGCCGTCAGCGGCATCGTTGACCAGGGCACCGACATCCTCCTACCCCGGCCGACGACGTTCTACTTCGCCTGGGACGCCAACCACCTGTACTTCGCCTGCCGCACGTACGTGAAGCCCGGCTACCGCTTCGTCATCCGCGAGGGGCGGTCCGACGGCGGCGCGTACTGCTATGACGACGGCCTGGAGATGCTCTTCAAGCCGCTGGGGCAGAACGTCAGCCCGCAGAACCACCAGACCGACTTCCGCCTGTTCCTCAACGTGCTGGGCTTCGTGGGCGACCTCACGCGGCTGGCCGTCGGGCAGCAGCTCAAGAACTGGGGGCCGCACTTCGTGACCGCCGCCCGCGTGACGGCGCCGGGCACGGCCCCCGAGGGCGGCTCGTGGTGGGAGCTGGAAGTGAGCACGACCACGCAGGACTTCGAGCTCACCGGCCCCAACCGCGCGGGCGACAAGTGGCTGCTGATGGCGGGCTTCAACCACGTGCCGCAGTGGATGCAGGCCCGCATCCCGTGCGTGGGCGGCTATTACGGCTCCGACGGCAAGAGCCTGTGCGAACTGGTGGAGAACACCCCGGGCGTGCAGATGACGATGGACTCGCTGTCGAACCTCGCCAACGGCACGGCCGCCATGTCGATTCGCGCGTTCAACCCGGCCAAGGAGGCCGCGAAGGTGGACCTCGCCGTGGACGTCGCCGGGGCCCTGGTCCGCAAGGAGACCCTTTCCCTGCCGGCCGGCGGGGAAGCGAAGTTCGACCTGGCCGAGAAGCTCGACGCCAACGTGACCGAGGGCCTGGTCACCATTCGCGCCACGCAGGGCGGACGGACGCTGCTGACGTACGCCGCCAACTTCAAGGTGGGCGAGTACAAGTGGATGATGGCCAAGCCCGCCCCGGCCGACCCCAACAAGTTCGCCTTCGAATGCCGCTTCAACCCCCTGCGGGGGCAGCTGCTGGTGAAGGCCGACTCCTACTACCTCAGCGACCCCAACGCCGCGAGGTCGCTGATGTACAAGGTGACGTCGGAGGATGGGGCCAAGACGATCGCCCAGGGCGAGATCACCCGCGTGGCTGAGTGGTACTTCCAGGACGTGGTGGCGATGAAGAACCTCGCCCCCGGCAAGTACATCGTCGAGGCCAGCCTCAAGCTCGCCGACGGCGCGGCCATCGGCCCGATGAAGGCCACGGTGCAGAAGCTCGACGAGGCCGCCGCCTTCCCCGCGTGGTGGAACAAGAAGATCGGGAATGTCGAACGCGTCCTGCCGCCGTTCACGCCGATGCTGGCGACCGACAACGTCGTGACCTGCTGGGGCCGCTTGTATGAACTGACCGCGCTGGGCCTGCCCAAGGCCGTGAGCTCACAGGGGGCCGGCATTCTCGAAGGCTCCGCCCGCGTGGTGGTCGTCATCGACGGCAAGGAACAGGTCGTGCCGCTGGGCAAGGCGACGATCACCGAGGCCAAGGATTGGCGCGTCCGTTTCAAGGGCGCTGCCGACGGCGCCGGCCTGCATCTGGAAGCCACCGGCTGGGTCGAGCAGGACGGCATGGTGTACGTGGACCTCGCCTACTCTCCCCTGGGCGCCAAGAGCGTCAAGGTCGACTCGATGCGGATCGAGTACCCCATCTCGGCCGAGAGTGCCCGCAGCCTCCTGTGCGTGGGCCCCGGCGCGAACTTCTCCAGCAAGACGACCATGGTGCTGCCCGACAAGCAGGGCCGCCTGTGGTCGACGCTGGACACCGGTCGCACCGGCTGCGGAATGAAGATCGGCTCGTTCTACCCCTCCGTGTGGATCGGCAGCGAGCAGCGCGGCCTGCTGTGGTGGGCCGACAACGACCAGGGCTGGGTGCAGGACGACGCCGTGCCTGCCCATGAGGTGGTCCGCAAAGGCGCCGCCGTCACGCTCCGCAACAACATCATTGCGCGGCCTGTCGAGCTGTTAGGCCCCCGGACGGTGTCGTTCAGCTACATGGCCTCGCCATTCAAGCCCCACCCGCAGGGCTGGCGGATGATCGCCGCCACCGACGACGGCACGTTCTTCCAGCCTTTCCGCGGCGTGCGGACCAACCCCCGCACCGGGCAGAAGTACTGGACCTCGACGGTCGCCAACATCAACTGGATTCACCCCGAGAGCGAAGACCCCAACGAGTGGGCCGCCCTATGGGCCCAGCAGAAGGCCCAAGCCGACAAGATCGTCCACGACCGCCGGCCGACCGACCTGTATGGCTCGCGGACGGGCATCTCGTACCAGCACATGTCCTTCCAGTTGATCGGCTACGGCGTCAAGTCGATGGAGCCCCTGCCCTACCAGTACTTCGGCGACGAATGGTTCCCGGCCGGCAACGACACCTGGAACGACACGTATACCGATTACGCCATGTATCTGCTCGACCGCGCGTTCACCGAGGGCGGCGTGGTCTCGACCTACTGGGACCTCACCTTCCCCATCCTCTACGACAGCCTGCTGTGCGGGCTGAGCTACCGCCTCGAAGACGGCCGCGTGCAGAGCGGCTACAACGGGTGGAACTGCCGGCGGTTCTTCATGCGTCTGTGGGCGATGCAGCAGGACCACGGCCTCAACCCCGGCTGCACGGGCACGCACTCGACCAATGCGTACCTGTTCCCCGTGCTGCCGTGGGTGGACGCGGTGCTCGACGGCGAGCGCGACTGGCACCTGGACACGACCGACATGGACTGGATCGACTACTACCCCATCGAGCGCATGCGCCCGATGTCCAGCCCGCACAACTGGGGCGTGGGCATCTGCTGGATGAGCAACTACACCTCGCAGGACGCCAACAAGGTCGTCTCGGCCAAGATCAGCCAGGGCGAGTATCTCTGGATGCACGACTCGTGGATCAACCCCTACCTCGACCCCGCCATGATGGTCACGCGCATGCCGGCGGCGCTCCTGGACTGGGGCCTCAACGGCGCGGGGGTAAAGTACCATCCCTACTGGGCGAACCCCGCCGCGGCCTCGGCCGACAAGGACGCCCTGGTCTCGCTGTGGGAGGTGCCCTCCCCGGCGAGGCCGCGCCTGGTCGTGGGCGTGTTCAATTACGACGGCAAGGCCGCCAAGGACGTGGAGATCAAGCTCGACCTGAACAAGCTGGGCCTGGCCGGCAAGATACTCGCGCTGGCCGACCTTCAGAAGGATTGGGCCGCCAACATGCCCGGCGCGCTGAAGCCCACGGGCCGGCCGGTGAGCATGACCATCGCCGACTTCTTCGCCCCCTTGGGCGAAGCCGCCCAGTATGACGCCGCCACCGGCACGCTGAGAATCAAGGGCCTGGCCGCCCATCGAGGCCGCTTCGTGGGCCTGGGCGTCGTGGACGCCGCCGAGGCCGACCGCGCCGCCAAGGCCCTGCCCGCCTGGGTGCAGGGCGGCCTGCCGGGAGGCGCCGCGATTCTCGGCCTGCAGAGCAAGGACACCCGGCACGTCGCGGCCGGCGAGGTGGCCGAGGTGACGTGCGACAACGCCGCGGTGGAGGTCTCGATGTGGCAGCTGCCCGATCGCGTGATGCTCGCCGTGTACAACACCGGCGACAAGCCCGCCGCCAGCGTGGTGCTCAAGCTCGACCTGGACAAGCTCCACCTCACCCCGCAGTTGCCGTGGCAGGAGTTCATCGGCATCCGCGACCTGTACAAGACCGCCGGCGCCGGGGCGATCACGTTCGACTTCTACGCGCGGACGCTGACGATCACCGGCCTGCCCCCCAAGGGCGGCCGCCTCGTGGGCATCCGAAGATTCTAGTGCAACTTGAGTGTATGGGTGCCGTGGCTTGCGCGGCCGTACTCGGCCGAGCAACCACGCTACGGCCACCAGGCCGCGTTGTGTGGTGGCTGCGCTACGCTCCGCAAACCACGGCACCCATAGTGAATGAACTACCAAGGGACAGGACATGAAACTACTCGACGATCTTTACAATCGATGGGCGTTCGCGCGGCACAAGGTGCAGTGTGCCGAGTTCCCGCGGATCTATGGCCGCATCCTGGTGGCGAAGTTCGCCACCGGCGGCACGATCCGCATCGGCCGCGGCGTGGTGATCAACTCGAGCTTCGAGGCCAACCCCGTCGGCGGGCACCGCACGGTGCTGCTGATCAAGGGAAGCGAAGCCTTGATCGAGATCGACGACGGCGTGGGCATGTCCAACGTCATCCTCGGGGCCCGCACGCGGATATACATCGGCAAGAACGTGATGATCGGCGCGGGCACGAAGATCTTCGATAATGATTTCCACTCGCTCGTGCTGGAAGAGCGGCTGCAGGACCCCGACCCCAACATCCGCACCAAGCCCGTCGTCATCCACGAAGGCGCGTTCATCGGCGGCGACGCCATCATCATGAAGGGCGTCACCATCGGCGCCCGCGCCGTCATCGGCATCGGCTCGGTCATCACCCGCGACGTGCCGGCCGGGCAGATCTGGGCCGGCAACCCCGCGAAGTTCATCAAGCAGGTGCCCGGAGCGTGAGCGGACTTCGCCTAGCAGAGGGCCTGCCGCCCCGTATCGTACAGCGCCAGCACGTTGGGCGTCGGCACGTCGGTCTGCAGCACGTGGCACGGCGCCAGGATGAACCCGCCACGGCAGCCCAGGATCGACACCATCCGCCGGACCTCGGCCTCCACGTCGGCGGCCGAACCACGGGGCAGCAGGTACTGCGTGTCAATCGAACCGTGCAGGCAGATGCGCCCACCGAACCGCTGCTTCAGCATGGACGGATCCATGCCGGTGGCACTGACTTGGACCGGATCGAGGATGTCGACGCCCAACTCGATCAGCCGGTCGATCAGGGGCACAATGCTGCCGCAGGAGTGGAACATCACCCGGGCTCCATGGCTGTGCGCCATGTCCACGAACCGGCGAAGATTGTGTGCAAGGAAGGTGTCAAAAGCCTGCGGGCTCACCATCAGGCGGTCCTGCATGCCCACGTCGTCGGCGATACGCAGGATGTCGATCCGCCCGCATGCGGCGGTGAGCATGCGATCGAAATACTCGAGATTGAAATCGGCGAACCGATTCATGAGATACTGGGCCATCGCGGGCTCAGCCGCCATGTCCATCAGCAGTTGGTCCATGCCGCGGAGGAACGTCGCGTGCTGCCAGAGGCTGGCGCCCGAGGCCATGAGGGCCAGATCGTCCCACTCTTGCAGGCGTTCGGCGAGGCCGGTGAAGTCGAACCAGTCGGGGCTCGGCCAGGCGTGGCGTGCGAGATCATCGACGTTCTCGCACGAGCCGAGGACGAAGTCGCAGTAGCATTCCTCCGGCCCCGACAGCGTCTGCATCACGCGCGTCCGCATGCCCCACACGTTCTGCCTCACGCCCCCCGGCAACTGAGTCGACTGCGGCAGAGGGCCACGGTAGACCGGATCGACCACGCCGCGCAGGTCGAGGATGTCGACATGCAGCCGCTCCAGCAACGCGCGGTGCGTCGGGACGCCCAAGTCCCGCATCAGGCGCGCCAGCGTGCCCGCGTTGGCGGAGAAGTCCATCGGCACGCGGTCGCCCCCTTCACGCGTCACGGCCGCCAGGACGCGATCACGCGAGTTCATGCCGCACCTCGCCGGGCCGCCCAATCGTGGAGCTGCAACCGTCGCTCGTTGCCCGCACCGCATGTCACCGTCGCCTGCATCACACCACGACCCCCTTTTCGCCGCGGCCTTGCTTGTCGCTCAGCGCGTCGCGCAGGCGGGCGATGTCCTTGGTGAGGGTCTGGCGGAAGAGGGACACGTCGCCGCTGTGGATGATGATGTTCGCGCCCGCGTTGGCCCAGGCGATCTCGTTGTCGACGCAGTCGGGATGGTGCACGTGCAGGCCGGCGGACATGCCCGCGGCCTTGCAGCGAGAGAGGATGTCGCGCGTGACGGTATCGAAGGCCGCCCCGCGGTACTCCTCGGGCGCGTCGATGCTGCAGGTCATGTCGTGGGGGCCGATGATGACGCCGTCCACGCCGGGCACGGCAATGATCTCTTCGAGGGCCTCGATGCCCGCGACGCTCTCGATGTTCAGCAGCAGCGAGTGGTTCTCGTTGAACGTGCGGATGTACTCGGCCACGTGGGGCGCGGGCTTCTCGCCGTTCAGCAGCGATTGCAGCCGGCGGCCCTTGAAGGGGCGGAACTTGGTGGCCCCCACCATCTGCCGGGCCTGCTCGGCCGTCTCGACATAAGGCACCTTGACGCACGCCGCGCCGCCGTCGAGCACCATGCAGGCCTGGTACGGGTCGGGCTCGGGGATGCGGACCACCGGCGGCAGGCCCGCGTGCCGGTAGGCCTGGCACATCCAGCCCAGCGTCGCGCGGTCCAGCGGGACGTGCTCGGTGTCGATGAAAACGAAGTCCAGACCGGTGCCCTTGACCGAATCCACCCAACGTGGGGACGTGGACATGATGAACGTGCCGTACACCCTCTGCCTGCGCTTCAATGCCTGGTTGAACTCCTTCGCGTTCACTTGCGCTCCTTTCTGGACGCCGACCTGCCTGGAGGTCCGCGCGCTATGTCTGTGTCTGGAATCTCGACGTCAACGCCCCCGCGGCCTGCGACACGCGAACGAACCCGTCGCGCGTGCGAATCTGCCAATGGGGGCCACAGGCCTCCCACCGCGACAGGGGTTTGCCCGCCCCCTGCACCGCCAGCAGCGTCAGCAGGCGACAGGAGGCCGCCCGCACGCCGACCTGCACGTAGGGCTCATGCTTCTGCCGCAGCGGCGAGCCGAGGCGGCTGCGGTCGTAGGGCTCACGATACTCGTGCCGCCCCGTCGAAAGCTCGACGTCGCCCTCGTCCAGCCGCACCACGCGCCCGACGCAACGAGCGCCGCCGGACTGGACGACGAATGTGCCGTCGGCCTCGGGCGTCGCCGCCGCCGCGGTGTGCCATCGCAGCGTCATCGATTCCGGCCCGGGCAGCCTCACCTCATCCAGCACCGCCACCACGCCCGGCAGGTGATGCCGTACCGACCGCCGCACGCACAGCGCGCCTTCGTAGCACGGCGTGAGGTCGATCGTCCAGGCCGCGAACTCGCCCGCCCGCGAGGCGAAGTCCAGCACCACGCCGTCCCGGTGCAGCGTCTCGCAGCCGGCGATGCAAAGGACGTTGTGGCCGGCGACCGAGGCGTTGTAGTAGCAGTACCGCCTGGCGGGGTCGAAGTAGTCGGCGGGATAGTCGATCGAGCCGGGATCCGTGATCAGCCGCTCGCCCATCGCGGTGACGATCAACTGTCCCGCGTCGTGGTGCCCGTGGGCCTCGGTCTGCCCGGCCTTGGCGGCGACGCAGATGCCCGGCCCATCCTCCCAGTCGGTGCGGCTGACGAGGATGCGGCCGTGCGCGGCGTAGGCGCGGGCGAGCGGCTCATCCCACTGCCCGGGGGCCGCCGCCGGCAGCGTGGGCTCGTAGTGCAGCAACTGCATCACCGGGTTGCCCTGGCGCAGGAAGGCGTCTTCCCGGAGATACCGCATGAAGAAGCCCTGGAGCGTCGAATCGCGCGAGGCGGCAGCGACGGCGGCGAAGTAGTCCACCGTCACGTGCGTGTCCAGCGGCGTGTCGCCAAATGCCACCGCCAGACCTGAGGGCTCCGTCGCGTGCATCACCCAGCGGCAGGCGGCGGGGAACGGGTGAGCCGCCAGCGGGTTCTCGCCGCCGCGCGTGTGGTAGCGGTAGGCCATGAAGAAGTCGACGGGAACGCAATTGGCGTTGGCGTACATGGGCGCCTCGTTGAACTCGCCCTGCGGGCCGTAGACGCCCAGATACCAACGCATCTTGGCCACGGCGTCGGCCACCAGCGAGGCCGCCGCGGGATGGTCGTCGCCCATGCCCATGCCGGCGATGCCCAGCCCGCCGGTGATCACCGTCAGCCAGTTGTTGCGCGTGTTGTACCACCAGGCGCCGGGGATCGACTGGAGGTAAGGCTGCACCGCCTGGTCATCCAGGCCGGCGATGATCTCGGCCCGCTGGGCGGCCGTCAGCCCCGCGTGCAGCCAGTCGTACGCCAGCCCCACCGGCGCGGCAAGCTGCCCCGTCCGCAGATCGGCCGGCGGCGGGTGCGAGAGGTCGCGCCACTGGGGCCAGTGGCGGCGGTCGAAAAGGCATCGCAGCTGCGCCATCGCGCAATCGAGGTAGCGGCGTTCTTCCGTGACCAGCCAGCACAGCGCCGAGGCGAGCAGGCGGACGGAAACGGCGTGGCAGAGGGTGTATTCGCGGTTGCGCTTGGCGACGTGATCGGCGCCGCGGTGCGGCAGCGGCGTCGCCGGCATCAGCGGCGCGCCAGCCCGCGCGTCGTCGGCGATGGCCCGCACGATCGACCATAGCCTGGCGGCCAGGCCCTCGCCAATGGCGGCCCGGAGGTCGGCCACCGTTCGCAGGCCCGGCGTCGGCTCGGCCGTCAGCAGCAGGTGTGGACGCGGTGTTGTCATGGATGTCTCATGCATTGACGACGTTGATGGGCTTGCCGGCGAGGAACGCGCGGACGTTGTCGATGGCGATGCCCAGCAGCCGCTGCCTCGCTGAGCGGGTGGCCCAGGCGATGTGCGGCGTGATATAGCAGTTGGGCGCGCCCAGCAGCGGGTTGGCCGCCGGGGGCGGCTCGACGTCCAGCACGTCCACGCCCGCGCCGGCGATGCGGCCGCTGGCGAGCGCCTCGGCCAGGGCCTCCTGGTCTACCAGCGGCCCGCGGCTGGTGTTAATGAGTAAGGCGGTCTTCTTCATCCTCGACAGGCGATGGCGATTGACGAGGCCCTTGGTGGCGTCGGTGAGCGGGCAGTGCAGGCTGACCGCGTCGGCCCGGGCGAAGACGTCGTCCAGCGCGACGCGTTCCACGCCCGCCGGCCAATCGACGGCGGCGGGGTCACAGGCGATGACGTTCATGCCGAACGCCCGGGCGATCTCGGCCGTGCGGCGACCGATGCGACCCAGGCCCACCAGCCCCAGCGTCAGGCCGGCGAGTTCCACCAGCGGCCAGTCCCAGTAGCAGAAATCCTTGCTGGCGGTCCAGCGGCCGCCGCGGACGCCCGCCGCATGCTCGGCCACGCGCTGCGTCAGGTTCAGCAGGTGGGCGAAGACCATCTGCGCCACCGAGTCGGTGCCGTAGGCGGGCACGTTGGTGACGACCACGCCCCGCGCCTTGGCCGCGGCGGTATCGATCACGTTGTACCCCGTCGCCAGCACGCCCACATACCGCAGGGCCGGCAAGGCCGCCAGGGCCGCGGCGTCCAGCACGGTCTTGTTCGTCAGAAGGATGGGCGCGCCCTCGCTGCGGGCGAGCGTCTGGGCCGCCGCAGTGCGATCGTGGATCGTTGTCTCACCGAGCGCGGCCAGGGCGTCCCAGTTGAGGTCGCCGGGGTTCAATGCGTACCCGTCCAACACGACGATTCGATGGCTCATGATGCTCCTTATTCACAGAGGGCCTGATGGCGGCTGCATTGGGGCTACTCGCGGACGAACGTGATCTGGTGGAACGGCTCGTCGCGGAGATAGAGGAGGAGCGACTTGGAGCCGTCGATCATCCGCAGCTTGCACGCGAGGCTGCTGTTGCCCAGCTTGAGGTCGCCGCTGTACAGCCCCGGCCTCATTCGTTTGAACGTCCCGGTGATGCCGCTGACGGCGAAGCTGACGTCATAGTCCCCGCCGGCAGAGAGGATCCGCATCTGGATCTGCTGCGTGCCAGCCAGGGCAGCCAGGATCGGCTCGCGAGGCAGCGGCGGCAGGTTGCGGGGCGGCGACTCGACGTAGCTGCCGCTGAGTTCAGCGCTCCGGTCGAACTTAAGCGGTTCCAGCGTTAGCGGCTGCTCGCCTGCGCCGCGCATTCGCAGCATGACGCCGGTGAGGTTCTGGCTGAGTTCGAAGACGAAGGTGGCCGCCCCGGCCTGGTTGGGCTTGAGGCTGATGGCGGCGTTGGAGGTTGTGGGACCCACCAGCCCACTGGTCAATGTGCCGATCGCCGCGGTGTCGGTCCCATCCACGCTGACGAATACATCCGCTGTCGGCGACACCGTCATCGCGTACGTGCCGGCGGTGATCTCGACGGTCACGGCCACGAAGAGATTCAGGGGCCCGGCCGCATGGTACCCCTCGCCGAGAAACGGCGAGCGGGTGGCGCCGGTGATCTTGAGCCGCCCGGGCACCTCGCCCGAGGGCAGGCCGCTGGGGGAGGGCGACGGCGTGGCCCGCGCGACCGCTGCCGCCGAAGGCGACGGTGCGGGCGAGGCCGATGGCGCCTTGCTCGCCGTGGGCGCGGCCGCCTGCGACGGCTTAGGCGAAGGCGCGCCGGCGGCCAGTTCGGGGTTCGAGGGTTTACGATTCATCGCGTCGTAGGCCCAGTACGTCCCGGCGAAGGCCAGGATGGCGATGAACAGGCCCGCCCCGATCGTGCTGGGTCTGCCGCGGCGCCTGCGGCGGCGACGCGGCGGGGTGAACTGCGGAAAGACATCGGCCGCCTCATCGGCCGACGTGTCGCCGGCGGGCATTTCCACCACGACTGCGGGCGTCTCGCGCGGCTCCTTGCGGGGCCGGTGCGGGGCCTTGGGCGGCGCGGGCGCAGCGGCCGGGGCGGCAGGCTTGTCCTCTTTGACCAGGTCCAGGCTGTCGGCCTCGGCGGCGAGCATGGCGAACGTGCCCACCGCGCCGAAGTCTTCCTTGTCATCGGGATACGGAATCTGGACCTTCTTCTGGCAGGCGGGGCATTTGCGTTTCTTGCCCGCCAGGCGGGCGCCCACGGTCAGGGCCTTGCCGCAATGGCCGCACTTGAGGTGAAGCTTGCGGTCCATGGTGTGACGGGCCGCGTTGGCAAAATCCTCGATCTCGATATCGGCGTCGGCGGCTGGGGCGGCCGCGGACAGTTCCGCCTCGACGAGGATCTCGTGACCGCACTTGGGGCAAGGCGCCGCGCGCCCGCCGTCGAAGTGGAACAGGTGCCTGCATTGACCGCAGACAATTTGCAACTAGCGCCCTCCTGTCGGCACGTAGCGTTGCGCGATCGGCATCCGCCGGCCGGCGCCGAACGCACGCGAGGAAACCTTCAGCACGGGCGCCGCCTGCTTCCGCTTGTACTCCGACAAGTCCACCATGCGGGCCACGCGGTACACCGTCGCCGAATCATAGCCTTGGGCAACTATCGTCTCTGCCGTCATGTCCTCTTCTACGTACCGCTGGAGGATCTGGTCCAGCAGATCGTACGGCGGAAGCTTGTCCTGGTCGGTCTGGTTGGGCTTGAGCTCGGCCGAGGGTGGCTTGTCGAACGTGTTGCGCGGGATGCGGTCGAAGCCGGCCTCGTCGTTGAGCTGCTGCGCGAGGCGGTAGATGTCGGTCTTCAGGACGTCGCCGATGGGGGCCAGCCCGCCGCACATGTCGCCGTACAGCGTGCAGTAGCCGCACGACAGCTCGGACTTGTTGCCCGTGGCCAGGGGCAGGTGCCCCTGCGCGTTGCTGGACGCCATCACAATGATGCCTCGCACTCGGGCCTGGACGTTCTCGGCCGCCTCGCCGCTGCCGCCGGCAAGGACCTGCTGCAGCGAGCCCTCGAAGGCGGCGTGGATGGGCTCGATGGGCACGACCTGATAGTTCATGCCCACCGCGCGGGCGAGGAATTCGGCGTCGGCCAGGCTGTGGTCGCTGCTGTAGCGGCTGGGCATCGCGATGGCGTGAACGTTGGCCGCGCCCAGCGCGTCGGCCGCCAGCGTGGCCACCACGGCCGAGTCGATGCCGCCCGAGAGCCCCAGCACCACGCTCTTGAACCCGCACTTGCGGACGTAGTCGCGCAGGCCCAGCTTCAAGGCCGCCGAGAGGCGGGCCATGTCCTCGCCCACGGGTTCGCAGCGGCCGCCTGCGCCGTCGGTGTCGATGACCAGCAGGTCTTCTTCGAAGCTCTTGGCGCGGCCGAGCACCTCGCCCGAGGGCGAGATCACGCTGCTGCAGCCGTCGAAGATGAGTTCGTCGTTGCCGCCGACCTGGTTGACGTAGACGATGGGCGCGTTGTTCCGCTGGGCCTGGCGGCGGAAGAGATCCTCCCGCAGGCGGGCCTTGCCGGTCTGGAACGGGCTGGCGGCCATGTTAATAATAATGTGTGCACCCTGCCGCTTGAGGTCGGCGATGGGGTCGGCCCCGTACAGGGCGCGTCCCAGGGCCGAGGCGTCCCAGAGGTCTTCGCAGATGCTCAGGCCCACCCGCACGTCGCCCAGGTCGATGCACTTGCCGTTGGCGCCGGGGTCGAAGTACCGCGTCTCGTCGAAGACATCGTACGTCGGCAGCAGCGCCTTGACGTGGATGTGCTCGATGCGGCCGTGACGCAGCAGGGCCGCCACGTTCTGCAGCGGCCGCCCCGACGCCTGCGGCGTGGGGCGCGCGTAGCCCACCAGCGCGGCGATATCATGGCAGTGTGCGGCCAGGGTCTCGACGGCGGCGAGGTTGTCGGCGACGAACTGCTCTTTGCGCAGCAGGTCGCGCGGCGGGTAGCCCACGACCGAGAGCTCGGAGAATACGACGAGCTGCGCCCCGCCGCGGCGGGCGCGGTCGATGGCGTCGGCCATCTTGGCCGTGTTGCCGGCGATATCACCGACGATGGGATTCAACTGGGCCAGTGCGATCTTCATGGCCTGATTAAATCAGATTCCGAGTTTTTTAACCAGAGGACTCACCTTTTGTTTGCACAAGTGTCGATTTAGAAAGAAGGTTGCGTTTGAAAAGACAGCCGGTTTGGACAATAATATTGAGCACACGTCCGCAAAGAACCCTAAAGGAGACATTCATGCAGACAACCGGGAAGCTACTGTTGGTCGTCCTCGCCGTTTGTGCCCTGGCCATGGTGGGTTGCGAGAAGACCTACAACATCAAGGTCACCAGCGCCCTCTCTGAGCCCGTGCAGGTCAAGATTCTCGAGGGCTCCGGCCCGTTCGAGAAGAGAAGCTTCACCGTCGCGCCCGACGGCGGAGAGCGCGAGATCAAGATCAAGGTGGACGACGAGGACGACAAGAACTTCACGTTCGTGGCCGGCAAGTTCTCGACCCCGTTCCGCCTGGACAAGAACGCACCCGATCCGATGTACTTCCACATCCTGCCCGACAAGCTGGTGGGCCCGGTGGACAAGGACACCAAGGTGGACTACAAGTGGGACACGAAGGTCGACACCAAGGTCGGCGGCCCGCGCTTCAAGGTCGAATAGCACAATGCAAACAGGCGGCCCCTGCGGTGGGAACTTCCCTGCCGCAGGGGCCGTTTGAATTTCACCGCGTTGAGCCTGACCTCTCGCCCCCGGGCTCGCCGTAGCGGTTTTCAAGCAGGAGGCTTCTGCATGGAGATCGTGAACGTCATCGCGAAAGTTCGGTTCGGTTCGGCCAAGCCGCAACGCATCGGGCTTTGCCACACCGGATCGATGACCGCCGAGTTGATCTGCATGGAGAGCGGCCAGAAGCTCAAGGTCGACTCGGGACAATGGTCGTATTACGTGGTCACCGGGTCGGCCGCCATCATCGCCGGCGGCGCCACCCACACCCTCCCCGCCGGGCAACTCGCCCTGACCAACCCCGATGAACCTCACACGCTCGCCAGCGCCGGCGAAAACCGCCTGATCTGCCTGGCCACGCGCGTGGCGTGATAGTGCTTCGTGAATTCAATTAAGGGGTGGCGGCGGCTTGCCGTTCGGCGCTGTAGAACCCCACGGCATCATCCAGCTCTCACAGCGCCGAACGGCAAGCCGCTGCCCGACACGCACAATGGCCATGGGACGAGACGCCCGTGGGACGGTGTCATTTCGAGATTCATCATTCCTTGTTCTGCGGTTCTGCAGCCTGCCTGCCGGCAGGCAGGTTCGCTTCTTCTGGCCGTGATAAGATCAACGCTTCATCGACGGTACGGATATTCGATCGTCGATGGTGGGCTGGCCAGCCCACCCTACGGCTCTGCGAGTCGAGCGGCATCGCATGGAAAGACAACGGCCACGCTTTTGAGGGCGTGGCCGTTGTGCAAATCTCTGGTTGAAGGTTCGACTTACTTGACGAAATCCTTCAGGGCCTTCAGCGGGCGGACCTTGATGACGCGGCGGGCCGGCTTGGCCTTGAACGTCTGCTCCTGCTTGGTGAAGGGATTGATGCCCTTGCGAGCGGGCACAGCGGCCTTCTGGATGACGGTGATCTTCAGCAGGCCCGGGAGGGCGAAGATGCCGGGGCCCTTCTTGCCGACCGCGCTCTTGATGCAGTCGGTCAGCGTGTCCAGCACGCCGGCGACCTGCTTGCGGGACAGCTCGTTCTTCTCAGCGATGCAGGCCAGAATTTCACTCTTGGTGGCGGGTTTGGCAGCCTTTGCCATTTGCAGCTCCTTCTACATGGTTTGAATGCCTGACATGTCCAGGCCGCGTCGCTCTGCGTCACATCCGTTGCAGGCCGCCGCGGCCTCGGGTCACACGACCCGATTCATCTGACTCGATATGTTGCGCGCGCGGGCGGCGGGCGTCAAGATGAAATTCTCGCCAAACCCCGGGAAAAGGCGGTGTTTTGCCTGCTTGTGTGCCGATAGAAACTTGGTATAGTAGTGCACCCCTGGAGAGGTGCCAGAGTGGCTGAATGGGCGGCATTGGAAGTGCCGTGTACCCGCAAGGGTACCCTGGGTTCGAATCCCAGCCTCTCCGTTGCATGCGATACCACGGGCCGCCGGACGCCGGCGGCCCGTGTCGTTTAGTCGCCACATCTTCTTGACGATCAAAGACTTGTGATCGGTCACGACGGACCGACCTCGCCAAAACCCCTTGAATTCCAGCCTCCGGCGAACGCCCTGCGCGGTTAACGCTGCAGCGCAAGGGCTTTTCGAGCAATCCCGCCGGCGATGCAGGCCTGCGGCCCCTGTTTTCCGGCAGTCCCAGCGCCGCAGGAGCGTGGATTTCGGCCCAAAATCGAGGCCCAAAAAAAAACTTGCGAAATATCCGGCCTTCCGCTTGCCGATGCCATTGACTTGCCTGTGCGGGATTTCATATCTTCCACTATATCACGGTGTGATATACATCGTGCGATCGCCCCGCAGCCCGCGAAAAGGCGGCCTGTGGAGGAAATTCATATCTGAAGAAGTCCGGGTCCGGCCCGCCTGGCGGCCCCGTGACTGTATGTGTGTCACATTGTGATACCTTCCTCGCGAAGTGAGATCGGGCCTTGATGTGTTTTGATCCGGGATCGTCAATCCCGCCACCTTGTCCTCTTCCAGCAACAACTGCTTGGAGAG
>CAZTVF010000053.1:0-33413 GCA_964616985.1 uncultured Planctomycetaceae bacterium
GCCCGGTGCCGCCGTCGCACCCCCAAACGAGTTTGGGGGTGGCACCGGTTTGCCCTGTTCGTGGGCGTTCCGTCATTGGGCCTTGGTCATTGGTCATTCCCGCCGGGGCGGGCGGGCTTGGAGCAGCGACTGCACAGGCCGTAGAGGATCAACTCGTGGTCTTCGAGGGCGAAGCCCTTGGGCACCAAGTCTTCGAAATGGCCGGGGCAGCCTTCGATGTCGAACACCTGCTCGCACGAGCGGCAGCGGAAGTAGTGGTGGTGGGTCTTGCCGCAGGTCTCGTAGCGGGGCGGCTCGCCGGGGATCTGCATGGCCGTGATCTCGCCCGCGGCGACCATGGCCTTGAGGGTGCGGTAGACGGTGGCGATGCCCAGCCCGGCCGCCCGCGGCGAGGCCCCCTCGAGGATCTCCTGCGGGCTCAGCGGCCTGCCCGCCTGGGCAAACACCTGCCGGATGGCTTGTCGTTGGAGCGTGTCGCGCTGCATGGTCCTCTCCGCCGGATATCTGCGATTCGCCGTTCCTTATTGATAATGCATTATTATTATCGTACAATGATAACGGCTTCTCAATAACGATACGGGCGGGGTGCTGGGACTTCAACATAGAATTGAGCCGGGAGCAGTCATGAAGCGGATGCTGACAATCGTGCTGGCGGCGGCATTGCTGGCGACGGGCTGCGCGAAGCCCAAGCCGCCGGCCGACGGCAAGCTGCACATTCTGTGCAGCACGTTCCCGATGTACCTGTTCACGCGCAACGTCACGCAGGGCGCCCAGAACGTGGACGTGCAGGTGATGATCCCCGCGGCGATGGGCTGCCCGCACGACTACAGCCTGACGCCGCAGGATATGCGCATGCTGATCGCCGCCGACGTCTTCGTGGTCAACGGCCTGGGCCTGGAGGAGTTCCTCGACAAGGCCGTGCGGGATAACCCGCAGATTCGCGTGCTGGACTCCTCGGCCGGCGTCGAGGGCCTGCTGAAGTTCACGCCCGAGGAGGGCGGGGGCGATTCTCACGGCCACGCTCACCACCAGGAGTACAACCCGCACCTGTTCGCCGGCCCGACAATGGCGGCGAAGGTCGCGCAGAACATCGCCCAGCAGTTGTCGAAGATCGACCCCGCCAACGCCGCGGTCTACAAGGCCAACGCCGACGCCTACGCGGCCGACCTGCAGAATGTGGCGGCGGAGCTTGCGGCGGCGGTGAGGAATCTTCCCTCGCGGAAGATCGTCACGCAGCACGCGGTGTTCGACTACCTCGCCCGCGACGCCGGGCTGGAGGTGGTGGCCGTCGTCGAGGAAGAGCCCGGGCAGGAGCCGTCGGCGGCAGAGCGGACCCGCCTGGTGCAGCTGATCAAGAAGAGCGGCGCGGCGGCGCTGTTCACCGAGCCCCAGTACCCCCCCAGGCTGGGGCAGGAGATCGCCAAGGAAGCGGGCATCCCGGCGGCCTCGCTGGACCCCTCGGCCACGGGTCCCGATGACGCCCCGATGGATTACTACCAGCGGACGATGCGGGCGAATATTCGGACGATCGTGGAGACACTGCGCGGCCGGCCGATCGGCGGCAGCGCCCGCGTGGGCGGCGTACTGAAAGTGCGGGAAGACCGACCGGCGCCGCCGGCCGGCGTTGGGGTGGCACGTGTGAAGGATGGAGCGCCCCATGCCTGATCCGTCCAAACCCGCGGTGACCTTCATGGACGTCTCGGTGCACATGGCATCGGTGCCGATCCTGGAGTCGGTGAACGCGACGGTGCCGCAGGGCAGCGCCACGGCCATCATCGGTCCCAACGGCGCGGGCAAGACGACGCTGCTGCTGGCGCTGCTGGGGCAGGTGCCTTACCGGGGGCGGATCGAGATCTGCTCCGGCAACGGCAAGCCCGCCAGGCTGGGCTACGTGCCCCAGAGGCTGGACTTCGACCGCGGCATGCCGCTGACGGTGATGGAGATGATGCTGATGGGGCGACAGAAGCGCCCCCTGTGGCTGGGGCGTTCCGCCGTCTGCAAGGCCGCGGCGATGGAGATGCTGGCGGCCGTCAACGCCGACGCCTTGTGCGAGCGGCGGCTGGGGGCGCTGTCGGGCGGGGAGTTGCAGCGCGTGCTGCTGGCGCTGGCGCTGCAGCAGGACCCGCAGGTGCTGATCCTGGACGAGCCGGCCGCGGGCGTGGACATCGCGGGGGAGAACCTGCTGTGCGAGCTGCTGGAGCGGCTGCAGCGCCAGCGGGGATTCACGCAGGTGATGGTGACGCACGACCTGTCGCTGGTGACGGCGCACGCGACGCACGTCATCTGCCTCAACCGGCGGGTGACGGGGCAGGGGCCCGTGCAGACGGCCCTGAACGACGAGGTGCTGGCCAGCACGTTCGGCATTCACCTGGGGTTCACGAACATGGAATCGTTCCGTCGCGGCGGCGCGCCCCACGGAGAATCGTGCAAGGACCACAAGCATGGTTGACCTGAACTGGCTGCTGGACCTTGTCGCGGGCCTGCTGCCGCTGGAGTGCATGCAGCCTCGCTTCATGCAGGTGGCGATGGTCGCCCTGGTGCTGCTGGCGCCGATGTGCGCGGCCATGGGCGTGCAGGTGGTCAACTTCCGCATGGCGTTCTTCTCCGACGCGATCAGCCACTCCGCCTTCGCGGGCGTGGCCATCGGCCTGCTGGCCGGCGTGAACGTGCATTGGGCGATGGCGGGTCTTGCCGTCGCCATCGGCCTGGGCATCATGGCCGTGGGGCGGCGGACGAGGCTGTCCATCGACACGGTCATCGGGGTGTTCTTCTCGGCCGTCGTGGCGTTCGGCCTGGCCGTCATCAGCCGCGACCGCGGCATGGCCCGCGACACGCAGCGGTTTCTCTTCGGCGACATCCTCACGATCGACCAGGGGGACCTGCTGTGGCTGGGGGCGCTGTTCGTGGCGCTGATGGTGTTCCAGGCGGTGGCGTACAACCGGCTGCTGTACGTGGGGCTGTCGGGGCCGCTGGCGTCGGCGCACCGCGTGTCGGTGCGGGCGTACCAGTACATCTTCGCGGCGCTGCTGTCGCTGGTGGTGATCTTCTCGGTGTGGGTCGTGGGGGTGCTGCTGGTGACGGCGATGCTGATCGTGCCGGCGGCGGCCGCCCGCAACTTCGCCCGCTCGGCGGCCAGCATGTTCTGGTGGGCCGTCGTGGTGGGGTTGACGTCGGCGGTGGCCGGGCTGCTGGTGTCGGCCCAGCCGTGGCCCAACACCGCCACGGGCGCCACCATCGTGCTGTGCGCGTCGGCGTGGTTCGTGCTGAGCACGATCATCGCCATCGTTCGCGGCCGGCCGGTGCGGTGAGGGGCCGATTGGTTTGATCGCGGGCGTCGATCCGAGTACAATGCATGCGTCGTATGAACCCACGAGTTTCCGGCATCCTGTTAGACCTCGGCGAAACCATCCTGCACTTCGGCCGAGTGGACATCCCCCAACTCTTCGAGGAGGGGTCCAGGCTTGCTTACGCCTACCTGAAGGACCTGGGCGTGGACTTGCCGGAATTCATGAAGTACCACCGCCGCAAGCTCCGCGCGATCCGCTGGAGCTACTTCAAGAGCCGCATCACCGGGCGGGAGTTCAACGCGCTGGACATCCTCGACCGCCTCAACCGCGGGATCGGCATCACGCTGACGCCCGAGCAGACGATCGAGGTGGCCGCCCGCTGGTACGAACCGCTGGGCCGATGCGCGAAGGTGGAAGAGGAGTCGATCGCCACGCTGGAAGCATTGAACCGCAGCGGCGTGAAGCTGGGCGTGATCTCCAACACGTTCATCCCCGCCCAGGTGCTCGACCGCCACCTGCAGCGCGAGGGCCTGCTGGATCTGCTGCCGTACCGCGTGTACTCCTGCCAGATCGGGTACCGCAAGCCGCACCCGCGGATCTTTCAGACGGCCCTGGAACTGGCTGGGCTCGAGGCGGCGGGCACGGTCTTCGTCGGCGATTCGCCCTCGGCCGACGTCCGCGGCGCGCGGCGGATGGGCATGATCTCGGTGCTGAAGGACCCGCTGGGCAAACACGCGCGGTCGAAGCACCGGCCCGATCACCGCATCGTCCACCTGCATGAACTGCCCGAGATCGTCGCGAAATACAATCGCTGAGACTCTGACTCGAGCCTGACTTGGTTCCGCCGTCCCTCCCTTTGAACCAATACCGCCAGCGACATTTCCCGCCGGCCCGTGTTACAATGACGGACCTTCTTTTGTCACAGGAAACACAATGACAGGCCGTATCTTCGATATACAGAAGTTCTCGATCCATGACGGGCCGGGCATTCGTACCACGGTGTTCCTCAAGGGCTGTCCCCTGCGCTGCCAGTGGTGCCACAACCCCGAAGGCATCGCGACGGCGCCGGTGCTGTCGTTCATGCCCGAGAAGTGCATAGGCTGCGGCTACTGCTTCCGCAACTGCCCCCAGCACGGCCATGTGATGAACGGCGACCGCCACGAGCTCACGCGAGACAAGTGCACGGCCTGCGGCAAGTGCACCGAGCAGTGCTACGCCGGGGCCTTGGAACTCATTGGCCGCCAGACTACCGTGGAGGAGGTCCTCCGCGAGGTGCTGGCCGACAAGCCTTTTTATGAGACATCGGGCGGGGGCATGACGCTCTCGGGCGGCGAGCCGTTCGGCCAGCCGGCCTTCACGCTGGAACTGCTTCAGGCGGCCAAGGCGGCGGGGCTGCATTGCTGCGTCGAGACCTGCGGCATGGCCGACTGGGCCCACATCGAGCACGCGCTGCCGCACGTGGACATGTGGCTGTACGACGTGAAGGATACGGACAACGCCAGGCACATCCAGTTCACCGGCGTGCCCAACGCCATCCCGCTGGCGAACCTCAAGCGGCTGTACGCGGCCGGGGCGAAGATCCTGCTCCGCCTGCCGCTGGTGCCGGGCTACAACGACCGCATGGACAATTTCCGCGGCGTGTCGCAACTGGCCAAGACGATGCCCGACCTCCTGGGCGTGGAACTCATGCCCTATCACCGCCTGGGCACCAGCAAGCTGCAGCGCCTGGGCCTGCCGCAGCGGCTGGACGTGCCCGCGGCAGACAACGCCACCGTCTGCACCTGGATCGATTCCCTCGCCTCCCTCGGCGTGACGGTCATCAATACCCGCCCCGTCTGAGGCCTGCACCGAGGAAAAAGGACGAGCGACGCGCGGGGCGAAGGTTCGTGTTTCCGAGCCTTCCACGGCCATCGCTACCAAAGCCGACCCCCGCTTGCGTCGATAACACCCCAAGAGGCGAATCGAGGATCGTGCGTCTGCATCCCCGCTTACTGGAGCTTTGTTTGTCGACCACAGCAGCATCGCAATCAATGTCGGCCGGCATGGATTTTGGCATCCTGGGACGGCCTTTCATCGCGCCCGTGGCGGACGAGGCCCCGATGTCGCTCGCGCAGCTGGTGCCGACGGCGATGAGCCTGGCCGATCACCTGGTGTCGGCGGCGACGGCGGGCCTGGGAGGCGATTGCGTCGCCTGCCGCAAGGGGTGTTCGGCCTGCTGCAACTACATCGTCTCGCTCAGCGCGCCCGAGGCGCTGTTCCTGTGGGAGCACCTGGGGCGCCTGTCGTCGGTTCGGCGAAAGGCCATCTATGAGCGGTACCTGCAGGCGGCGACAACGCTGCTGGCGCGGCGGCCGCCGATGGAGAGTGAAGTCGCATCCCCGGCCGTCCTCTCGCACTGGTACGCGGACCTGCAGATTACCTGCCCGTTCCTGGAGGGCGGCGCATGCTCCATCTACCCGATCCGCCCGCTGGTCTGCCGCGAGCACATCAGTCGCTCGGCGGCATCGTGCAAGATCGATGAGGCGCCCGAGGTTGCCAGCGGCGACGTCGGCCGCCTGCCCTTCAGCCTGGCCGAGGCGATGTCGCGGCTGTCGTCGGAGATCGAGCCATCGTGGCCGGCGGCCATCGCGCTGCCCGTCGCCTTGATCTGGGCAAGCGACCCGGCCGTCCATCATCACCAGTCGCGGCGCAGTGCCGGTTCGCTGCTCGCCCGCCTGGCTGCGCTGGCCCAGCAAGAGGCCCAAGCGGCGTGACGACGCAATGCCGTCGGTCAGGAGGCGTCCTTGAATTGCCGGATCGAGATGTCGCCGCCAGGCATGTGGACCAGGATTTCGAGTTTGCCGCCCAGGGCTTCCACCAATCTGCGAAGGGTGCTGATCTGCATGTCATCCTGGTTTTCCAGCTTCGACAGGGTCGGCTGTGTGACCCCCAGCACGGCGGCAACCTCTTCTTGTGTCAGGCCCGCCAGCTTGCGGAGCTCAACCAGCAGCATCTCCGACATCATCTCCCTGGCTTTGGCCTGGGCGCGGGCGCGCGACTCCGGGGACATCTTTGCTTCCAGTTCTTTGAAATTGCGTGCCATCAGATCAAGCCTTTCTTTCGAAGGTCTTCCAGGTGCCTATCGTAGAGGTCGTCCGCCAGCGGGATCATCCGATCATAGAACCGGTTGTCGCCGGTCTTGTCGCCGCCGATCAACAGAATCGCATGTCGTCGCGGGTCCAAAGCAAACAGCGTCCGCAAGGGGTGGCCGTGGCTCTGCGTCCGCAACTCCTTCATGTTCGGGTGACGCGAACCCTTTACGGTGTCCGCGTGCGGCCGTCGCAAGAGGGGGCCCATCTCCCGAAGAAGATAGATGCTGCCCGTCAGCGATTCCTTGTCCCGCTCGCTGAGCGTTTGCCACCACTGATCGAATTCATCAGTGAATTCAACTTCCCACATGGCTCGTATTATAGCCCAAAAGCAATAGTCGTCAAAGGCTATATTAGGCCGACATGGCTGGTGTGTCGGTCTTCATTCGACCGTCACGATCACGCGGAAGCCGATGTCATAGTTGCGAGTGTCGGTGGTGTAGCCGTAGCGGAAGGCGCTGCGGCAGAAGACGGGGTAGACGGCCCACGAGCCGCCGCGCACCACGCGACGGCCGCCGAAGCCGGGCCCGCGCGGGTCGACGGTGCGGCTCTTGCCATACCCGCTGGAATCGAACCAGTCCGCGCACCATTCCCACACGTTGCCGTGCATGTTGTACAGCCCCATCGCGTTGGGGCGGAACGTTTTGGCCGGCACGGTCAGCTGGCGGTGCTCGCCCTTGAGGCCCGCGCCGAATACCCGCTTGCCGTTGAAGTTCGCCTGGTCGGTGCCGATCGTATCGCCGGTGTGGAAGGGCGTCACGGAGCCCGCCCGGCAGGCGTATTCCCATTGGGCTTCGGTCGGCAGCAACACGCGGCGCTGGGCCCGCCGCGACAGCCGGTCGCAGAACTCCATCGCCTCCTGCCAGGCGGCACGCTCCACCGGGTTGGTCACGCCGCGGAAGAAACTGGGGTTCTCGCCCATCACCGCCTGGTACTGCTCCTGCGTCACGGCCACTTCGGCCATGTAGAACGGGTGCGAGATCACCACCTCGTGCTGCGGCGTCTCGCTCTGGCACCACAGGGCCGCCGTCGGGCGCGAGATGCCCATGTCGATGAAGGCGTCGTGCGCCGCGTGCCGCTCCTGCTCGGTGCTGCCCATGAGGAACCTGCCGGCCGGGATGAGCAGGAGTCGCATTCTGACGCCTGAGCCCGCATCCAGCAGCAGGTCCCTGTGAAGCCCCGGCGGGATGGCGATGGGGGTGACCTCCACCTCCGGCGGCGCTGCCGGCGTCAGCTCATGCGCCGCGTGATTGCCCGGCCGGACGTGGCGGATGAGATCGTTGAGACGCTTGATGATCGCCGGGCGGGTCCTGGGTGTCGGCGGCGGCCCGGCGGGCGTGATGGTCTGAATGGCCGTGGGCGGCTCCGGCGGCGGTGCCGGGGTGGCGGGTTCCATCGTTGCGATCTGCTCTTCCGCCGTCGCGGCCTGGGCTTGCTCCTCAAGGGCGGCTTGCGGCGCCGCCTCTGCCACGGCCGTCTGCGACTGCGACTCGAGGGCGTCTTCTGCCGGCTCGTCGGGGGAGGGGGCCTTGAGCACCTGCTGCGGCGGGGGCTGGGAGATCAGCACGCGCGGCGACGGGGGCGCGGGGCGGATAATGATCGTCGGCTCGTGAGTGCGGTCCTCGTGCGTGGGCCGGGCGCCCGCGTGCGGATGCTTGGCGGTGAGGCGGCGAGCGGACGGCCTGCCGGCGCCGGCCTGGCGGCGCGGGCGGGCCAGATGCGTGCCGGCCTTGGGCGCCTGGGCGGCGGGTGTCTCGCTTGCGGTCTCCTCGGGCTCCGCCGGCGGGATCGGCTCGGTGGCAGGCCCCTCGGTGGTCGCCGGGGCCGGGGCAGCGCCCGCCTGGCGCCACGCGCGGCGGCGGGCGGCGGGGGTGCGATGTTCGCTGGCCGGCGGGCGCCGGCGGCGAGAAGGCTTCGGCTTCGGCGGCACGGGCGCCTCGGCCGCGCCGACGGCAAAGGTGTCCTCCAGCCACTCGGGGACAGTGACCTCGCCGGTCGCCGCGCCCCGGCGGCGGTGTGCCGCCTTGGCCGCCTCGTCCGGCGGAGGAACCTTTCTCACCTCCAGGCCCATCTCGGTGAACGTTCGGTTCAGCCAGTCGGGCAGGGTGATATCGGGCGCCTCCGGTCCGGCCGGCGACGCGACGAAGTCATCGATGGTCACCTTGTGGGCAGCGGCGGGGCGAGGTTTCCTGGCGGCGGCGCGGGGTCGGCTGCGCGCGCTTCGTGGCGCGGGCGCGTGCGCGGCTTGACGGGCGGGGCGGGCCTTTGGTTTGCGGGCCGCACGACGATGCGGCGGCGCTCCGGGCGCAGCGCCAATCATCTCGCGGAGTTCGCGAACCCGGTCGTCCTTGTGGGTAAGTGATTTCAGGAGCCTCCCGAGACGGAGTTCGATCTCCTCGAACAGTTCATCGAGGCTGACGTCCGATAGAGCTTCCCGCGTCATCCTTCACTCCTTATCGCGAGGGCACTTGCGAGGATTGCCCCCAATCCCTCACTTGTCATACGAACGCGGAGGCAAAAAAGCTTTTCATCTCGCCCGGGATCGGTCACAATATCGACAGGCCCGGCGATGGTCGCGGGTCAAGTCAGTGGTGCGTGAGTTGGCCGGCGGGCGTGGGCTCGCCCCTGCACGCGGAACCCCCCAGCAGCAAGGAGAGCATCATGGGTAAGGGAAACAATCGTCAGCAGAAGGAAAAGAAGAAACCCAAGAAGGACAAGGCCGCCAAGAAGTAAGCCTTCTTAGCGTTTCAAACATCAACGGGCCCCGCATTCATCATGAAGGCGGGGCTCGCTTGTTTGGAGGGCTACCCCTCGGCCTGGACGACCTCGTCCTCATCGTCGGCGTCGGGCGCGATCTTGGGGTGGATCTCGGCGGCCGACGGCGACTCGCCCGGCGGCGTGGGGTACGAGACGCGCCCGTGATACATGGCGCACAGCGTCTTGACCAGCGATTCCTCGATCTGGTGCACTTCCTTGAGCGTGAGGTCGCAGTCGTCCATCTGCCCGTCCATCAGGCGGCGGTTGACCATCACGTGCACCTGGTTCTCGATGCGCCCGGGCGTGGGCTCGTGCATCGCCCGCATCGACGACTCGGCCGCGTCGGCGAGCATGAGGATGGCGGCTTCCTTCGAGCGGGGCTTGGGGCCGGGGTAGCGGAACTCGACCTCGTCCGGCGCCCGTTCAGAGCCGGCCTTGCGCCGTTCGGTGGCGGCGTGGTAGAAGTACTGCACCAGCGTCGTGCCGTGATGCGTGGCCACGAATTCCAGCAGCACGCGCGGCAGGCCGTACTCCTTCGCCAGTTCCAGGCCGTCCTTGACGTGGCCGGTGATGATCAGCAGGCTCATCGCGGGCGAGAGCTTGGCGTGGCGGCTGGCGTGGCCGGCCTGGTTTTCGACGAAGTAGTCGGGCTTGTTGATCTTGCCCACGTCGTGATAGTACGCGCCCACGCGGGCCAAGAGGCCCCGGGCGCCGATGGCCTCGGCCGCCGCCTCGCACATCGCCCCCAGCTGCAGCGAATGGTTGTACGTGCCGGGCGCTTCCATGGCCAGGCGGCGCAGCAGGGGCTTGTTCGCGTCGCACCACTCCAGCAGCGTCATGCTGGTGGCCGAGCCGAACGCCCGCTCGATCAGCGGCAGGATGCCCTCGACGAGGAAGCCCGACAGCAGGGCGAACGACGCGCCCCACGCCCCGTCCAGCACCGCGAACGGCCACCAGGGCACGCCGGAGGCAAGGTCCTCGGCCCAGATCGACAGCAGCACCGTCAGCGCCGCGGCGGCCGAGATGAGGATGGGCTTGCTCCGCGTGCGGATCTCCCTCAGGCAGGCGACGGCCACCGCCACGCCCGCCACCAGCACCAGCAGCATCGCCAGGTCGCCGCGCAGCTGGAACACGACCACCACCGAGGCGATGCCCGTGATGGCCAGCGCGAAACGCTGGTCGTAGACGATGGCCAGGATGAATGCCGCCGTCAGCACCGGCAGCGTTGCGGCGAAGGGGTTGAGCGACGCCGTCTGGCACAGCAGCTTGGTGCCCGCCAGGGCCAGCAGGATCACGACGGCGATCGACAGCGCCCGCAGCGGGTTGCGGACGATCCGCGGCTGGTAGCGCCAGATATAGAGCGACATCAGCGTCACCACCACCAGCAGCATGATGGCCCGCCCGGTCAGTCGAAGCCACGGCAGGTAGGGGCGGTCGAGCTTCTCGCGGTCGAGGAAGGCCGGGTGCTCTTCGGCGAGCAGCTTGAGGTCGGCCTCCTGGATCTTCTGGTTTTCCAGGCGGCGGTGCCGCACGAGGGCCTGGCCTTCCTCGAACCGATCTTTGGGTGGGTCGCGTTCGAGAGCGGCCAGGCGGTCGTCGATGTCCTTCTGCGTGGCGACGGCGTTGTAGCGATAGAGCGGCTGCTTGAGGAAGACGCCCAGCAGGTAGCCCTCGACGTTGGCGCGGATGCCCGGATCGAGCTTCTGCACCACGTGGCGGATGTCCGTCTCGATGCGGTTAGACTCGTTCAGCGACATCAGCTCGTAGAGCGGGCGCAGCTCGTTGCCGAGTCTCACCTGGCTGGCGCCGCGCTGGATCTGGTCTTCCTTTTCCTTCACGGCCACGATGCCCAGCCGGCCCAGGTCGCTGCGGAGGCGGTCGATCTGGACGGCGAAATCGTCGCGCTGCGTGGGCTGGGTCTGCGACCGCCACGACGAGAGGCTGTTGGGATCCACAAGGCTGAACTGCTTTTGGATGGCCTCCGACAGGTCCGACGGCTGCGTCGCCGCCGACAGCCGCTCCGGCAGCGACTTGAGGTCCGTGGCGATCTGGTTGAGCAGCGTCTGCTCCTGGGCGAAGGTCGCCGGCGTGGTGTTGCGGATGCGGCTGTATTCCTTCTCCGTGCGCAGGCGGCTGACGACGGAGAAGGAGATTCGCGCGGTGATGTCGTGGTCGATGTACTGCCCGATGCGGTAGGGCAGCGGCTCGCTGGGCCAGGAGTCCATCGCCAGGGCGCCGGCGTAGAACGCGCAGGCAATGACCAGGGCGGCCACGCCACCGGCCTCGCGGAAGCGTCGCCAGCGCGAAGTCTGGGCGGCCGCGGCGCTCTTACGCGCCTCGGCCCTGCGTGCACCGGGTTTTCGTCGTAGGGGCCACATCTCCTGCGCTTATACTTCCTTCTTTCCGATTGGTTTGATGATTTGAGACAAGACCGCGGACTTGGGGACGGAAATCGTGCCGGATCGGGACCTATTCCTTCTGTTCGGGCGCGGGCGGCGGCGGGGCCGGCGATCGGGCCTCCCCGCGGCGGTCCTTTTCCGCGTACGCCGTCACAATGCTCTGTACCAGGCGGTGGCGAACGATGTCGGTCTTCTCCAGCCTCACGAACGCCAGCCCCTTGATGCCTGTCAGGCGGTGCAGGGCGTCCAGCAGTCCGCTCTCGGTGCCTTCGGGCAGGTCCACCTGGCTGTCGTCGCCGGTCACGATCATTTTCGAGCCGTGCCCCATGCGGGTCAAGAACATCATCATCTGCGAGACCGTCGTGTTCTGCGCCTCGTCCAGGATGATGACCGAGTCGTTCAGCGTTCGCCCGCGCATGAACGCCAGCGGGATCACTTCGATCATGTCGTTGACCATGAAGCGGCGGATCTGGTCGTAGTCCATCATGTCGTGCAGCGCGTCGAACAGCGGCCGCAGGTACGGGTTCACCTTCGCCTGCATGTCGCCGGGGAGGAAGCCGAGCTTCTCGCCCGCCTCCACCGCGGGGCGCACGAGGACCAGCCGCCGCGACTGCTGGTGCTTCAGCAGGTGCACGGCGATGGCGACGGCCAGGTACGTCTTGCCCGTGCCCGCCGGGCCCGTGCAGAAGACCATGTCGTGCGTCTGGACGGCCTCGATGTACCGCGCCTGCCCGGGTGTCTTGGCCCGCACCATCTGCCCGGCGACGTATACGTCCAGCACGTCGGTGGGGCCTCCGTCGCGGGCGCTCTCCCCGGCGGCGGCGCTGATGGCCTGGGCGACCGTCTCGGCCGTCACGTGCTCGTTGTGGCGCTGCGCCCGCTGGAGCGTCTCCAGCACGGCGGCGGCGCGGGTGACGGATCGGCTGGATCCTGTCAGCCGGACCTGCCCCTGGCGCGCAAAGACCTGCACGCCCAAGGCCTCGCGAATCATCCTCAGGTGCCGGTCTCCGGGGCCGAACAGCGAGTCCGCTTTCTGCGGGTTCTCCAGCGTTATGCTTAGTTCCATGACTCCTCTTTCCTCCATACCAGCATATCAATTCTGCCGCCCGCTGCACAGGGGAAGAGTGGCGACTCCAAGGCGGGAACTTTATGGTACGCTGGAGCGTCAGTGTTGCATGCGCCAGTGCTCTCTACGGTGGGTGATGGCCTTCTCAGGCCGTCCACCCGTCCTGCTACGAGCGACAAACAGGCGCTCTTTCCGGCGGGCGCGGCCCGAAGAACCGGCCCAGACTTTTGAAGACGGAGTTGTTCATGCAGGCCCGATGGTTTATCCCCGCGGTGGTGGTCGCCCTGGCATTCCTCGCCCACGGTCAGCAGGCTTGGCAACCGGCGTCGGCGCCGGCGCCACAGGCGGCGTCGTTGCCGCAGGGCGCGCTGGCGCGCCTTGGCGAGGTGCTGTACGCGCGCGGGGGGCAGATCGAGGCCCTCGCCTTCTCGCCCGACGGCAGCATGATCCTCACGGCCGGCCGCGATTCGATGAACGCCCCCAAGATGGCGCTGCGCCTGTGGGATGCCCGCACCGGTCGCGAACTCCGCAAGCTCTCCGACTGCCAGAGCAACGCCCTGATCAACGTCCAGTTCATCGGCGACCGCATCATCGGCCTCGGCGACGATGGTTTTGTCGCCATCTGGGACGCCGCCACTGGCCGGCAGATCGAGCGGCTGGACATCGCCGCCATCCGGCATTTCTCCTGCTCCGCCGATGGCAGGCTCCTTGCCTGCGGGGCAGCCGACGGAAAAGGCATCGAATTGTGGGATCTGGCGGAGCACAAGAAGGTGCGGACTCTGCCGCGAGGCATGACGCCACGGCTGTCACCGGATGGCTCGAAGCTGGTGTCGATGGAGATGCAGATCCGTGGGGGCATTGGTGCGACCCACAGCATGAGACTGATCCTCTGGGACGCTGCCAAGGGCACCGAGATTCAAACGCTCACGTTTGAGAATGCGATGAGCCATGGCTTCCAAGCGGCCTTTTCCCCGGACAATAAGCGGCTGGCCGTCGCCGTGATGGGCGACTTCCGCAAGCCCGACCAGCCCACGAGGATTCACACCTACGACGCAAGCAGCGGGCAGGAACTCTCTGCTGGCGATGGCCCGAGGATCTTCCCGACGGCACTGGCGTGGTCGAGCGACGGTTCGAAGATCGCCGCCGGGGGCATCGCCGAAATGACGCTGCTGGACGCCAACTCCGCCAAGCCCATCGACGGCTGGCCGAAGATGACGATGAATCCGCGCATGGCCTTCTCGCCGGATGGCAAGACGCTGGCCGTGGCGACTTCGCCCGATGGCATTGCGCTGCACGACCTCAGCGGCAAGGCCGAGCGGCGCTGCAGCCCCGGACTGCTGAACGCGGCATGGTCGCCAAGCGACGACGCTGTCGTCACGGTGGACACCAACGGCGGCATCGCTCGCTGGCAGGCGGCCGACGGCAAGAAGGTCAGCGAGTTCTCAGCCGCCACGCAGCCATGCAGGACGGTGCTCTCGAGCGACGGCCGCACGGCCGCAGTGGCCGGACTGGATGGCCCCATGCGGATCTTCGACGTGACGAAGCAGAGCATGGTCTCTCGCGTGGCGGCCAGCCAGCCGGCGGCCTGGCTGGCGATCAGCGACGACGGAAAACGCATCGCATCCTCGCCGGCCGGCGCTGATGGCATGCTGCACATCGCCGACGTCGCCACCGGCAAGGAGGTCGCGGCCAAGTCCCTGGGAATCGCACAGGGGGGGATCATTTCTCCCCTGATGTCGTGCGGCTCGTCGGACATAGGCACGTTTGCGTACGCGTTCATGCTGGTCGGCGTGGGGAACGTCAACGTCGGGATGCTCAAGACGGAGGCCCGGCTGCTGGACGTGCAGTCCGGGGCGACGCAGGTGCTGGCCGTTCTTGAACAGAGCGGGATGCTGGGGCGGCAAAGCAGGTGGGGCAGCCTGCAGTCGCTCGCCCTCTCCGGCGGCGGCGACCTGGTCGCTATCAGCACGCAGATGAGCCTGGCCGTGCAGGAAGTGGCCACCGGGAAGGATCTGGCCGAGTTCGAAAACCCCGTGCCCGAAGCCGTAGGAAATGACGGCGTTTTGTGGGTTACGGCGGCCGGAGGTGGGCAGAACTATGCATGTTCGCAGCTGGCCTTCTCGTCCGACGGGCGGCTGCTGGCGGGGGATGTTCAGAATGTCGGCGTATTCGTGTGGGACCTGGCGTCGTCCAAGCTGCTCACCCGCTTCGCCGGAACGCGCGGCCGGCTGACGACGATGGCATTCTCGCATAACGGCCAGCGGCTGGTGACGGGCAGCGAGGATGGCACGGCCATCGTCTGGGCCGTGCCCAAGCCCGCGGCGCTGCCTGTGGCGGCGGCCGACGGGTGGCAACGCCTTGCTGACGGCGAGGCCGCTAAGGCCTACGTCGCCTCCTGCGAACTGGTGGCCGACGGCGAGAAGACGGTGACGATGCTGGTCGAGTCGCTCAAGCCCGCCGCCGCGACGCCCGCCGACGTGCTCATGCGAGTCCGTGAGCTGGTGGCTGCCCTGGACAGCGACGACTTCGACACCCGCGACAAGGCCAATAAGGATCTCGAATCGCTCGGGGAACAGGCCGAGGCCGCGCTGAAGGATGCGGCGAAGGCCGCCACCAGCGACGAGGTCAAGGGGCGCATCGAGGAACTCTTGGCCAATCTGACCAAGGGCACCGTGACCTCCGGCCAGGTGGTGCGCTCTCTGCGGGCCGTCAGCGTGCTGGAGCGGATCGGTACCCCCGCCGCAAAACAGCTTCTCGACAAGCTCGCCACCGGCGACCCCACCAGCCGCCTCACCCTCGCCGCCCGTTCCGCCTCCGCCCGCCTCGCCACGCGGCAAGGGGCGAAGTGAGGGCTTAAGAACGCCTCAAGTCGGGCTGCGGCCGCGAATGGCTGCGAGCGAGAGTAGCGGCACTAGACGCGGCAAAGGATTCCTGATAGGATCGTCGCACCGGCCGGAGTGGCGGAACTGGCAGACGCACAGGATTCAAAATCCTGCGGGGCTTACCCCCCGTGTGGGTTCAACTCCCACCTCCGGCAGTTAGCTGGCCGTAAATCATGACATCCAATCGTCCCCCCAATAATCTCCACGCCACTTTCTCCACCGACGTCCTTGTCATCGGCGGCGGGCCGGCGGGTCTCATGGCCGCGATCGCGGCGGCGGAGGCAGGCCGCGACGTGATGATTCTGGAACACATGCCGCGCGTTGGCCAGAAACTCCTGGCCACCGGCGGCGGACGCTGCAACATCACCAACACCGCCGACGTCGAGGCCTTCCTGGCCGCGTTTGGCCGTCAGGGCCGCTTCATCCTGCCGGCGCTGGAGGCGATGGACCCGCCGAGCCTTCGGGAGTTTTTTGACACACTGGGCGTGCCCACCGTGGCCGACGATGACGGTCACGTCTTCCCCGTTTCGCAGTCGGCGGCGGCGGTGCTATCGGCCTTGGTGCGGCGATGCGAGCAGCTGGGCGTGCGCACGCGGGCGCGAACCGCCGCGGCGGAACTGGTCGTCGAAGGCGGCCGCGTGGTGGGCGTGGCCAAGGACGTCGGGCGAATCGCCGCGCGTTGCGTCGTGCTGGCCGCCGGCGGCAAGAGTTATCCGAAGCTGGGCTCCAACGGCAGCGGCCTGGAGATGGCCCGCCTGGCCGGTCACACCATCGTGCCCCCGGTGCCCGCGCTGGTGCCGCTGGTAATCAAGGAACCCTGGGTAGGCCGCTGCACCGGCATCAGCGTGCGCGCCCGCGTCTGGCTGGACATCCCCGGCCGCCCCAAGACAGGCGTCACGGGCGATGTCCTCTTCACGCACCGCGGCCTCAGCGGGCCTTGCGTGCTGGACCTGTCGGGCGAGGCGGCGGCGCTGCTGGCCCGCGGCAAGACCGTGCCCCTGCGGCTGGAACTGGTGTCGGGCGTGACGGCCGCGCAGTGGACCCAGCGGCTGGAAGAGTGGCGGACGACACTGGGTCGGCGGCGTCTGCACACGTTGATCGGCCAGTACATGCCCGCCCGCCTGGCGACGGAGCTTTGTGCCGCCGCGGGCATCGGTGAAGACGACCACACGGCCCACATCCTGGCGCCGGCCGCCCGCAAGCTGGTGGAGTTGCTGACGGCAACGCCGCTGACGGTGATCGGCACGGAAGGTTTTGAGGCGGCCATGGTCACGCGAGGTGGCGTGGCGTTGAAGGAAGTGGATCCACGCACACTCGCCAGCCGGCTCGTCGGCGGGTTGTACTTCGCCGGGGAAGTGCTTGATCTTGACGGGCCCTGCGGGGGCTACAACCTGCAATGGGCCTTCTCCAGCGGCCTGGTGGCGGGTCGATCGGCCGCCGACGAGGCAACAGCCACACAAACCAAGGAACATTGATCACCGCAATGTGGCCTCGCCCGCTGAGCAGCACCGCCGCCGTCCTGCCTTCTCCAATTCCAGCAATTTTCATTCAGCATTCAGAGGGGCCGGGTAATATGTGCCCCATGCGGAAGGATCAAAACCCGGTGGACGAGCGATGGCTGCCCTACGAGCAGCCGGTGCCGAAGGATGAACGCGTGCGGCCGATCGTGAAGGCGGCGCGCGTGGCGGCGTATGTGGTGGTGCTGGGGGCCATCGTGACGTCGATGATCCAGGTGCAGTACATCACGCATCGTAACGCATCGGCGGCCCGCAAGTACGACATGCGGCAGGCGGCCACGGCGGCCGCGGCGCGTGATGCCAACGTCGCAACCGATGCCAACGCGCCGACCGCCGACAAGCGGCCCAAGGAGCATGCGGGAGCGATGGCGCGATGGGCGAAGGCGGTCCGGCTGTTCTGGGCGGGCGAGAACATCTACCGCGAATTCGCCTCCGACGAGGATGACCAGGAAGTGTGGCTGCATCCGAACACGCCGTTCGTGGTGATCCTGCTGACGCCGCTGGCGTACCTGTCGCCCGACGCATTGGCGGCGGCTTTGAACGTGCTCAAACTGCTGGCGCTGCTGGCGGCGGGGTTGTGGGGGGTGCGGGTGGTCAACCACGGCCGCCTGCGGATGCCCGACTGGGTGGTGCTGCTGGGGGTGATGTGGGCGGTGCCCTTTCTCATGGGCGACATCCGCCACGGCAACACCAACACGTTCGTCCTTGCATTCATCGTTCTCCATCTATGGCTCTATCGCCGCGGGCGCGACGTGCTGGCAGGCGGGTCGCTTGCCCTGGCCATCTGCCTCAAGATGACTCCCGCGCTGTTCGTGCTGTACTGGTTATACCAGCGGTCATGGAAGGTTCTGGCGGCGACGCTGGCATCGCTGACGCTGTTCATGGTGGTGATCCCAGCCGCCGCCGTCGGCCCCCAGCGGTACACGCAACTCATGCAGGATTGGGGAACAAATCTCATCCAGCCCGGGCTGGTCAAGGGCGACTGGTACCCGATTCACATCAATCAGTCGCTGCCGGCGGTGGTGGGGCGGTACCTGATGGATGGGGCGAGCGGCAACATCATGTGGAACCCCGACGACAACCCGTACGAGGTGCAGAAGAAGTTCGCGTGGATCAACGTTGTTTCGCTGCAGGATAAGACGGTGAAGGCGATCGTGCGGCTGCTGCAGGCGCTGCTGGTGCTGCTGATGGCGTGGGCGATCGGCTGGCGGCGGCTGCCGCGCGACGACGGGCGGCGGGGCCTGCACTATGCGATGGTGGTGGCGGCCATCCTGCTGCTGAACCAGCGGACCTGGGATCACCACGCGACGATCCTGCTAATCGGCGACCTGGCGGTGTGGTATGCGATCGCCTTCGGGCGGGTGAACTTCCGCGCCCGCCTGGCGGCCCTGATCATGATGATCGCCGCGGGGGCGACGCTGGCGGCGGGGCCGGTGGCGGCGGTGGCGGCGCGACTGGCCGGGCATGCCAAGGATGCGGAGTTGTGGGCCGACGTGGTCGATGCCTACGGGCCCGCCTTCGCGCATTTCCTGCTGGTGTACGTCTCGGCCGTGGTGCTCGCGATCTCGCTCCGCCGCGTCGAGGAGCCCTACGCACCCCAGCGGCAGAAGCTTTCAAGAGCGTAGAAGCGGGCGAGTATCGCCGGAGCGGGGCTCGAACGGCAGAGCCTCACACGTTCAGCCGGCGGCGCCTCTTGCGGCGAAGCAGGGTGAAGATTCCCAGCGATAGCAGTGACAGCGAGGCGGGTTCAGGGGCGAGCTGGACGTTATCGAGCGAGGCCATGTCCAGGCCCGAAAGCCAATCGCCCATAATGTAGAGGTTCTCCAGCGAACCCAGGACGGTGTGGAAATCGGCTTCGGTCGCGGCCACACCGCCGTAGGCGTTGACGGTCCAGTCGGAACTTGGCGCCAGCTTGATGTCGTAGTGCGACCAGCCGTCGCCAGTGGGCGGGAGCATGTTCTGCCGGTAGAGCGTCTTTCCGCCCCCGACCAGGATCAGGCCGGTGTCGGTGTTGCCGTCGGAGTAATTGAACAGGTCCCAGGAGAGCGAGCGGCCATAGGACACGTCCACATTCCCCAGGAATTTCGCCGGGGCAGAAAACAGGTAGGTGTTGGTGAGGTTGGGGTCCCGTTTGTAGATGTAGCCGCAGTCGTAATCGGCGGGCATCGAGCTGACTATGGTAGGGGGCTGTCCCAGTCCGGAGTTGTAGTAGATCTCGACGATCTCCCAGCCGTCGGTGCCCCTGTCGAAGGCGCTGACGGCCAGCGGGGAGGCCTGGAGGGGCGAGGCGGGTAGAAACACGGCGAGCACGACGAGGGCGCACAGCAGATGCATCTTCATGACAACTCCTTGTGAGCCACCGGCGCTGCCGCCTTGTCACGAGCGGCCGGGCGGTGACCCACTACAGCCGAACTCAAACGCGGCACCCCTGGGTGCCAAGACTTGATGCGCAGAAAGTGTCCGATCGATGCAGCGTGACTGCGTCGTTGGCCGCCACGGCGAACGATGGGCTTCCTCGCATGAGGATTGCGTCCACGCTGCCGGCGCAGCGAAAGATCGGGACGAGCAATAGTGCGAACCAAGGACCTCCGGACTGAGCAGGACACTGCAGCAGACATCTCCATGACCCTCGGGCAGCCACCGAGCCAGCGGCCGGCCGCGACAGTCTCTCGACGGTTTCACTTTATCGAATATGTGTTGGTGATGTCAATCCGATCGAAAGATGGGGCGTGCTGACACAAAAAACGCACAGGGACAGGCGAGATGCCTGTCCCTGTGCGTGAGGAGATTCGTCGGCTTGTCGGCTGCGATGATCAGGCGGCGAGGCGGCTGCGGCGGCGACGGAGCAGGGCCATCGCGCCCACGGCCAGCAGGGTCATGGAGGCCGGTTCAGGGGTCAGGATCACGTTATCGAGGGAGGCCATGTCGCTTCCGGCCAGCCAGTCGCCCATGATGTAGATGGCGCTGAGGGAACTGAGGACCGAGTGGAAATCGGCGTCGGTGGCCAGGGGGCCCGTGGGGCTGTTGAGGACCCAGTCGGTCTCCGAGGCGAGCGTGAAGCTGTAATGCGTCCACTGGTCATCGAGGGGCGGCGTGACGTTGAGGCGGTAGAGGGTCTTGCCGCCGCCGACGAGGATCAGGCCGGTGTCGGTGTGGCCGTTGGAGTAGTCGTAGAGATCCCACTCGATGGTCTTGCCGAAGAAGTAGTCGCGGTAGCCCAGGAACTTGGCCGGGGCGGAGAACAGGTACGTGTCAACGAGGTTGGGGTCGGTCTTGTAGATGTAGCCTGCCGAGTCGTAGTTGGCCGTGTAATTGGCGTTGATCACGGGCGGATTATGCAGGTCGGTGATGTAATTGCAGTCGACGACGGTCCAGCCTTCATTGGAGTGGTCGAACGTGCTGGTGATCACCGCGGCCTGGACGGTGGCGGAGGCGAGCAGGCAGACAGCGGTCACGACGAGGGTCAGGGTAGAAGCCTTCATGATCAATCTCCTCACGAGCGATGGTCTTGTCGTCCTGCCTCGCCGCCGACGTTGGAGCGAGAGCATGAGCATGGACGAGCGGTTAATGGTTCCAAATACATTCGATCATATACATACGTCAATACATTAGGGTACAAGCGTCTGCTTTGCGGTCGGTGCCAGTTGCTTCCAGTGCGGTCGTCGCAGCGTTTTTCTGTTTCGCGGCGCTTCGCAGTCAAAGCGTCGCGAGGGCGGCAGGGCGCGGCGGCCGAGAACTCAGGCCCGTTGGCGCCCTGAACGCCGAAACGCTAGGACGCGGAGCCTTCCGTGTGAACAAAGGGGACGAGCAATGATTCCATAAAAGCCTCCAGCATTGAGCACGACAACCAAACCAAACAGGACAATCCTCTCCATGAAGCCGCCCGGCCCGTTGAGCCACCAAGGCCGAGACAGCCCGCTTCGCGGCTGAGCCTCGCGAAACGCCAGACAACGCGATCCATACGGAGGGGGAGTGAGCGCAGTCCTCCGTCTCCATATAGTCTATAGGAGATAGCCATTTTGTCAAGGACAAAGCCGCCTGGTATAGATGTATGAATGTCACAAGAGGCTCCGTGTGGGAAGGGGGTAACGGTGGCGGCGGACACCTCTGCGCCGGCGGAAATGACGGGGTGGGGGCGATGCGTACAATGGGTTGAGGCTCCCGGTGGAGGAGTGCCTGATGCGTCGATGGATGTGTAACAACGGCCTGTCAATCGCCCTGTTCTCCACATTCCTGCTGCTGTGGGCGGGCCAGAGCGTCGCGGGCTGGCAACAGGAATGCCAGCAGGAGCGGCAGCGGGGCCTGCCGCAGGAGTCTTACCTCGACTACCTCGCCAGCGGCGACTTCTGGGAGGCCACCGGCGAGAATTGGGAGAGCGAGTTTCTCCAGATGGCCGCCTTCGTGATCCTTGCCTGCTTCCTCTATCAGAAAGGCTCCGCCGAGGGCAAGAGCCCCGATGAGCGGACGGCCGAGGACGAGGACCCCGCCGCCCACCGCAACGACCCCGCCGCCCCCTGGCCGGTGCGGAGAGGGGGGTGGGCCCTGCGAATCTACAGCCATTCGCTCAGCATAGCCCTGGGGCTGCTGTTCCTGGGGTCCATTGCGCTGCACGCGGTGGCCGGCGCGCGGCAGTACAACGAGGAGCAGATGCGTGACGGACTGCCGACGGCGACCTTCTGGGAGTATGTCACCGGCCCAACCTTCTGGTTCCAGTCGCTGCAGAACTGGCAGAGCGAGTTCCTGGCCATCTTCTGCATGGTCGTCCTGACGGTCTTCCTGCGACAGAAGAACTCCCCGCAGAGCAAGCCCGTCCACGCCCCGCACCGTCAGAACAAGTGACCCGGTGAGCGGCCGTTTTTCCTGGTACAGGAAAAATGCCGCTCACAGAGCGGGAGAAAGTAGTGAGTAGAAAGGAGAAATGCGGCTGACGCCTAGACCACTGCCCTGGCCACAGCTGTTGCCTTGGCTTCTCCCGCGGTCTACTCTCTACTTTCCACTTTCTAGACGAGGCAAGAAGATGGGCATCCGTGCGCCATCTCCCGCCGGAAAAGAGTGTCGCTCACTAACCCCGGTGACGAGGTCTCCAAAGGCTTGTTGATGGGTGGGCCGGGGGGGTATGATCGCGCCTCAAGGAGACCCACATGAAAATCGGCGTGAGTTCATACAGTTATTCGCGGCTGGTGTCGGGCAAACAGATGACGCAGATGGAGGTGGTCGCCAAGGTCAAGGAGATGGGCTTTGAGGCGATTGAGTTCTCCACCATCAGCCTCGCCGAAGGCGAGAGGCTCGAGACGGTGGCGCAGCAGCTTCGTGACGAATGCCAGCGCGTGGGCCTGCCCATCGCGAGCTATACGATCGGCGCAAATTTCCTCTCGCCCGGCGGCTGGCAGGCGGAGGTCGAGCGACTCAAGGGCGAGCTCAAAATCGCCAAGATCCTGGGCGTGTCGATGATGCGGCACGATGCGACGTGGGGCTTCCCCGCCGGCCACAAGGGCCCCAAGGGCTTCGACGACGCGCTGCCAACGCTGGTGCAGGGCTGCCGCGCGGTGACGGAGGTTGCCGCGGGCATGGGCATCCGCACGATGGTGGAGAACCATGGCTTCGTCTGCCAGGACAGCGACCGCGTGGAGCGGCTGGTCAACGGCGTGGGGCACGAGAACTTCGGGTTGCTCGTGGACGTGGGCAATTTCCTGTGCGCCGACGAGGATCCGGCCAAGGCGGTCGGCCGCGTGGCGCAGTATGCCTTCCACGCGCACGTGAAGGACTTCCACGTGAAGTCGGGCCAGGCCCCCAACCCCGGCGGCGGCTGGTTCAAGAGCCGCGCGGGCAACTACCTCCGCGGCGCGGTGATCGGCAACGGCAACGTGCCCATCGTGCAGTGCCTGTCGCTGCTGAAGAAGGCGGGCTACGACGGCACGGTCTCGATCGAGTTCGAAGGCATTGAGGACGTGCTCGTCGGGATCCGTCTGGGCCGCGAGAACCTCGAGCAGTACATCAAGATGGCGTAGGCGCTCCGGCGGCAAAAAGCAAAGCTCGCCACAAAGAGCACAAAGAACACAAAGATAGCGGCGAACGCAGAGAACGCGGAGAACGCAGAGAATGCCGAGAGCGCCGGGACGCGGAAGCGCGCAGTGCCCAGAAATGCGCTGCGATTCCATCCTCCCACCCAAAGCCGGCCCACTGCGTGGGTCGGTCTTCCACACGGGCGAGTTTTCTGGCGTCTTGGCATCGCCCGGGGTGTGGCGGCACCCACGGCACCCTCACCCGGGCCTTGCGGCCCGACCTATCCCAAGGGAGAGGGGTTGCTGACGCGACGCATCTCCCCGTCTCCCAATCTCCCAGTCGCCCGCTCTCTTTGTTTTATCTCCCCTTCGTCGCCAGCAGGATCAGGACGATGGCGGTGGTG
The DNA here is from genome assembly GCA_964616985.1 of uncultured Planctomycetaceae bacterium. Lineage (GTDB taxonomy): Bacteria > Planctomycetota > Phycisphaerae > SM23-33 > SM23-33 > CAZTVF01. Next base: position 23,443 of record CAZTVF010000053.1, read on the forward strand.
GCGACCGTCAGGAGCAGGGAGAACACGAAGGCCGTGCGGATGACCTTGCCTTCCTGCCCGATCTTGTCGATGGAGGCGGCGGCATTCTGCAGCTTCGCCGGCGAGATGACGCTGGCCAGCCCGCCGCCGAACGCCAGGCCGGCCGTGATGATGATCATGCCCGGCAGGGCCATGTGCAGATTCCTCCCGGTCTCGATGACATACTTGCCGAACATCGCGATGGTTGAGGCCTCGCTGCCGGTGATGAACCCGCCGAAGAGCCCGATGAATGACACCACCGAGCCGTAGGCGCCCTGGAAGAAGTCGGCGGAGCTATCGGCCAGCACTTTCACCATGCTGCGCACGGAGCCCCCTTCGACGACGGCTGCCTTGCCGGTGGCCATGTCGATGCCGGACGTCCTCATCACCTCGCCGATGGAGAAGAAGATGGCCGCGGCGAACACGGGGCGCGGGGCGCGTTTGAGCCACGTCTTGAGCGTGTCGAGCATCTGCCGCCGCGAGGGGCGAAGGAACGGGATTGCCAGGATCGTGCTGACGAAGATCCACGTGTAGGCCTGCCAGGCGGCGCGGGTGTCGATGGGCTGCTTGTCGGGCGTCAGGCCCGTGATGGTCATCGTTAGCTGGCCGAAGAGATATTTGAAGCCCGGCAGCACCGTCACCCCAAAGAGCTGCACGGGGTCCTTGGGCAGGTTGAGCACCAGGATCAACAGGATCAGCAGGGCCCAGGGCGCGAAAGCCTTCCAGAGGGGATAGCGGGCGGCGTACTGCACTTCCTCGGTCGCCAGCTGGCTCCTATCGATGACCTTTCGGCCGGTAATCTTGAGGTAGGCGGCCATGACGACAATCACGGCCAGGCCGCACAGCACGCCGGTGAGGACCACCAGGTTGTCGTGTTTGTTGGTGAACCACGCGACCAGGCCGATGACGGCGCCGGTGATCAGGCAGGGCAGGAAGCCTTCCTTGATGGCCTTCCAGCGGCCGACGATCCAGAGCATGCAGAAGCCGATCAGCGTGGAGATCACCGGCAGGAACATGAAGAAGACCGAGCCGGCCTCCGAAAGCGTCACCGGCATGCCGTTCTTATTGGCGATGCCGACAAAGACGACGATCGGCGCGCCCAGCAGCGCATAGGTGCACAGCGAGTCGTATCCGATCGCCGGCAGGGCGATGGCGACGTAGGTCGAATAGCCCATCGCCAGAAGGATCGGTGGCAGGATCGAAACGGGCGTGGCGCCGACGGAGACCATCAGCGTCCCGAAGCCGATGTTGATCAGCATGATCTGAACGGCCCGGTGATCGCGGGCGATGGTCTTGATGAAGATGATGATCCGCTTCAGCGCCCCGGTCTTTTCCATGAACGCCATCTGCAGCAGCGAGGCCGCCACGATCATCGACACGGGGAGCGACACCAGCAGCCCGGCCACGCTCGACCGCAGCAGCACCTCCGGCGAGGTGCTGAAGAAGAAATACGCCACCACGCAGATCGCCAGCCAGCCGATGACGCCGCTGATGTCGGCGGCCATGCGGAAGACCACGAGCATGACCAGGATGACCACGATGGGCAGAAGCGTCAGCAGCAGGGGCGTCATGTGCGTCTCCTAACGATGGGCGGGCCTCGTGCCCGACTTGTCCCGGCAGATTAGACCGGCCAACCCGATAGCCGATCGGGGATCATGGTAATGGCATGGCACATGCGAGGCAAATGAGATTTATGGCCTTCGCCGCGTGGGCATAGCGCGCTTGCCGGCATTCCTTCGGCGATCCTCAAGAATGACCACAGAGGCACAGAGAACACAGAGAACAGCAAGACTGATGGTCGCTTCGTGATTCCATATCGTCCAGGGCGACACCGCCCTGTCTATCGTGGCCCGCGACAATTGGCATGCGGCTGTGTTGCTTTTTCTGTCTCTGTGTTTCTCTGTGCCTCTGTGGTCAGTTTGGTGTTGTGAGCCGCAGTTGTGCAAGACCATCAAATAGCGTGACAGCCGCCGCCTCAGCGCAAAGAAGCGGCCGCCTGCTCTTGCGGAACAGGCGGCCGCCATGGTCTTCAACGGACTTCTGCGGGCGGGGTTACTTCGTGGAGTTGGCGTCCTTGGGCTTGTGGCCTTCGCCCGGGCCGCCCTTGAAACCCTTCCCGTCAGGCCTGGGACGGTTCTTCATCAATTCATCGAACTTCGCGGCCTGCTCGGCCGTGAGGACCTCGCTCTTGATCTTGGCGATGCCGGCCTCGTGGGCGGCCTTCTTGGCCTCTCCGGTGGTGGCCTCATCGACTGCCTTCTTGGTCGCATCCATGATGGCCTTGACCTTTTCCTTCTGGGCGTCGGTCAGGTCGAGTTGGCGCATGATGTCGCCCATCGGGCCGCCGGCGGGGGGCTTGGGCATGGCCGCGTGCAGCTTCTCCATCTGCTCCTTGGTGAGCACTTCGCCGAGCTGCTTCATGGCGTTGTCCATGATGGCTCTGTGCTGCTCACGGGCCTTCTGGCCGGCTTCCTTGTTGTCATTGGCGTCGGGGGCGTGTTCCTTGCGGAAGTTCTCCATCGACTGGCGGAGGGTGTCCAGGATCTGCTTCACCTTGGGCTCCTGCTCGGCCGTCAGGTTCAGGGACTTGACCGCTTCCTCCAGGGCCTTGCCCGGACCGCCGGGGCCGCCGGGACCCTTGGGGCCGTTCCTCGCCCCGTCCTTCGGGCGGGAGGTGGGGCCTTCGGCCCGCGCGGGCAGCGTGAACAATCCAACAACAGCCAGTGCCAGTGCCAATGTCGCGATGTGCTTTCTCATGGTATCTCCATTTTCTGGTCGGTTTCGTATGCTCACTCGAGCATTCATCAAGCCCAACGCAGCAGGGGTGCGGTTATTGCATCGGGCGGTGGACGCGCTCTCAACGACCTGATATTCTCCGTCCTCACAGGAGCACCACGATGCCCAGCAAATACCCCGTCTTCGACCGCAGCCGGCTGAACCTGCTGCCCTTGGCCCGGCGAGACCACGACGTGCAGGCTTCCAGCGTGCTGCCGCCGCCCCAGGCGGCTATGCCGTTCGAGCATCCCGACCTGGCCGCACTGGCCGACGCCATCGTCGCCGCGCGCTCACGCGGCGCCAGCGTGGTGCTGCTCATGGGCGCCCACGTCATCAAGCAGGGCCTGGGGCGATACGTCGCCGATTTCATCCGCCGCGGATGGGTTTCGGTGGTGGCGATGAATGGAGCATGTTCAATACATGACTATGAGCTCGCCCGCATCGGCGCGACCTCCGAGTCGGTGGCCCGATACATCTCGCAGGGACAGTTCGGGCTCTGGCGGGAGACAGGGGAGATTAATGACATCGTCGCCGCCGGCAACGCCGAAGGCCTGGGCTACGGCGAGGCCGTCGGCCGCCACATCGCCCGCGGCGAGTTCCCGCACAAGGACCTGTCGATCTTCGCCGCCGCCTACGAGTGCTCGGTGCCCGCCACGGTGCACGTGGGCGTCGGGTACGACATCATTCACGAGCACCCCAACTTCAGCGGCGCCGCCGTGGGCGAGGCCAGCTACCGCGACTTCCTCATCTTCACCAAGGTGATGGAGAATCTCGAGGGCGGCGTGGTGATGTGCTGGGGATCGGCTGTCATGGGGCCCGAGGTGTACCTCAAGGCCCTGTCGATGGTCCGCAACGTGGCCAAGGCTCACGGGCGCGAGATATGCCACTTCACGTCGGCGGTGTTTGACCTGCTGCCGCTGTCGGGCGACATCCACGCCGAGGCCCCCAAAGATCGGCCGGAGTACTACTATCGGCCTTACAAGACCATCCTTGTCCGCACGGTCAAAGACGGCGGGCGCAGCTTCTACATCCGCGGCGACCACCGCGGCACGATCCCCGCGCTGCACGCGCAGCTGACCGCCAGGGGGCGGTAGACGGCGAGCGGCAAGCGATTGTCCTCGAGGGGTGCCATGCCGAAGCGTACCCGCGCCGCCATGCGCAGCTGCCGGCGCGAGTTGTGAAGTAAGCCCCGGCCGCGGAGCGGGTGCCCAAACCGCGGAGCGGTTGGAATAGCCATAGCCTCGGGTTGCGAGCGCAGCGAGCTACCCGTGGTTACAGGTCGAGCCCAACCCCCAACCGCGGAGCGGTTGGTTAACTCCGCCAATGATTAGCCAACCGCTCCGCGGTTGAACTCCTCCACCGTCCAGGTCCCCGGGTAGGTCGCTGCGCGACCAAACCTGAGGCTGAAGCTATTGAGCCGTTCCGCGGCAGGGGGTGGTGAATGACGAAGGAAGGCAAGACTTGACAGGCAGAGACGACCGTGCGGAGCGAGCCACCAGTGATTCATCAGTCGACGATTTCCAGGAGGCGCTCGGTGAGGCGGATGTGGCGTTCCTTGTCGCGCTGAATTTCCTGGGCCTGCATCTTGAGCGAGGGATCCGTGGCACGGCCGGCGAGATCGGCATAGACCAGCACGGCCTGGCGCTGCTGATCCAGCAGGGCCTGGAACTGCTCTCGGAGCAATGCCTGTTCAAGCACAAGGAGTCTCCGTCAATTTGTGGCTGACCCAGCGGCCGATCACGTTCTGATGGATTTCGGTGTCGGCCTTGAGGGCGTGGAGGATGGAGTAGACTTCGGCGCGCTGTTCATCGTCGAAGCATTCGGAGTGGGCGATCTGTTGCGTGGTGCGGCGCAGAACGCTGGCCAACTGGGCCTCAAGCCCGGCGGCCTTCATTGAGATCTCGGCCGGGACATATGCCCGATCATCGATCATGTCCCAACCTCCGGTATGCGTTCAAGAACGGTCATAGACGCGCACAACTATTATCACACTCTTCACGTGTCCGTTCAAGATCAAAGCACGAAAACCGGCTTAGTTTCAGCAGTTTTCGTGCGACAGGCGGCCGCTTGATATAACACGTTTGGCGGGGCTCTGGGGCGGGGCTTTTCAGATAAAAAAAAGGCTGGAACACGCGATCCCTCATCGCGCTTTCCAGCCTTGTCTATTGCCGGCGTGAGCCAGCAGCGCCTGCCTTGCGGCACTGCCCGGGACAGGACTTGAACCTGCATGAGACTAGGTCTCACCAGCCCCTCAAGCTGGCGCGTCTGCCAGTTCCGCCACCCGGGCGAGCTGCAAGCTAATAAGGATATGGGCAACCCTCCGCGGTGTCAAGCAGCACATCCTTACTTTGCGGGTAATCCATCCTCATTTCGTGGCCGGCCGCGCCCCCGCGGCCGTTAGACGTTTCGGTCGCTGCCCCTCGATGCCGGCCAAGCCGCCCATCCTGCTGTCGTCACGCGTCTGACGGTGTTTGGCGTCCAGCTTGTTTCTATTGTAAAGATCGAATGCGACAGCGGTTATACTTGAAGCAGCTGTTTTGGCTCGAGGCGACGGGTTGTCCGGAATTCCCTTGCCACTGATCTACAACATGCTAGCATGTAGCTCAGTACTCGGTTCGACTTGTGTCGCGGGATCACGTCTAGAGACAACTGTTTAACTCTCTTTTGTTTGGGGACTTATGAAGGATAGCATCGGTGTCTTCCTGGTGGACGACCACGTGATGGTGCGAGAGGGCTTGGCGGCCCTTGTCTCCAAGGATCCGCAGCTGCGCGTTGTCGGCCAGTGCGGCGACGGCCTCAAGGTGCTCGATCAGGTTCGGGAGCTTCGCCCGGACGTCGTCGTGCTGGACATCGACCTGCCGGGGCTCAGCGGGCTGGATGTCTGTCGCGAGATCACCATTCGCGCCAAGAGCTCCGCGGTCCTCATCCTTACTATGTATGATGACGAGCAGTTCGTCGTCCGCGCGATGAAGAACGGCGCCACGGGCTTCCTGCTCAAAGATGCCGCCGCCGATCAACTTACCGAAGGCATTCGGGCGGTGGCCGAAGGCACCATCTACCTGGGGGCGGGCATCTCGCGAAGCGTTCTCGACCGCATTGCCACCGGCGATGGCGACCCCTACGAGCACCTGACGGGCCGCGAGCGCCAGATATTCAAGATGATCGCCGAGGGCAAGACAAACCGCATCGTCGCCAATGAGCTGGGGGTCGCCTTGAAAACCGTAGATACCCATCGCACCCGGCTGATGCGTAAGTTGAGTATTCACAATGTGAATGACCTCGTCCGGCTGGCCATCAAGAGGGGCATCCTCCCCTCCCCTTGACGCTCTGTCGCCCGTGATAGGATGGGTGGCGGCCTTCCTGCCTCCGGCAGGCAAGCCCAGGCCGCCGTCCCAGCTGACAGACTCCTGTGGTCGCCGCATCGCCTGGGAACTTCGACTCGGTGGCTTCCGACGGCCATCGGGGCTCTCCCCCATCCCTCTTGCCCAGGCGGCATGACCGTCACTTTTTATATAGATGTTAAAGTGTTGCCTCTCTTTGCCGAAGAATATAGGGACGATCGGTGTCCATTCTTTGGCTGGAAGAGGTACTACATGCGTAGGCTCAAGCTTACGTCGCCTGGAGCGCTGCTGATCTTCGCGATCGGCCTTACGGGCGCGATCCTGATGGTGGACGCGTTTTTCCTGCGGCCTTATGTCACGGCACAGAAGGATGCGGCCCTGCGCGAGCAGGCCCTCAAGACGGAGCGCGCCCTGCGCCAGGCGATCGGGGCCGAGCAGAAACTGCTGTCGAATCTCAACGCCATCTGCGCCCGCTCCTCCAAGCTCGAAGGCATGATCCGCGCCCGCGGCGACGATTTTCAGGCCTTTGCCCGCGGAGCGTTGGAAGACTCCGATGTCTCAGTCGCCTGGCTGACCAGCCCCGAAGGCGAATCGCTCGCCTGCTGGTCGCGCGGCGACTGGTTGTCCGCCGACCAGGCCCAACTGGCAAAGGCAAAGGAAAGCATCGCCCGGGTCGCACACGATCCGGCCCCCAGCGGGCTGCTCCGCTTTGGCGAGCGCCCCGTCATCTTTGCCCGCCAGCCCGTGCCCGCGGAGGCCGATCCCAAGCAGGCTGCCGGCCAGCTGTGGCTGGGTCGGGTCATGGATTCGCAGATCACTGAGCGGATCGGGCAGGTCATCGGCGCCGACGTGGTGCTGGTGGCCGATGACTCGCTGCCGCCGGGCGCCCTGGCCGACGGCGTCACCTCCCACGCCATGTGGGAGACGGGCGACGGCATTCTGGCTGTCGCCTGGCAGGCCATCGACACCAAGGGGGCCAACCTCGGCTACTTCCGCGCCGATGTCCCCGTCGCGCAGATCCAGGCCCAGGCCAATGCCGCCCGCCGCATGATCCTCATCACCCTGTCGCTGTCGGTGGGCCTGGTGCTGCTGGTGATCACCGGCACGCACATCCTGATCGCCGGGCCGGTGGTGCGGCTGCTGACGCGGCTGCAGCAGGTGGACGCGGGCGATAAGAGCTCGCTGAGTTCCCTCACGCACGACCTGCACGGCGAGCCGCTGGTGCTCGCCCGCCGCCTGGAGACGGCCTTCAACAAGCTCGCCCACATGTCCAAGACCGACCAGATGACCGGCATGGCCAACCGCCGTCATTTCCAGGAAGTGCTCGAATGCTTCTATCACCAGTCGCGGCGATACAACCGCCCGCTGTCGCTGATGGTGCTGGATATCGATTTCTTCAAGGCGGTCAACGACACCGCCGGCCACCAGGCCGGTGACGAGGTGCTGCAGATCGTCTCGCGGGCCATCGAGAGCGCTTGCCGCAAGGCCGACCTGCCGGCCCGGCTGGGCGGCGACGAGTTCTCCGTCCTGCTGCCCGAGACGCTGGCCGCCGACGCCGAACGCGTCGCGCAGCGCGTCCTGGAGTCCGTCTCGGCCCAGCCATTCACCGTCAAGGGCATCAAGTTCAACCTCACCGTCTCCATCGGCGTGACGGACCTCAACGCCGGCGAGATCGACAGCCCCGAGACCATGATCTCCTTCGCCGACAAGGCCCTTTACGCCGCCAAGGAGATGGGGCGAAACCGGGTTGTGCTCGCCCATGATCTCAACGGCGTGAACCTCGACAATCGCGACCAGCAGGAGCGGCGGAAGGTCGACGTGGTATGCAAGAAACTCGCCGGCCTCGATACCCGCTTCAAGGACCTGTTCCTGCAGGCAGTGGAGGAAGTGGTCGAGGTGCTCGAGCAACGGGATTCCCACATGGCCGACCACGCGAGGAAGGTGCAGCACTTCGCCGTGCTGATCGCCCGCGAGATGGGCCTGCCTCACCGGGTGATCAAGCGGATCCGCATCGCCGCGATGTTGCATGATATCGGCATGCTGGCCATGCCCGACACGCTGCTGCTGTGCCCGGGCCCCCTGAGCCCCGAGCAGGTGCAGAACATGCGCCGGCACCCCTTGCTCAGCGTCCGCATCATGGAAGGCATGGAATTCCTCGAGCAGGAGATTCCGGCTGTCCGCTACCACCACGAGCGTTTCGACGGCAGGGGATACCCCGAGGGCATCTCCGGCGCGGCGATCCCGCTGACGGCCCGCATCCTGGCTGTCGCCGACTGCTTCGACGCCATCACCACCGAGCGGACCTATCGCCCGGCCAAACCGCGTGAGCAGGCCCTGGAAGAGATGAAGCACATGTCCGGGCTGCAGTTTGACCCCGTGGTGGTCGACGCCTTCCTGTCCGTCGCCGGGCGGCTGGGTGAAAGCATGATGACCGTAACGAATGTTGATCGCCAGAGCCTCTGGCGCGAAGAAGGCGAAGACGTCGAGGTCCAGGGCAGCGGCCTGATCATCGACGCCACCGACATCACGGCAACTTGAAGATGCCCCTTGTGTGTGTGGACCCCTGAAAAGGCGCGGGCCGCGAATCAACGCGGCCCGCGCCTTTTCTGCTATCCGGGAAAGATCATTCGAACTCGATCGTGACCTTCTCGTTGCCTTCCATCTGGATGAACTTCTTCAGGTCGGAATTGTTGATTTCCTTGAGGGCCTCCTTGGGCTCCAGCTTGGACGTGGCCATCAGCTTCTTCAGCAGGGCCGGGTCCTTCGACAACCCGTCGAGGTCGTAATGCATCAACGTCACGCCGTCCTTCTTCTCGTTGACGAAGGTGGCGTCGGTCTTGGTGATCTTGCCCTGGACCTTGATCGAGACGTCGATCAGCAGACCCTTGCAGAACTTCGTCATCATCGCCTGCTGCATGGCCGCCGCCTGCGGGTCGTTGGCTTCCGGCGAGTCGTCCTTGTTGCTCTTCATCGGGGGCATGGTGATCGTCAGCTTGGCGCGCGGGCCCTTGGCGAATTCGAACTTCAGCATCTGGTTGGCATCGTTGTCCATGCCCTTCATCGTCGAAGGCATCATGTCGGTCTTGATCTTGCTGATGTCGGTGAAGGCCAGGACCATCTTGGCGCCCTTGCGGCCATCGGGGTGGGTGGCGGCCTCGGCCGACTTCACCGTCACGCCTTCGCCCAGTTCTTTGGCGGCCTTCTCGGCGCTGGCCTTGATCTCATTAGCGTCCGGCTCGGTCTTCTTGCCCGCGCCTTCGGCCGCCATGGGGTTCTCGGCCACGAACATCGCCGTCTCCAGCGTACCGCTGCCATCGGTGTTGATGGTCAGCAGCGTCTTGGATTCAAAGCAGCCGGTCAGGGTCAGCGTCAACGCCGCGAGCATCACGATGGAAATACGCACCGGGTTCTCCTTTATCTGATATGGGGCTACACGCCCGCTGGCAGGGAGTATATGCAGAAATCCTGCCCGCTTCCACATCAGAAGAATGAATATACTGGGTTAGGAGCGAGTATGGCCGCCAAGACATCGGAAATCCTGATGCACTCCCTTCGAGGGCTCAAAGGCTGCAGTTCGTGTGCGGCCATCTCGCCGCACGATGCCTACGAGGTGCTCAAGCGGATCTCGCGAGAGGACTTCGGCTGCGACATGGAAGCCTGGCAAGCCTGGGTCGATGCCCATCGCGGCCGCGTCAACCGCGACGGCCAGGACGTCCTCCGCGCCCTGCTCAATCAAGACCGGGGGAGAAATCGGTAGCGCCGCAGACGGTACTCTGTAGCCAGTAGCTGACAACTGCCAATACATCGTGCACGAGTTTACCTGCCAATACATCGTGC
>CAZTVF010000054.1:0-33349 GCA_964616985.1 uncultured Planctomycetaceae bacterium
CGGGGGCGGAAGAAGCGAAACTGCCTCGGTAGTGGCCAATCGTCGCCCCGCCCGGACAAGCCGGGGCGGAGGCGGGAGGACTACAACCATTAGGCGAACACACCCGTACGGCAGCGGCGGCGCAAAAACACTTGGCAAAATGCGCGAAGGTCGCGTATGCTGCTGTGGTCGTGATGCACCCGGAAAGGTGTCCGAGCGGCTGATGGAACCGGTCTCGAAAACCGGTGTACCCTTACGGGTACCGTGGGTTCGAATCCCACCCTTTCCGCTTAAAGCCCCGTCCTGAAGAAGGCGGGGCTTTTTCATGCGCCAAACTGCTGAAGGTAACCGTTCGGCGCTGTAGAGGCCCGGGACGTCACCCACATCTGACAGCGCCGAACGGCAAGCCGCCGCCAAGGCCTTACTCCCAGAATCAAGCGTGAAGGACTACTGGTAGGGACAGACGTGGGCTCGAGAAAGTGGAACCTGCGACTGGGATTGGGTTGGCGGAGTAGACATGCTTTGGGCCCTGCGGGCCTAAAAGCATGGCACCCCGCTTAGGAGCATGGCACCCGGCCTAAAAGCATGGCACCCGGCCCAACGCGGCTTACTGGATCAGCCCTCGCATGACCTCGGCGTTGACCTCGTCCCAATCGCGGCCGTGCTCGTCGAGCTCTTTGGGCGTCTCCAGGATCATGGGCACGTCGGCGAAGCGGGCGTCGTTGGCCAGCCAGCGGAAGACCTCCAGGCCCAGCTTGCCGTGCCCGATGTGCGCGTGGCGGTCCCAGTGCGAATTGAACTCGGTCTTGGAATCGTTGAGGTGGATGGCCAGCAGGTTCGCCGGCCGGCTCTGCTTTTCGAGCGGCGGCCCCATGGCGTCATACGCGTCGCGAGTGCGGATGTCGTAGCCGGCGGCGAAGACGTGGCAGGTGTCGAGGCAGACGCCGACGCGTTTGCAGGGCCGCAGTTGCCGCAGCACCTCGGCGAGGTTCTCGAACCGCCCGCCGACGCTGCCGCCCCCGCCGGCCGTGGTCCCCAGCAGCACCTTGGCCGAGCCGCGCCCGCAGGCGGCGAAGACCTCCTTGAGTCCTTCGGCGATCAGGCGGATGCCCTCGGCCAGCACGGCGTTGGAGCCCGGGTGGACGACCAGGTATTCCATGCCGAGTCGCTCGCAGCGGCAGTAGTCCTCGACGATCGCGTCGATGCTCTTGCGGCGGATCTCGTCGCTGCCGGCGAGGTTCAGCAGGTACGACCCGTGCGCGACGATGGGGCCGATCTTCAGCTCGCGCCGCGTGCGGCGGAACAGCTCCACGTCGGCATCGCTCAGCACGCCAGCCCGCCACTGCCGCTGGTTGCGGACGAACATCGCCATCGCGTCAAAGCCGTACTGCCTGGCCTTGATCAGCGCGTTGTGCAACCCGCCGGCGATGCTGAGATGCGAACCCAGAAGCATGCGCAAGTTTATACTTCAATCGCTCGCGCATTGCGAGCCGGCGGAGGCATCACGGCCGCGCGATGCGGCAGGCCTCATTTGTCCGCCCTGCCCTCGCCGAAACCGAACGCGCCGAGGTCGGCCTTGGCGTCGGGCTTGAAGCCGCCGCGGGGCTCGACAGCCAGCGGGGCCTTGTACTGCAGCAGCGGCTGAAGGTTGGGCTCCTCGCCGGCCGGCGTGGGCTGCGTGATCTTCGACCACGGCAGGCCGGCGGCGACGATCGAGGCGTCGGCGGACTTGAGATGGTAGTCGCCCTTGGCGGCGTTAACGAACGGCGGAGCGGCCGCACAGAGGAAGGAATTCTCGAACTTCGCCCCCTGGGGCAGTTCGAAGGAGGGCCTCAGCCAGTTGCACGCCCCGCCGGCGCTGGCGGCCTTGCCGCGGCGGCCGATGTTGACGAGCACCTGGTTCTTCTGGCCGCGGCCGCCATCCCAGACGAGGTTGTTGATCATCCGCGTGCCGGCCTGCGGCGACGACAGATCCACCACCGGAGATATGAATGGCGTCACAATCGTGTTGTGCACCAGGTGCAGCGTGCCGTCATGCTCGTTGCCGCCGTCCTGGCCGAAGTGGATCACCGTGCGGTTGCCGCTGCAGGCGGGGCTCTTGACGATCACGTTGCCCAGCAGCACCGCGTCGCTGCCGGGGGCGGTGGTGTCGCCCTTGGCGTCGACGAGGTCGAACTCGCGGTTGGCTGAATCGTGCACGTAGCTGTACATCACCCGCGTGAAATGGGCGCGGCTCTTGACGTTGTGCCCGGTCAGGCTGGAGTGCACCTCGCACGCCCACAGCGTGACGCCCGCCCCGCCCAGGTACAGGTTGTGGTTCTGGCCGGGCTCCCTGGCGTCGCCGTTGGAGTGGATCAGGCAGCTCTCGATCCGCTGGTTGGCGCCCCGGGCGGCGCCGTCGCCGTTGGACATGATGCCCATGTCGCAGGCACGGATCTCGCAGTTGCGGATGGTGACGTTGTCGGCCTGGTTGATGCGAACGCCCGCGCCGTTGTGGGTCTCGTTGTGGGCGCCGAAAAGCTCGAAGCCCTCCAGCGTGCCGCCGCCGGCCTGGGGGTCGAACTGGAAGATCGCCCGCGGCACGGCCCCCGCGCCGCTGTACATGAACCCCCTGCCGCTGAGTGCGACGCGCTGGCCGGGCCCGGCCGGCACGGCCCGCACCGTGATGCGCTCCTTGCGGACCATGACCGCGACCATTTCGTAGGGCTTGTCCCCCTCGGCCGGATGCACGAGGATGGTATCCCCCGGCTGGGCCTTCTCGAGCGCCTCGACGATGCCTGCATGGGCCTTGCCCGGCCCCACCGCCAACTCCGCCGCCGCCCCGACTGCCGACACGCACATCACGACCGCCACAGCAATAGTTCCTGTGTGCCGCATGGCGAGCTCCTAAGAGATGTTCATATCTCATCGGCACCGCCCGCGCCGAAACAACAGGAGATCGGCGCCAGGTAATCTTGCGATTTACTCGCGCTGTGGTTCAGCACAACGGGGTGCGTTGGGCGGTGGCTTGCCGTTCGGCGCTGTCAGATATGGGGGCGCCCTGGGGCTTCTACAGCGCCGAACGGCAAGCCGCCGCCAAAGCCCTATTCCCAGATGCGACCCTGAAGGACTACTGGTGTAGTGGCACGAAAGTATGCTTGCTTATCGGCGTCTCAAAATCCAAAACTCGAAATACGAAGTCCGAAACAAATTCAAAACAGCAGGACCAAAATATCGTCTTTGCCTTGCCTGCCTTGCTGTTTTCGAGATTTTCGTTTGCTTGCTGCTTTGCCGTTTGCTGTTTGTTTCGGATTTCGTGTTTCGGATTTCGAGTTTGCGATAGCGACATAAATCAGCATCAGCGTGAAACACTACACTAGTTCCCCCCCGACCAATGGCAGCGAGGATAGCTTTGCGAAGGCGGGTTCGACGGCGCGGTCGCGGGCGAGTTGGGCGACCAGGGCGGCGGCATCGAGCTGGCGCGGCGTGCATTGGTGCTCGATGCTCATGGCCGCGGCCACGCCGGCGGCCTGGCCGGTGGCCATGCACGTCTGCTGGATCCGCAGCGATGATTCGGCCACGTGCTCGGCCGAGATGCACCGCCCCGCCATCAGCAGGTTGTCGATGCCCGCGGCCACGATGCACCCGTAGCGAATGTCGAAGTAGTCGCCCGCCAGCAGCCGCTCATGGCGGGCCTTGTACGCCGACGCCCCGCGATCGACCGCCGGGGCGGTGTAGCTGTCGGCCGGCCAGACGTCGATATCCCACGACGAGCGGGCGATGCCGTCGGGGTGCTTGCGGAACTCCGTCGCGTCGGCCGTCGTCACGGTGGCCAGGCCGGCCAGGCGGCGGCTGGAGCGAATGCCGATCTGACTGCTGGTGTCCAGCAGGTAAGCCTGCTCGAACCCCGGCATGCAGGTCCGGTAGGCCCGGGCCGCCTGCAGGGCCTGGCAGCGGCCCTCGCGTTCGGCGGCCGTCAGCTGCCAGGGGTCCAGCGGGTCGATCTTCAGAACGCGGCTGAGCACCGAGAGCACCTCGCGCCGCTGCGGCGTCAGCCGCCAAAGGCGATATCGGAAGTACGCCAGCAGCCGCTGCGGATTGGTGATGACGGGCGAATCGAATTCGCCGCGTTCGATGGCGGCCTGCAGCTGCGCGGCGGCCTGGCTGAGCTCATCCGGCGAGGCGGGCGGCATGTCGGGGACGTTGCCGAGCCGGAAGACTTTGGTCAGCGCCATCGCATAGGGATGGCGGCCATCGCCCTGCTGCCAGGGCACGCCCGCCTCGGCGGCCACGATGCCGTCGCCGGTGGCGTCGATGACCCGTCGGGCCAGCACGACGCGGCGGCCCGCCCTCGTCTCGGCCGCGACGCCGCAGGCGGCGCCGTCGCGCACGATGGCCGTGGCGGCGTAGACGTGGTGCAGCAACTGCACGCCGGCGGCGGCGATCAGCTGGTCCCACGCGAACTTGACCATCTCGGGGTCCACACAGCTGCGGATCTGCCCCGGCGAAAAGACCATCTCGCCCACGCCGTCGAGACGTTTAAGCGCGGCGATATACTCGTGCCAGATGCCCTGGAAGTCGGCGCCGTTGGTCGAGAGGATCACGGCCACCAGCTGCGAGACGGTTGCCCCGCCGAGGTAACCCTCGCGTTCGAGCAGGAGCGTGCGTGCCCCCCGCCTGGCCGCGGCGATCGCGGCAGCGCACCCCGCCGGCCCGCCGCCGCACACGACGACGTCATACTGCCCCATCACGGGCACATCCCGCGCGGGCTCGCGATACATCGAACCGCTGTCGTGCATGCAATCTCTCCCTCAAGTCATCATTCGAGAAGTCTTCGCCATTCGCCGCCCGCCCCAACCGCGCCACCGACCGTGTCCCGACAGCGCACCGACGGTGCCACCCCCAAACAAGTTTGGGGGTGGCACCGAGCAGGACTCACGAAGACCGTGGCACCCGCTGGGTCGGCCACTTCTGCCAAGCACATGATTGCCGCGCCGTGCCCGCCGGACAAGGAAATTCAGGGACGCAAGCGGCACCGGCTGTTTTGTCTTTGTCGAGCAAGCCGCCCCCGCGGGCGCCGCCATATATAAGGAGAGGGCCTTTCTTGCGGAAACTGCAACAAAAGTTCATTACGTTGCTGAAGTGACGAACGCAGCCGCCCGATGATGACACAAGAGCCACCGGCAGGTCGATATCGGACCCAGGGACAAGGGTGAGGGTCGGGAACCGTCTGCCATCAGACTCGGAGATTGCCATGAAGAGCAGGTCTGCATTCACGTTGGTGGAAATACTGATCGTCGTCGTGATCCTCGGCATCCTGGCGATGATCGTCGTTCCGCAGTTCTCGACGGCCTCCAGCGACGCGCGCGTCAACGCGATGGCCAGCGACCTCCAGACAATCCGCGCGCAGCTGCAGTTGTACAAAGCCCAGCATCTGGACACATACCCCGCGGCCGCCACGTTCGTGACGCAGATGACCAGCCGCACCAATTCCGCCGGCACGACCGGGACCGACCCGAACCTGTTCCCCTACGGGCCGTACCTGATGAAGTTCCCGTCCAACGGTTACGTCAGCGGCGCCAACGCCAACGCGGTGGAAACGGGCACCGGCAACCCCGGCAGCGGCAACTACGGCTGGTATTTCAACACGAGCACCGGCAAGTTCTCGCCCGACGACGACGCCCACAGCGGGCTCTAACCCTGCGCAACCGCAGCAGCGGTTCTGGCGCAGCGGTCCCTAACATGCCAGCCCACGGCCAGGGGCAGCGGCCTCAACATGTCAGCCCACGGCGGAAGCCGTGGGTACGCAAGGTTGACCCACGTTTCCCAAGCCCCGCAGGGGCGGCACGCGAGCGGCCGCTGTGTCGCCCCTCCGGGGCTTGGAGTCTCAAGGCATTCTGGATCCCATGGCTCCCGCCATGGGCTGACTTGTTTCGGGCAATCAGGCCGGGGGACAATCACCCGGCAAGACGCCCAGTATGCGTTGCCGGAAACGTCGGGCGCACCTTCACCAAACGCAAAACCGCAACTTCGGCTTGACACTCGTCGCCCGCGGTGTAAACTTATCTTCGCCGGGTAGGTAGCTCAGCTGGTAGAGCACTTGACTGAAAATCAAGGTGTCGGCGGTTCAACTCCGCCCCTGCCCATTTCGATTGCCGATTGACGAATGCCGATTGCCGATTGAGGCCAAAGGCACTTCGCGATGCCGCCACTTGCTCGCCCTCACCGCTGCCATTCCTGTTGATCAGCGCCTCTGCGCGGGTGCCGCCGCGTGCTTCGCTCAATCGGCAATGGGCAATCGGCAACCCATAGCATCCGGTTGAGATTCCTGATAAAATACTCTTCCCGAACATGCCCAAGCGAAACCTCATCTGGATCCTGGCTTTTGCGGCCGCGGCGATCATCATGCTGCTGGTCTCGCAGAACCACACCATCATCAACGAGATCCCCGGCACGCCGGCGAAATTCGACCCGGTGGCCGAGGCCTACCGCACGATCATCGACAACTATTACTATCCCGTCGATGACAACGTCCTCCGCCGCGAGGCCATCGGCGCGATGGTGGCCAAGCTGGACGAATACTCCCGCTATTTCCCGTCGGGCAAGAGCGAGCTGTTCGCGGACCGCATGGAAGGCCTCGAGTGCGGCGTGGGGCTCAAGCTCGATTTCACCGGCGGGCGGTGCACCATCCTGGGCCCCCTGCCCCATTCGCCCGCGCACGAGGCCGGCCTCTGCCGCGGCGACCGAATCCTCGAGATCGACGGCCTGGACGCCGGGGAGATGACCCCGGCCGCCGTCAACGAGATGCTCCAGTCGCCCGGCACGGCCGAGGTGGCCATCACCGTGATGCGCGAGGATCAGAAGAGGACGTTCCGCCTCGCCCGCGGCCGCTTCCCCGTCGAAAGCATCGAGGGTCTCTACCGCGGGGCGGCCGGCGCGTGGGTTTACATGGCCGATAACGCGGCGGGCATCGCGTACATCCGGATCAAGGAGATCCTGCCGCGCACGGCCGAGCACCTGCAGTCGGCCTTGCGGCAGATCGAGCCCATCCGCGCCCTGGTGCTGGACCTTCGGGACAATCCCGGCGGAGGCCTGGCCGGGGCGGTGGAGATCGCCGACCTGTTCCTCCGCGAGGGCACGATCGTCACGGTGATCAACAACAAGCACCAGCTCGAGCGGCACGTGGCCCACGAGCGGGGCACGGCCCCCGACAACATCTCCATCGCGGTGCTGATCAACGGCAACACGGCCTCGGCGGCCGAGATCGTCGCCGGCGCCCTGGAGAACAACGGGCGGGCCGCCATGGTCGGTCGCCGCACGTGCGGCAAGGGCTGCATCCAGAGCATGATCGTCCTGCCGGGCAACCTGGGGCGGATGAACCTGACGACGGCGGAGTTCTACATCGACCCCGCGCGCCCGGTGGCCAAGGCCAAGGGTCGCAAGACCTGGGGCGTCGCGCCGCACGTGGAGGTGGACTTGTCGTCCGAGGCCGCCGCGCAGCTGGCCAGGCTGCACGCGGCCGAGCAGGTGCTCCACCCGTACCACTCGACGACGCTGCCGTCGACCCTGCCGGCGGACTTCGACAAGGACTCGCCGACGATGGCGATGAAGCTCGACGCGCAGCTGCAGGCCGCCATCGCGCTATTGCGCAGCCCCGCGCGATACACCGAGGTGATGGCCGAGGCCGCCGCCCAGCGCGTCCGCGCCCGCCAGGCCGCCACGCAGCCCGCCACCGCGGCGACGCCGTGATATCAGGGTGACGCCGCGCAGGCACGAGGAAGTTATGAGTTCACCTACATACATCTTGGGTGTGGAATCGAGCTGCGACGAGACCAGCTGCGCCGTCGTCGCCGACGGCCGCGAGGTCCTCTCGAACGTCGTCGCCAGCCAGATCGAGCTGCACGCCCGCTTCGGCGGCGTCGTGCCCGAGATCGCCAGCCGCGCCCACGTTGAAGCCGTCAACACCGTCATCGCCGAGACGCTGCACAAGAGCGGCATCGCCCCGGCCGACCTCACCGCCGTCGCCGTCACGCACGAGCCGGGCCTCATCGGCTCGCTGCTGGTGGGCCTGATGGCGGCCAAGACGCTGGCGTGGGTGTGGGACAAGCCGCTGATCGGCGTCAACCACGTGTACGCCCACGCCTACTCGCCCCGCCTCAACGCCGAGCCCATCGAGTACCCCGCCGCCGCCCTGGTATGCTCCGGCGGGCACACGGCCTTGTACCGCTGCCGCTCGCCCATCGAGCTGGAACTGCTGGGCACGACCATCGACGACGCCGCCGGCGAGGCCTTCGACAAGGTCGCCAGCATCCTGGACCTGGGCTTCCCGGGCGGGCCGCTGCTGGACAAGGCCGCCCGCGGCGGCAACCCCAAGGCGGTGGAATTCCCCCGCTCGCTGCTGCACGGCGAGAGCCTCGACTTCTCCTTCAGCGGCATCAAGACGGCCGTGCTCTACCACGTCAACGGGCAGCCGGGCGTGCTGCGAAGGCAGCCCCAGGCCGCCCCCGCCGCCGCGTCCAAGGGCATCGCGAACCTCTCCCCGCAGGAGATCGCCGACATCGCCGCCAGCTTCCAGGCCGCCGTCGTGGACGTGCTGCGGATCAAGGTCCGCCGGGCCGTCAGGCTCATCGGGGCCAAGACCATCGTCGTCGGCGGGGGCGTGTCCGCCAACTCCGCGCTCCGCGCGGGCCTGGGCGAACTGGCCAAGAAACTCCGCTGCACGCTCCGCCTGCCGGAGCTCAAGCACTGCGTCGACAACGGCGCCATGATCGCCGGCCTCGGTTACCACTACCTCCAGGCCGGCAAGCTCGCCGACATCTCCCTGGAGGCGCACGCTACGGTCCGACGGTGAGTTTCACCGCGGAGATCGCAGAGAACGCAGAGAGAGGAATAGAAAGAAGAGAGTAACCTCAGCGGTTCGTGGCGCATACTGGGGGGTGAGCACTACATCCACAGGCGGGCTGCTTTTAAGCCGGTGCCATCGCGGACGGAGACAAATCGGTGCCACCCCCAAACTCGTTTGGGGGTGAGAACAGCCACCGACACCCACTGCGTCAAGACCCCCGGCATGGTCACTTCAGTGACCCATGCACCGCCGACAATCCACGTAGCACGATCGCCATCGCCGATCCTACGTGGGGCTCCGCTGAGCACTCGTATTCCACCACCGGCAAACGCCCGCCGACCCGCTCTCGCCTTCGCACCCCCAAACAAGTTTGGGGGTGGCACCGCGCACTCCAATACTGGAAAGCGCGAAACCGCTGTAATCGCGGAGGGCGGCCTCGCATAATGTATGGGTGTCAATGTCTGATCACCTTGCAGGAGTTGTCCATGATCCGCCTGATCGTCCTGATCCTCGTGGCGTTGATGCTAATGGCCCCCAAGGCGTTCGCGCAGTCCACCTCCAAGCCCGCCGCTTCGCCCCCGCCGCTGCCGGAGTGGACGCAGTATCCCACCCGCAAGGACCCCGTCAGCAAGTGGACCGTCGGCGCCGTGCGCGCCAACGGCGACCTCAAAGGTTTCGAGGCCAAGCTGATCTCCCAGGACTGGGGCGGCGTGTGGGAGCACGGCATCCAGGTCGCCGCGCCGACCAAGCCGCTGGTGGACGACCTGGCCGTGATCTTCATCATGAGCCATCCCGGCCAGCTCGGAAACGTGTACGAATCGGCCACCAAGATCGGCCTGCCCTGCGCGGGCATGGGCGGCATTCCGTGCAAATCGTTCGGCCAGGTGGGCGAGGCGGCCCTGATGGCCGGGGCGATGATGTCGCTTAAGACCGGCGACTCCAATTTCGCCATCTTCGCCCCGCTGGTGCGGGCGGCTGTGCGGGCGATGGATTGCATCGAGGCCGAGTCGCCCAAGGCCCTCGGCCAGCCCATCAAGCGGTTCATCCTGGTGGGGCATTCCAAGGCGGGCGGCACGGCCTGGTGGTCGGGGATCGTCGACCCCCGCGTGGCCGGCATCGTCGTCATCGGCGCCGACCTGCTGAACACCCAGGCCCAGAACGAGGTCTATCCCACCATGGACCTCAACGGCTACATGCCCAAGGGCACGCCGCCGATGGCACGTGACGCCTTCATGAAGATACTCTACGAAGCCGACCCCTATCCCTGGCGTGAGAAGCTCACGATGCCCAAGCTCATCATCCAGGGCGCCAACGACGAGCACTTCGTCACCGGCGCGACCCGGTTCTATTACGACGCCCTGCCCGGCGGCAAATGGGTGCTCAACCTGCCCAACGCCACGCATGGCGGCGCGGGCGAGGCCGGCGAGATGCCCCACACGCAGACGGCGGCGACGATCCTGGCGTTCGCCAAGTCCATTGCGGCCAAGAAGCCCCTGCCGGAGCTCAAGGCGAAGTTCGAGCCTGCCGGCGGCAAGCTCACGGTCAACCTCGAGTGCCCCGCGGCGGCCAAGCAGGTGCTGCTGTGGACGGCGGAGAATTCTTCGCAGGATTTCCGCTACGCCAAGTGGACCAGCCAGCCCGTCACCGCCGCCCCTTCGCCCGCCTGGAAGGCGACGGCCGAGACGCCCCTGCCCGCCGGCAAGCACCTCGCCGCCTTCGTCTCAGCCGAGCTCGAGCAGGACGGCCTGACCTTCTGGCTCTCGACGCTGATCCACGTGGTCAAGCCATAGGGCCGAGTTTTGGAGGGGCGGCGTTCCTGCCTCCGGCAGTGAGCGACATGATTTCCTGGCGGTTGGCAAGAGCCAGGCCATATGTCGTGCGACGGCCATTTTGGAGTGCGGTGGCACAGGCCGCGCAGCGGCCGCGACACCGCTTTGGATCTGTCGGACGCAACGGCGCCTGAATCCATAGCGGCGTCGTTGCCGCCGCACTCCATATGGCGCAGCCCCGTTGGAGTCACTGTGGATCATTCGAGTCGGGGCATGTTTCCGCCGGTTCGGTCGCGGGCTCGCAGTCGTTCTCGTCGCAGGCGGGCTGCGGAGGCTCCGGCCTGGCGGGCAGAGAGGCGGCCATGATGACGATCCTGGAGCCCGGGGGCACACGGATCTCTGTGAGCTTGTGTCGCGTGCCGAGGATACAGTCTTTCCGTTCGGAGTTGGTGATCTGCACGTGGCCGGCCTGCGCGTTGGTGATGTCGAAGTACAGCGGCGGCGGCTCGCCCCCGGCCTCGGCGACAACCTGCACGGTCGTGGAGTGACACCCGGCCCCGGCCAGACCCACCGCAAACAGCCCCACGACGCCCGCCGCCAGAAATCTGCGTCCCATATTCCTACCCTTTCGTCCCGGCCTGTCGTTAGAATCGACCCGATGAAGGTCCGCAGAATAACGCGCCTCGCCGTGTGCGACAATCTTGCCTTTGTTGCCTTGACACACAAAAACCTCCCGGCGAGGACGAGGTTTCACTATCTGCGGACCGCGCCCCCATTACGCCCTTAGCCTGGAATTACCGCAATGAGTGCAACCGACCCTGGCTTCTTCCGTCGCCCGCTGCTGGCAGGTTCCCTGATCCTGGCGATGCTGGCCGCTGCCGCCGGCGCCGCCGACACGCCCACCTCCTCCGGCGAGGCGTCGCGCGTGGAGATCCCCCTCTTCCGCATCCCGGTGATGAAGACGCCGCCGAAGATCGACGGCGTGATGGAGGAGGGCGAGTGGGAGGACGCCTCCGCCCTCTCGTGCTTCTGGTACTGGGCCTTCCCCGGCGGGCACTACGACTTCCTCGCCCCCTTCGAGACCCAGCTGCAGGTCTACATGGCCTATGACAAGGACACCATGTACATGGCCTGGAGCTCGCCGGTATTCCCCAACGGCTCGTGGCTGCGGGCCCGCGGCCGCTTTCCCGACGTGATCGAGCACCCGCTGTACGGCATCTATCGCGACGACTACGTCGGGATGGGCTTCCGCCCGTACCACGACGACGTCAAGACATACCGCATGGGCGGGTTCGGCTGGTTCGTCAACCCCACCAGCGTCGTCGGCGACAGCGGCCCGCAGTTCGAGCCCGACGGCGGCGTGAAGTGGAAGTCGGACATCGTCACGCGATCCAATGTCACCGGCTCGCGGTGGGTGCAGGAGATGGCCATCCCGCTGAAGAACCTCGTCGTCGGCCCCTACACGGGCAAGGATGAGAACGGCGCCGAGGTCCTCCGCCTGCCCATCGCCGACGGCACGCAATGGCTGTTCCGCCTGGACCGCTGCAGCGGCGAGTGGGGCCACCGCGGCTTTCACAACAAGTTCTACGACGGCACCAGCCGCCTCATCTTCGACAGCTCCTGCGTCAGCGTGCAGGTCAACGAACTGGGGCCGATCATGGAGGACATCCTGGACGTCCAGCTGACGCTCAAGAACCACTCCAACCGCAGCGAGACCGTGCAGCTGGGCGTCTTCGTCGAGTCGGCCGAGGGCAATATCTACTCCAGCTTCGCCGACAAGCAGCTCAAGGAAGGCCTGGTCGAACTGGTGCCCGGCGAGGTGAAAAAGCTCCGCCTGCGCAAGCCCCTGCCGGGCATCACCGTCAGCGGCAACGTGCTGTGGTTCGACGTGCGGTCTGCCGGCAAGGTGGCCAAGCCCATCTTCCGCACGCGGCTGGTGACGTTCCACAGCCAGGAGCTGCCGAACTTCAAGAAATGGCACATCGAGGGCATCTCGATGAACCGCCCGCCGCGCAAGGACTTCGACGTGCGGCTGGACTACTCACACCACACCAACAAGATCTCCGTCGTGCTGGACACCGGGGTTTACGGCTCGACCGAGGCCGCCCGCACGGCCGTGGAGGCCAAGCTCACCATCATCGACCCCAACGACGAGGACAAGGAGATCGTCACGCAGAAGGCCAAGTTCACCGGCGCCTTCGCGTGCTTCCTGTCGGACCTGCCCAAGCTCAAGCCCAACCAGGAATACAAGGTGTCGATCCTGCTGATGGACCGCAACATGCGGATCGTCGGCGAGGAGAACACCAGCTTCGTCAACAAGGTCGAAGAGTGGATGGGCAACAAGATCGGCCTGGAGGACGTGGTGTGGGAGCCCTACACCGCCATCGAGCAAAAGCCTCAAGGTCTCGAGACGCTCAAGCACCGCATCACGCTGGACGCCTCGGGCCTGCCGGCGCAGATCGACATCAAGCCCGACCTGCGCGAACTGCCGCTGGAGGTCCGCGGCGCGGGGGCCCAGCCCTCGCCGCAGCAGCTGCTGGAGATCGGCCGCGGGCCGCAGCTTCGCGCGCCGCTGCGGCTGCAGGCCATTGTCGACGGCAAGGCCGTGCCCGCCACCGTCGTCGCCCCGGCCAAGCTGGTGCGCCAGTGGAAGAGCGAGTTTGAGTACGCCGCCAAGCTCAAGGTCGGGCCGGTGGACGTGGACCTGGTGACGCAGTACGACTGCGACGGCGCGATGACGTGCCGCATGACCTACGGCAGCGGGGCCCCGGCCGAGATCGACGCCCTGGAGATGCTGATGGACGTCAGCGGGCCGATGGACCTCAAGGGCAGCCCCACGGCCAAGGGCATCATCTGGGACTCGGCCAAGCACGACATGGAGCTGTATTACAGCCACTTCGTGCCGTGGTTCCGCTTCGGCTCGAACGAGCGTGCGTTCGCGTGGATCTGCGACAACGAGAAGCCCTGGATGCTCGACCGCAACGGTTCGTCGATGACGCTGGAACGCAACGACGCCAACGAGATCACCTGGCGGGTGAAGTTCGTCAACTGCCGCCGCAACGTGCAGGGCCAGCGGACGATTGAGTTTATGGTGCTCACCAGCCCCTCCAAGCCCCGCCCGGTGAACTACCGCCAGTACGCCTGGCTATTCCGCAGCGACACGTGGTCGCACGAGTACATGATGAACGTGTGCCTGCTGCCGGAGTCCATCGCGAGGATGAACGAGAGCGGGCCGGCGAAGTTCGGCCCCAGGTTCGTGCCCTACAAGGACGCCAACGACTACCTTCGCCGCGACCGCAAGATGGCCGTCAACGCACCGGACGACCTGCCGGAGGAGAAGTACGACACCTACCGCAGCGAGACGGGCCCGTGGAACCGCTACGGCCTGTGCCGCAACAACGGCGTGCACACCATGCTCGACCGCTTCTTCGAGGACAAGATGGTGTACTACATGGAGAAGCAGATCCGCGTGGGACGCCGCTGCGGTTTCTGGTGGGATGAATACTGGCCGATGCACTCGCCGTCGAACCAGTCGGACAAGCTCGCCACCGGCGACGCGTACATGCGCGACCCCAACGAGGTGAAGGAAAACGAGCTGCCCTGGCACCGCGGCTTCCTGCACATGTACATGCGCAGCACGCTCAAACGCCTCGCCCGCACCTTCGCCGTCAACAACCTGCCCCAGCGCAACGGCATCTGGGCCAACGAGGCCGGCATCGCGTGGGAATCGTTCGCCTGGGACACCAACCTCGTCGAGTGGGCCGGCAGCGACCACAACTCCTACGACCTCGACAGCGTCGTCTGCTACAGCGCGACCGAGATGCGGAACTTCCGCCAGAACCACACGGGCCTGGTCAGCCGCATCCTGCCCGGCTACGGCGGAAAGAAATTCCCGCCCCAGCCCGGCGATGACAAGAAGTTCGACCGGCAGTACTTTGGCCGCGGGCTGCTGTACGACGTGGGCGTCAGCTTCGACGGCCCGCACGGCACGATCCGCCACCCCGACGAGGGCGTGCGGTTGCTGAACCAGATGCTCGATTTCGGCTACTTCGACGAGCCCAACTGCGAGTACCTGCCCTACTGGCGAAACCGGGCGTGGGTTCGCTACGGCCCCGACTACCCGCCCGACGCCAACTTCACCGTCTTCACCGAACCGCCCCAGCGGCGGGTGTTCGTGACCGTGTACCGCCACCCCGTCGAAGTGAACGGGCGCAAGGGAGTGCAGGCGATCTTCGTGATCATGAACGAGAGCGAAGTGCCCGTCCGCAGCGACCTGCGGATCCTGGACCCCAAGCGCCTCTTCGGCGGCCCCAACGGCCTGACGCTGGGCGAGGTGGTGGAGGAACTGAAGAAGGTTGATCCGCTCGAGGCGAAGATGCTCGAAGCCTGGGGCGGCGGCGGTCAGATCGTGCTCAAGGACCTGGATAACGGGCGGTACGTCGCCCGAAGCGACAGCGAACAGAAGGCCGGTGGCGCGGCGGGCGCGGGTGGCGTCGCCAAAGAGGCGGACGTACCGTCCGCCGCTAAAGGCGAGGTGTACGGACCCGTGTACGTTCGTCCCCATGATTACCGCATCCTCTACGGCCGCTGGCTGGAGGGACAGAAGTGAAATACCAAGAAGGCAATAGGCAATTGGCAATTGGCAATAGGCGGAACGAGACAGGCGGCATGGCCCTATGGAGTGC
The DNA here is from genome assembly GCA_964616985.1 of uncultured Planctomycetaceae bacterium. Lineage (GTDB taxonomy): Bacteria > Planctomycetota > Phycisphaerae > SM23-33 > SM23-33 > CAZTVF01. The sequence continues at coordinate 15,258 of CAZTVF010000054.1, forward strand.
GGCGGCGCCGACGCCGCTTTGGATTTCGGCGTCCGCCGTTGCCGATGAATCAACAGGCCGCACGGCGGCCGACCTATCATCCGCGCCCCTGCCGCCAGAGATCCAAAGCGGCGTCGGCGCCCCTCGCTTCGCTCGTGGCTCTGCCGCCGCACTCCATAGTGGCCGCCGCGCGGGCTTCTCGCGTTCGATCCTCCTGGTGCCGCTCGCCCTGCTCGCCTGCGCGATGCTGCTCGCCGCACAGGACGCCGCCACCGGTGGCGCGGGCGTCGCGCCCGCGAGTGCCGCGGCCTCATCCACCAACCCGACCTCCTCGCGCGTTCGCTTCGACATCGACGAGACCGGCCTGCCCAAACAGATCTACGTTGCCGCCGACGTGCAGGAACTGCCGCTGGAACTCCGCGTCCCCGGCGCGGTGGTCTCCGACGCCGCCCTCGCCGCCATCGGCCGCGGCAACCGCCTGCGCGGGCCGATTCGCATCGAGGCCGTGGTCGAGGGCAAGAGAGTGCAGGCAAAGACACTGAAAGCCGGCCAGGAGAAGGACGGGACGCTCCAGTGCCAGCTTATCGCCGGGCCCTATAAGATAAACGTTGCAGCGAACTACCGATATGAAGTCGCGGCGGGTCGGATTCTCGCCATCGACATTGGCTATGAAGCCCAGGCGGGCAATTCGGAACTGGAATTCATGATCGAGCCGGTGACGCCCGTGGACCTCGCATGGGACTTGCACGTTGCACCCCTTGCAGGGATGAGACTCTCCACCACAGTGCCGGCCACCGTGCCCACCTCGGTGGCAACCACTTCGCCCTCCACCCGCTTCATTCCGCCCGCATATTACCGAGACGTAGCTTTGTCGACTGGCGAGGGGGTGATCTGGGATGATTCGCGACAGAATGACTTCCATGACAAAATGTTGTTTCTTGGCACAGGCGACGGTGGGATTACGGTTGGGTATGACCCGTCGATCCGGGAGCCCAATCAATCGACGGTCGAGGTGCGTCGCAGCAAGATCGGCGAGGTCACCTTCGCCGTCCGCCTGGATCGAGGGAACTCCGACGCTCGCAAACTCAAGACTCGTCTCCTTCTTATAGTGTCGCCGACACAATCTTCCGCCCAGTGCCGCCGGAATCTAGAGTGGGTCTCCTGGCCGCCCTCGGCCAAACACAGCAATACCTCACGCCAGGGTTTCGAATTCATGCACGATTTCTGCGGCGACGTGGGACCAGGCAACTACGACCACGTCGACCTATATCCAAGTTCGTTGATGCGGGCACTTGCAGGTTCCAGCGCGAGCGAGACTCTACGCGTCCGCTCCAATGTTCGCCAGGCCGCGTGTGGCGATGACCCGGCGTATGACCGCGCGATTCTGGGCCGGGCGATGCTGCATGATATCGGCGTGGATGCCAACGGCCTGGGGCAGCCGGCGGAGTATGTGCGGCTGGTCAAGGCGCTCAAGGGCTTTGGCTTCTTCGAGGCGAACGATATCGAGTTCATTCCCTATTGGCGAAGCGGGACGGTGGTGCGGTTCGGCGAGGAGTTCAACCCCAACAGCCCCTTCAAGCTCACCGAGGACAACCCCGCCGCCGGCACGTATGTGAGCGTGTACCGCCGGCCTTTCGAGAAGGATGGCAAGAAGGGCTACCAGGCGATGTTCGTGATCTTCAACGAGCAGGCCAAGCCCGTGCGCGAGCGGCTGTACATCTTCACGCCCCCGCGGATCTGGGGCGGCAAGGGCAACGTGCAGACGGGCTCGGAGATCATCGCGGGCTACGACTTCGGCCGCATTCCCGACGGCAGCGACTGGCGGAAGAAGAAGGTCGTCGACCACCACTACGTCTTCGGACCGCCGGCCCTGATGGACCTGGAGGACCGCAGCGTCGCGAACCTGTCGGACTCCAAGGGCCAGACGTCGGAAATCTACGGCCCCCTGCACATCCAGCAGCACGATTACCGCGTGCTGTGGGGCTACTGGCTGCCGGGGGAAGAGAAGAAGAAGTGAAGAAGGCAAGAGAAGAAGGCAATAGGCAATTGGCAATAGGCGGGAAGACGAAGCAGGGTTCAGGGACGGGCGAGCAGGGACCAGGGTTCAGGGACCAGGGACTGGTGATGGACCGGGTGCCATGCTTTTAGGCCCGACGGGCCAAAAGCATGTTTACACAATTGCTGTCGTGCTGGATCGGGGGACCGACGCACGCAGTGCGTCGGCGTTGGTGAGGAAACACGCGAACATGAGGTTGAGAATATGACGCGAATGATGCTCCTGTGCGTGACGATCCTTCTGTCGGTCTCCGCGCTCGCCCTTGGCGCCAAGAACGCGCCGCCGCTGATCGATGCGAATGACCGCGATGCGTGGGCGGGCGACACGCGCCTGTCGGTGCCGCCGCTGGCCAAGCCGCCCGTGTGCGATGGCAACATCGACGCCGGCGAGTGGGCCGGTGCGACCCAGGTCGAGCTGGCCACCTGCTCCGACAGCCGCAACCTTTATCCCCGGGCGGCTACGTGGTACTTCGGCTGGGACGCCAACGCCCTCTACCTCGCCTGCCGCACCACGATGATGAAGGAAGAGAAGCTCAAGGCCGAGACCAAGGCCCCCGCCATCGAACTGCGGGCCGACGAGAGCGTGGAGCTGTGGATCTCGCCGCCCGAATCCAACCAGGTCTACCAGGTCGTCATCAGCAGCACGGGCCTGGTCTTCGTGCAGAAGCGTGCGGGCAAGGACATCGACGCCAACGTCGCCTTCGCCCCCGTGGCGGCGGCCAAGGCGGGCGAGGAATTCCTCGACTTCGAGATCAAGCTGCCGGCGAAGGAGTTCGGCCTCAAACAGATGAAACAGGGCGAGGCGTGGCGGGTCCTGCCCGTGCGGGCGTTTCGCTGCGGGTACGCGCTGCAAGCCCCGCTGCCGTGCGGCCTGGAACGCGACCGCTCCAAAGACAAGGGCAAGGATCGCGACTTCGCCGATGCCGCCCGCTACCCGCTGCTGACGCTGGGGGGCAGGAACCGCCCCGTCGTGCGCCTGGCCAACCCTGCCGCGGCCCTCTACGAAGGCAAGGCCGCGGTGGAGTGCGTCGCGGTCAACGGCGAGGCAAAGCCGCTGAAGCTCAAGGCCCGCCTGGCGATCTACCAGGGCACGGCCAAGCTGTTCGAGCAGGAACGCGAGTTCGACGCCGACGCCAACGCCGCCGCGGCCATGAAGATCGACGGCAGCCCCGAGAGCCCCATCGACTCGCGCGAGAGCGCGAGCTACCGGTACGACTACACGCTGACGGCTGGGCGCGAGGAAATCCTCCACACGCACTTCACGTACGACCCGTCCGAGAACCGCCCCTGGCTGGGCGACACGATCCCCAAGGGTTCATCGGCTGAGAACGAGTACGTGATGGTCGACCCGTCCAAGGGCCCCCCGCCGGCGGAGTTCGAGCATCGCCTGCAGCCGTACAAGGACCTGCCCGAGGGGCACAAACTCCGCCTGACGATCCGCCGCGCGTTCGAGCCCAGCAAGCAGACGACGATCAGCGCGATCCAGATCATCACGCCGCTGGACGCCAACGGCGCGAAGGACGGCGAGGAGCGTTTCTACAACATCTACGGCTACCAGCTGCTGCGGAGCGTGACGTATCGCCAGGGCGTGCGGCACGGGCCCGAGCGGCTGTACGCGTCGGGGCAGCATCCGCAGACGGAACTGCCCTGGGACAACGGCGTGGTGCGGGGCGTGAAGCGGTCGTTCCACCCCGACGGGCGGGTGATGACGGAGATCACCTACGAAGACGGCCGGGCGACGGGCGAGAGCAAGAGCTACGACCCCAACGGGCGGGTGAACCGCATCGCCAGTTTCAAGAACGGCCAGCGCGACGGCCTGATGACCGAATACTACCCCGCCCCGCCCAAGCGGCTGGTGCCCTACAGCAAGGGCCTGATCAACGGCGTGGTGAAGGAGTTCTACGAGGGCGGCAAGCTCAAGAGCGAGACGACCTACAAGAACGACGTCCTGCACGGCGTGGAGAAGCAGTACGACGAGAGCGGCAAGCTGTCCAAGACGCGATACTGGCTGGAGGGCGAGTCGGTGGCCGAGGGCGAGTTCAACGAGAAGTACAAGGAGCCCGACGCCAGGCCGGACGGAAAAAAATAGTCACCGCTCGGCCGGCGCTTCGTCACGACCGTTTCCATCTAGTGCAGTGGCAGGAAAATGTGCGCGTTTTTCCGCGTGTTAAATCCGAAACTCGAAATCCGAAATCCGAAACAAATTCAGAAACAAGAAGAGAGCATCTGCCTTGCATGCCTTACTGTTTTCAATATCTTCGTTTGCTTGCTGCTTTGCCGTTTTCTGTTTGTTTCGTATTTCGGATTTCGCACTTCGGATTTCGAGTTTGCGATAGCGACATAGATCAGCATCAGCGTGAAACACTACAATAGAGAGAACCGTATCAGGGAATTCCCGACTTAGATTCAGCAAATCCCCTGATCGCCCTACGAAAACCTTGTTCCTATAATAGGCGACCCAAGGAAGCACTTTTCATGGCTGAACGACCCACTTCCGGCCTTCGCACGCTGCGGGCGGCGATCCTGATGACATTGACCGTCGGGGTCATCGTGGCGTGCCGCTGGGCCTACGTCCTCTTCCCCGCGGCCGTAGGCGACGCGGCAAAGAGCTACCTGCTGTTCCACAGCATCGTGGAGATCTTCACGGTCGTCGTGGGCATCGGCATCCTCATGATCGCCTGGAACGCCCGGCGGTTCATGGAGAATCACTACCTGCTGCTGGTGGGCATCGGCCTGGGCGCGGTGGCCATCGTCGACCTGCTGCACCTGCTGGCCTACAACGGCATGGACATCTTCGCGGGGTATGGCCCCAACCTGCCGACGCAACTGTGGATCGTGATACGACTGCTGACGGCGGCGACGCTGCTGGCGGCCCCCATCTTCCTCCAGCGGCGGCTGCCGCCCACCGCCGCCTTCCTTGCCGTCGCGGCCGTGACCGCAGCGCTGGTGGCCGCCTGCTTCGCCGGCTGGTTCCCGGTCTGCTACGATGAAGCCGCCGGCCGCCTCACCCCCTTCAAGATTGCCAGCGAATACGTCCTGGCCGGCGTGCTGCTGGCGGCGCTGGGGGCGTTGATCGCAAGGCGAAAGCTCGTCGATCGCCAGGTGCTGCTGACGGCCGGGGCCGCCATCGGCGTCAGCGTAGCCGCGGGCATGGCCTTCACCCTGTACAGGGACCCCAACGGCTACACCAACATGGCCGGGCACGTGCTGGAGCTGATCTCATTCTACCTCTTCTACCGCGCGTTGATCGAGACCAGCCTCAAGCGCCCCTACGACCTGCTGTTCCGCAATCTCAAGGTCAGCGAGGAAGCCTTCCGCCAGAGCGAGGCGAAATACCGCGTGCTGGCCGACAACTGTTTCGACTGGGAATTCTGGACGGGCCCCGACGGCCAGTTCATCTACGTCTCGCCCTCCTGCCTGGGCATCACCGGCTACGAGGCGAAGGAGTTCCTGGCCGAGGCGGACCTGCTGCGGCGGATCGTCCACCCCGAGGACCAGGCCGCCTACGACGCCCACGTCCAGGACCTGGAGCGGCCCCGCCAGGCCGGGCGCGTGGAGTTCCGCATCGTCCGCCGCGACGGCTCGTGGCGATGGATCGAACACCACTGCCAGGCCGCGTACGACGGAGCGGGCCAGTTCTGCGGCACGCGAGGCTCCAACCGAGACTGCACCGACCGCGTGCTGGCCCAGCAGGACCGCGACCGCCTGATCCAGGAACTCAAGGACCTCGGCGAAGTGCTCGACCGCCGCGTGCAGGACCGCACCGCCCAGCTGGCCCGCGCGGTGGAGGAACTGCGGGCCGAGAAGCACCGCGACGAGATCACCGGCGCCCTGCTGCAGCTGTTCACCCGCCACAGCACGCGGAAGGAGTACCTCGACTCGGTGCTGCAGGTGGTGCAGCAGTGGGCGGGCAGCCGCTGCATCGGCATCCGCATCATGGACTCCAGCGGCGGCATTCCCTACGAGTGCTACAACGGCTTCAGCGAGCAGTTCTGGAAGCAGGAGAACAACATCTCGGTCCGCACCGATCACTGCGTCTGCGTCCGCGTGATCCTGGGCCAGACCGATGAGGCCGAACGGCCGATGATGACCCCGTATGGCTCGTTCCTTTGCCCCGACTCCGGGCGGCTCGTGGCCTCGCTGTCCCCGCAGGAGAAGGCCCGCTTCCGTGGAACGTGCCTCAAGTACGGCTTCACCTCGCTGGCCGTGATCCCCGTCTGCTTCCGCAACGAGATCCTGGGCGCCATTCACCTGGCCGACGAACGGGCGGGCCTGCTGACGCGGGAGGTCGTGCAGTTCCTCGAGGCGATGTCGCCGCTGATCGGCGAGGCCGTGCACCGTTTCAACATCGAGGACGAGCTCCGCTCTCGCTACCAGGCGCTGCACGAATCGGAGGAGCGGTACCGCCTGCTGTTCAACGCCGCGCCCGTGGGCATCGCCCTGATCGCGATGAACGGCACGATCCTGGCCGCCAACCACACGATGAGCGACATCTTCGGCTACGCCCGGGGCGATCTGCCCGGCATGAACAGCGAGGATTTCTACCTCTACGCCCATCAGCGAGAGGGCGTGCTCAAGGAAATCCGCGAGAAGAAGCGCCTTCGCGACCTGGAGCTTCAGATGAAACGGCTGGGCGGGGAGGGCTTCCCGGCGACGGTGAACGTGGACACCTTCTCGCACCGCGGCCAGGACGTCCTGCTGGTGACCCTGCGGGACATGACCGAGCACCGCCGGCTGGAGGGCGAGGTGCTGGCCGTGAGCGAGAAGGAACGCCATCGCATCGGGCAGGACCTGCACGACTCGCTGGGGCAGAACCTCACGGGCATCGCGTTCCTGGCCACCGTGCTGCAGCAGAAGCTGTCGCAGAAGGCGTTCTCGGAGGCCGCCGACGCGGCGACCATCGAGCGGCACGTGAACGAGTGCGTTCGGCTGACGCGTTCGCTGGCGCGGGGCCTGAGCCCCATCGGCAACAAGCCCGACAGCCTTCTGAACGGCCTGCGCGAGCTGACGGCGAACGTGACGGAGCTGTTCCGCGTGCAGTGCATCCTTCGGACAAATTCGGAAGTTATAGTAGAAGACCCCGTCGCCGCCGTTCACATGTATAGAATAGCCCAAGAAGCTGTTCACAATGCCCTGAAGCACGGTAAGGCCCGCAGCATCGGCGTGGAGCTTTTTGCTCACAACAACCTGGTCTCCATGAGCATCGAAGACGATGGCACGGGGATCGACGCGGCGAAGACGGAGAGTGCGGGCATGGGGCTGCGTATTATGAGGTATCGCTCGGCCAGCATCGGCGCCTCGCTGGAGATTCGTCCCCGCCTGCCGCAAGGCACGGTGGTGACGTGCATGCTCCGCGTGGCGTCACGGAAAGAGGTGAACAATGTCGGCAACGCCTAGTTCGGTTCCCAGTCCCAAGAAGGTCCTGATCGTGGACGACCACCCCCTGCTCCGCCAGGGCATCGGCATGCTCATCGCCCGCCAGGGCGACATGGTGGTGTGCGGCGAGGCCGAGGACGCGTGGACGGCCCTGAAGCTCGCCGACGAGCTCAAGCCCGACGTGGCGATCGTGGACATCTCCTTGAAGGACAGCAACGGCATCGAGCTGATCCACGACCTGATGAGCCGCTGCCCGCGCCTGCCGGTGCTGGTGCTTTCGATGCACAATGAAAGCTTCTACGCCGAACGTGTGCTGCACGCCGGGGCCAAGGGCTACGTCACCAAGGGCGAGCCCAGCACGAAGGTGATCGAGGGCCTCCGCCGCCTACTGCGCGGCGAGGTCTACGTCTCGGAGGCGGTGGCCAACAAGATGGTCGGCCGCATCATCGGCGTCCGCCGCGAGACCGACCGCCAGTCCATCGACCGCCTCAGCGACCGGGAATTCCAGGTCTTCCAGATGATCGGCCAGGGCATGCAGAACCGGGAGATCGCCGAGAAACTGCACCTGAGCATCAAGACCGTCGACGCCCACCGCGAGAATATCAAGAGCAAGCTCAAGATGCGCGACGCCAAGGAACTGCTCAAGCTCGCCATCCAGTGGTCGCAGTTCGAGCAGATCCCCTCGAATAAAACCGACGGCGACGAGGGCGCAGAACCCGCAGCCCAATAGCGTTTGGGACTATCGTGGACCTTCCGGATGGCGGCCTTCCCAGGGCCGCCATCTTTCTTTGGCCCAAGCCGACCGCCCGGCAGCGGCCGACGGCGATCAGCAAGTCACCACTGGGCCTCACCGAAGGGGTTCTCGCCCGTCCCCTTGGGCTTGGGTTTGGGCAATGATCCGATCACGGCCGAGGCCAGTGCCAGGTCGCCGGGCGTGGTGATCTTGATGTTGCGGGGGTCGCCTTTGACCACGCTCACCCCGTGGCCCAGCGCCTCGACGAGTTGTGCGTCGTCGGTGACGCTGGAAAGATCGCCGCTGTAGGCGCGGAGGAGCAAGTCCTTGGCGAAGACCTGCGGCGTCTGTGCCTCCCACAGTTCCGAACGCGGCACGGTCTGCTCGATCACGTTGGCGGCCGAGACCTTCTTCAGCGTGCCGTGCACCGGGTAGGCGAGGATCGCGGCATGCGTCTTGGTCGCCTCGGCGAAGACCGCGTCCACCCACAGGGGCGACACGCAAGGCCGCACCGCGTCGTGAACGCAGACGAAGTCGGCCTCCGCCGGCACCAGGGCCAGCGCCTTCTTGACCGACTCGGCCCGCGTGCTGCCGCCCTCGGTGACCTTGACGCCCATGAAGCCCAGGTGCCCGCCGTAGCGGTCCTTGAGCTCGGCGATGTCCGCGGCCGACACAACGAGTTGGATGTGACAGACATCATCGCGACTGGTGAAGATCTCCAGCGTGCGGATGAAGATGGGCTGGTCGGCGACGCGCTCGAAGATCTTGTTCCTCTTGCCGCCGAACCTCGTGCCCGACCCCGCCCCCGGAACGATGACTGCGAACTTGGCCACGGTTGTCTCCACGGCATAAACAGTAATCGCTGGGCGGTGAACAGTAAACGCCCCGCCGAAGAGAATCGCATGCGTGCTCGCCCCCGGCATGCGAGGAGCCTGATCGGTGCCAACCCCAAACTCGCCTGGGGGTGCGAGGGCGGCACCGGGTCGGGGGGCGCCTGCCACTGGGTGGAACATGACTGTTCATAGGGTTGCTTTACGCCTGGGTACTGCCCAGACGGTGCCACCCCCAAACTTGTTTGGGGGTGCGAAGGCGAGACCGGGTCGGCGGGCGCCTGCCGGCCGGTGGAATATGACTGCTCAGCGGAGCCCACGTAGGATCGATGATGGCGGTCGTGACTACCTGGACTATCGGCGGTGCATGGGTCACTGAAGTGACCATGCCGGGGGCTTTGACGCAGCGGGAGTCGGTGGATGTTCTCACCCCCAAACAAGTTTGGGGGTGGCACCGATTTGTCTCGTTCCGCGACGGGTTCGCTTCGGTGAAGGGAAATGCGGGGATGTTGACGCAGCGGGAGTCGGTGGGTGAAGTCCAGCGAGTAGAAACTTCTGGCTCGATCATGTGCCGCCCAAGACGCGTATTGGTGGGCAAGCTCACCACGGCGAGTCTCGCCTGCGGCGGCCCTGCCCACCCTACGGTTCAATCTTCTGGAGTACTTCAAGAACTCTGCCGTACAATCATTGCACCCGGTTGTGACACGTGGTAAATTCCATGCGTCGCGGTCGCATTTCACAATGGTCTGGATCATCCAATGGATGGACGCAATAACCACTCCGATTCGGAAGCCTGCGGCGGCGGCTGCAAGTTCTGCTCGGGCATTCGATCCGAGGGGCCCGATCTTCGCGGCTGGCCGCTGGTCGCCGCGTGCCTGGGCATGTTCCTGGCCCCCATGCTGCTGGCCCTGACCGGGGCCATCCTCTTCCGCCAGAGCGACGTTGCCCGCTTCCTGGCCGCCGTAGCCGGTTTCGGCATCGGCATGACCGCCTCGGCCCTGGTCGCCAGGAGGCTGCGTTCGCGTGCAGCCGCCAAGGGCACACCGGCCCCGCCGCCGAACGACACGCTGGAGAACGAATGACGATCCTGAAATCCAAAGGCCCGTTGACGTTCCGCCGCGGCCTGCATCCCGGCGGCCACAAGGACCTGGCCCAGGATGCGTCCATCGAGGTGATCCCCACGCCCGCGCGGGTGGCCGTGCCCATTTTGCAGCACACCGGGGCGCCCTGCACGCCGATGGTCAAGCCCAGGCAGGCGGTGGCGGCGGGCGAGAAGATCGCCTCGGCCGAGTCCTTCGTCTGCGCCCCCGTGCACGCCCCCATCGCCGGCGTCTGCGAGGCCCTGGCCGTCACCACGCTGCCCAACGGAAGGCACGTCAAGGTCATCCCCATCAAGGCCGAGGGCGAGCAGATCACCGGCCGCGCGCTGCGGGACGATGTTTTCGGCGGCGACTGGGCTGTCACGCCCGCATCGCACGAACCGCCGGCCATTGTCGAGGCCGTCCGCGAGGCCGGCCTTGTGGGCCTGGGCGGCGCGGCCTTCCCCACGCACGTGAAGCTCACGCCCAACCCGGCCAAGCCCGTCGATACGCTGCTGGTCAACGGCTGCGAGTGCGAGCCCTACCTCACGGCCGACTACCGCGTGATGGTCGAGGCGCCCGCCCCCGTGGTGGCCGGGGCGCTGTTGGCCGCCCGGGCCGCCGGCGTGCGACGCGTCGTCATCGCCGTCGAGGACAACAAGCCCGCCGCCATCGAGGCCCTTCGCCAGGCCGCCGGCGACAAGCTGGAAGTGATCGCCGTTGCCACCAAGTACCCCATGGGCGGCGAGCGGCAGGTCGTGCCGGCTGTGCTGGGCCGAGCCGTACCCACCGGCGCCCTGCCGCTGGACGTGGGCGTGGTGGTGATGAACGTGGGCACCGCCGCCGCCGTCGCGCGGGCGGTGCTGCGGGGCAAGCCCCTCACCCACCGCGTCGTCAGCGTTACGGGGGGCGGCATCGCCACGCCCCGAAACATCCTGGCCCCCATCGGCATCACGTACGGCGAACTGATCGATTTCTGCGGCGGCCTCAAGAGCTCCGCCGCCCGCGTGCTGGCCGGCGGGCCGATGATGGGCTTCGCCCTGTCCAACCTCGCCGTCCCGGTCACCAAGGGCACCAGCGGCATCGTGGTCCTCACGCACGACGACGTCCGGCGGGCCGAGGAAACCCCCTGCATCCGCTGTGGCCGCTGCGTCGACGTCTGCCCGCTGCACCTGGTGCCGACGAAACTGGCGATGGCCTCGCGCAACAAGGACTGGGACACCGCCCGACGGTATTTCATCACCGCCTGCTGCGACTGCGGCTGCTGCTCGTACATCTGCCCCGCCCGCATCCCCCTGACACAGCTGATCCGCATGGGCAAGGTGCAGATGGTGAAGAAGTAAGAAGAAGGCAATAGGCAATTGGCGGAAGAGGCACAAGGGTTCAGGGCATAGGGACCAGGGACCGGGTGCCATGCTTTTAGGCCCGAAGGGCCAAAAGCATGTTTACAGCTGTTTGCTTGTGGCGCAATTGATGTTCGCATAGGACAGGACTCGCTATGGAAGAAGGACAAAAGGAAACCGCCGCACCCGCACCCGCGCCGCCGGCGCTGCACGTGGCGCCGGGGCCTCATGTGGTGGGCGGCGGGCTGACCACGCGGCGGATGATGATCGACGTGCTGATCGGCCTGGCCCCCGTGGTGATCGTCTCGCTGGTGAAGTTCCAGCACTACGCGGCCGCCCAGTTGGGCATCTGCGTGGGCACGTGCGTAGCCACCGAGATCCTGCTGAACTGGCTGCGACGGCGGCCGGCGACGGTGGGCGACTTCTCCGCCGTCGTCACGGGCATCATCCTGGCGCTCTCGCTGCCGGGCACGGCCCCGTGGTACGTGGGCGTGATCGGCTCGTTCGTGGCGATCTTCCTGGGCAAGTTCGTCTTCGGCGGCCTGGGCACGAACATCTTCAACCCGGCCATGGTGGGGCGTGCGTTCGTGACGCTCACGTTCATCTCCGCCCTGGGCGCGGGCGGGTACGTCAAGGCCGGCTCGGAACTTCACATCGTCACGCAGGCGACGCCCCTGACGCTGACCAAGCAGGCGCACCAGTCGACCCCGCTGAAAGACCTGGTCTGGGGCGACCACAACGGCTCGCTCGGCGAGGGCTGCGCGTGGGCCTGCCTCCTGGGCGGGCTGTACCTGGTGGTCCGCCGCACGGCCGCCTGGCAGATCCCGCTGTTCATGCTGCTGGCGGTGGCGCTGTTCGGCGGGCTGGCCACCTGGGCGAGCCCCCACACGCCTTGGTCGGTGTATTGGGCGAGCCCCCACGCGCCCTGGTCGGTGTATCACCACCTCATCGGCGGGGCGACGCTCTTCGGCGCGTTCTTCATCGCCACCGATCCCGTCTCCAGCCCCGTCACGCCCGTCGGCAAGGCCATCTTCGGCTTTGCCATCGGCTCGTCGGTGGTCATGATGAGGCTGTTCAGCGGCTACCCCGAGGGCGTGATGTTCTCGGTGCTGATCATGAACAGCATCGTGCCGCTGATCAATCGCTGGACCATTCCGACCCCCGTGGGCGGCCCGACGCCCGCGCCCAAGGTCGCGGCGGAGAAACGGTAGGAACATGAAACAAGGTTACCTCAGTCAAGCCTGGCTGGTGCTGGTGATGGCCCTGTGCGTGGGGGCCGCACTGGCGGGCGTGTACGTGTCGCTCAACGAGCGGATCCTCTCCAACGCCGAGGCCGACGCCCTCTCCCGCGTGCCCAGCCTCATCAAGTCGGCCGACCCCGGCAAGACCCGCGCCACCAAACCAGAGATCATCACCGTCGCCAGGCCCGACGGCACGACGCTGGAATACCGCGTCTACCGCGCGATCGACAAAGGCGACCAACTCGCCGGCTGGGTCATCAAGGCCGGCGGCGAAGGCTTCGCCGGACGCATCGAACTGCTGATCGCCGTCGACCCGACCGTCGAGACCATCCTGGGCCTCGCCGTGCTGGAGCAGAAGGAATCGCCCACCGTCGGCGACAAGATCGCCAAGCCGTTCTTCCAGGACCGCTTCGCGAACAAGAAGACGCGGCCGGCGCTCGCGGTCGTCAAGGGCGAGGCGAGCAAGCCCAACGAGATTCGCGCCCTCAGCGGGGCGACCATCTCGGCCCAGGCCGTCACCACGATCGTCAACGCCGCCCTGGGCGACCTGGCGGCGGAGCTCGCCAAGCGAGCCGGCGCGGCCCCCGCCGCAGGAGGCCGGCCATGAACCCATCAGGCCCCACCCCGCTGGAGCGGTTCATCAACGGCGTCCTGCCGGAGAACCCCACCTTCCGCCAGCTGCTGGGCATGTGCCCCACGCTGGCCGTCAGCGGCTCGATGGCGTCGGCCATCACCATGAGCGGCTGCGTGCTGTTCGTGCTCACGTGCGCCAACATCATCACCAGCCTGCTGCGGAACCTGGTGCGGCCTCACCTGCGGATCCTGGTATTCACGGTGATCATCGCGACGTTCGTGACGATCGTGGACCGCCTGCTGGCGGCGTTCTACTACGACATGAGTAAGACGCTGGGCCCCTACGTGCCCTTGATCATCGTCAACTGCATCGTGCTGTGCCGCTGCGAGGTGTGCGCGTCGCAGCAGAGCGTGGGCCCGGCCGTCGGCGACGCGCTGGGCCAGACCGTGGGCTTCGCGCTGGGCCTGTCGGCCATCGCCACCGTCCGCGAAATCCTGGGCCAGGGCACGTGGTTCGGCCTGCAGGTGACGGGAGAGGACTTCCCGCTGTGGGCGATCATGGCCCTGCCGCCGGGGGCGTTCCTGACGCTGGGGCTGCTGATCGGACTGGTGAACTGGATCGTCGGCGCGAGGAAGAAACGGGCGGCATGACGTCGGCGGCGGCCCCGGAAGGCCGCCACCCGTGCACGTCCGCACTGCCAAGCGGATTGAGGTTCGACCTATGGAATACTTTGGCTCGCTGCTGCTGATCGCGATCAGCGCAGCCCTCATCAACAACTTCGTGCTCTACTACTTCGTGGGGCTGTGTTCGTACATCGGCATCTCCAAGCGGCTGGACATGTCCTTCGGCATGGGCCTGGCCGTGTGCTTCGTGATTGCCATCGCCGCGACGTTGAGTTGGACGTTCACGTATTTCATCCTGCGGCCCGGCGCGCCGCTGACGACGTGGGTGCTTCATCTGGTGGACCCGTCGTCGACGGCGAAGGTAGACCTGTCGATCCTGAGCTACATCGTGTTCATCTTCGTCATCGCCTCGTCGGTGCAGTTCGTAGAGATGTACGTGCGGAAGTTTTTCCCGAACCTGTATCGCGGGTTCGGGGTGTACCTGCCGCTGATCACGGTGAACTGCTGCATCCTGTGGGCGTGCCTGGAAATCGGCAAGCGGGTGGCCATGGGCGGCGCCGACGCCTGGGGCCTGGACAAGGCCCTCGTCTACGCCATCTGCGGCGGATTGGGATTCACGATGGCGATCGTCATCATGGCCGGCATCCGGGAGGAACTGAGCTTCAGCGACATCCCCAGGCCCCTGCGGGGCGCGGGCATCACGTTCGTCATCGCGGGCATCCTGGCGATGGCCTTCACGGGCTTCACCGGCGTGAACACCAGCCTGGAGAACCTGCTGAACGCCCGGTCGCAGTCGGCCTCGCCGCAGCGTCAAAGCACCGGGCCGCAGGGAACCGATTACGACAGCGGCGGCGATGACGCTAAAGAGGACGAGGTGCCAGACACAGCGCAATGAACGCCACGCACCGAGTTAACTGGTTAACTGGTTAACTCGGACTAGGCACGGCGTAATGAAACGCCACGCAACGAGTTAACTGGCTAACTGGTCGACTCGGCGCCAGGCACAGCGTAATGAAACGCCACGCACCGAGTTAACGAATTAACGAGTTAACCAGTTAACGCTGATTACATGCGTCCGCGGGGTGCCGACAGCCCCCGCCCGGATTGCGAAACGAGGCACCATGTTCTCCATCATTATCATTATGCTGGCCGCGGGCACGATGCTGGCCCTGGCGATCGCGGCGGGCTGGGCCCTGGGCTGGGCCAACCGCAAGTTCCACGTCCCCACGGACGCCCGACAGGAACTGCTGATCAAGGCCCTGCCGGGGGCCAACTGCGGCGGGTGCGGGTACGTCGGATGCAGCGAGTACGCCGCGGCCCTGCTGCGGGGCGAGGCGTGCACCAAGTGCACCGTCGGCGGCACGACGTGCGCCGCGGCCCTGGCCAATATCCTCGGCGTAGACGTCAAGGAGAGCTGGCCGTTCCGCCCGGCCGTGCACTGCGGCGCGCGCACCGGCGACCGCCTTGGCCGCACCGAATACCACGGCGAACCGACCTGTGCCGCGGCCAACCTGGTCGGCGGCGTTCAAGGCTGCGTGTTCGGGTGCCTGGGCATGGGCGACTGCGAGCGATCGTGCCCCTTCGATGCGATCCATGTCCTCGACGGCCTGGCCACGGTGGACTACAAAAAATGCACCGGCTGCGGCGCCTGCGCCCGCGCCTGCCCGCGCAACATCATCTCCATGGTCCCCTTCAAGTCGGAGAGAATGCTCGTCGTCGCCTGCTGCAACAAGGACTTCGGCAAGGATGTGCGGGCCGTGTGCAAGGTCGGCTGCCTCGGCTGCGGCGCGTGCAGCCGCATGAGCAAGATGTTCGCGATGATCGACAACATGTCGACCATCTCCTACGACGACTACTCGCCCGACTCCGGCGACCTGCAGGCGGCCGCGGCCAAGTGCCCCCAGAAACGCCTGGTCTTCATCGGCAAGCCCTCCCAACGCGACCTGGCCGCCGTAACCGACGAGGACCTGCCCGAGGTGGCGCCCGACAAGTTCGAGACCACCGTCGACAAGACCGACTGGCAGGGGTAGCGAGTTTCCGGCCCTGGAATTTGCCGCCCGCCCTTTTGAATCCTACAGATCCATAGCGGGATGATGTGAAAACCGGAGGAGTCCATGGGTATCCGCTTGGTGCAACAGTGCTCGACTCTGCAGAACTTCCTTAACTACGAGCGGCATGCGGCCTCGCGCCGCGCCACAAGACGCGCCATCGAACAGCCCGAGAAGCCGAAGCTCGCCCCGGCGGAGACTCCGCCTCCCTCACAAGTGATCGAGGCGTGGATACGGCCCTCGCGATTTGTCGAGCATATCCACGAATTGGTGCAGAAGATGTCCCAGGTGGACCTGCTCCTCTGAGCTTGCGGCGTCTGCTCCCCTTGACCATCGCGCACGCCGCCGCGTCTTCGTGAATTCTCGCTGCGTAGAATGGCGAGGCCGCCGGGCAGGCACGGAGCTTGCCCCGGCCGGCGGAGAGCCCATGCTACATCGGCGCAGCGGGATCCTGATTCACATAACCTCCTTGCCCTCGCGGTATGGCATCGGCGACCTGGGGCCGGGCGCGTACCGCTTCGTCGACTTCCTGGCCCAGACAAACCAGAGTCTCTGGCAGATCCTGCCGCTGAACCCCACCACCCCCGTGGCCAGCCACTCGCCCTACAGCGGCACCAGCGCCTTCGCGGGCAACCCGCTGCTGATCTCGCCCGACAACCTGATCGAGCAGGGGCTGCTCAGCCGCGACGACGTGGACGACCTGCCCCAGTTCGACGACGCCGCCGTGGACTATGACAAGGTCGCACCTTTCAAGATACGGCTGCTGGAGAAGGCCTACCACCGGTTCGCCCGCCGCAGCAGCGATCCGCACTACGAGCAGTTCTGCTACGACAGCCGCCACTGGCTGGAGGACTACGCCCTGTTCCGGGCGATCCGCGAGAACCGCCGCGAGCAGCACTGGAGCGACTGGCCCGCGCCCCTGCGCGACCGCCACAATAGCGCCATGCAGGCCGCCCGACAGGAGTGGGACGAGGACATCCGCCGCACCCGCTTCCGCCAGTACATCTTCCACCGCCAGTGGCAGACGCTGCACGAGTATGCCAAGAACCGCGGCGTGCAGATCGTGGGCGACCTGCCCCTGTACGTCACCTACGACAGCGCCGAGGTCTGGGCCAACACCCGCGTCTTTCAACTCAGCCGCGACAAGAAGCCCAAGGCCCTGTCGGGCATGCCGCCGTCGCGCTTCGCGATGGAGGGGCAGTTCTGGGGCATGCCGCTGTACAACTGGAGCTACCTCAAACGCACCGGCTACGAGTGGTGGCTGCGGCGGATCGAGCACAACCTCAACTCCTTCGACTGGCTGCGGATCGACCATTTCCTGGGCCTGATCTCGTACTGGAAGATCCCGCCCAAGGCCAAGCTGCCCACCGCGGGCCACTGGGTCAAGGGCCCGCGGGGCGACCTCTTCCACGCCCTCTACCGCCGCTTCAGCCTGCTGCCGCTGATGGTGGAGGACCTGGGATTCGTCACCGTCGATTCTCGCGAGCTGATGAACCGCTACAATCTCGCGGGCATGCGGGTGCTGATCGATTCGTTCACCGGCGAGGGCCGGCTGAGCCGCTTCTCGCCCCACAACTACATCTCGCGGTGCGTGGCCTACACCGGCACGCACGACAACAACACCGCCCGCGGCTGGTTCGACTCGGCCAGGCCGGAGGATCGCTGGCGGTTCTTCCGCTACGTCGGCTGGCACGTGCCGCCCGAGGAGGTGCACTGGGAGATGGTCCGCCTGGTGATGATGTCGGTCGCCAACGCCGCGGTCTTCCCCATGCAGGACATCCTGGGCCTCGGCGCCGACTGCCGCATGAACAAGCCCGGCACCACCCACGGCAACTGGGTCTGGCGGCTCCGCCCCGAACAGCTCTCGCAGGAGATCACCGTGAACCTCGCGGATATCACCCGCACCTACGGCAGAGCTTGAGGAATTGCGGAATGACCAGCGTTGCAGCAACGGGAGTGCGACGTCACCAGTTTCGAGGCGGCGGCAGAGCCTTTGGAGTGCGGCGGCAGAGTCACGAGCGTAGCGAGGGACGGCGACGCCGCTTTCGATGCGGCATCACCGACGCCACCTGTACTTCCCGTCTCGCGGCGACGTAATCCAAAGCGGCGTCGTTGCCGCCGCACTCCATAGCGCCGTCGCACTCCTCAATCCGCATTCCGCAATCGCAGATTCAAATCTGAGATGCATAAATAACAAGTGACATTGGAGCC
>CAZTVF010000055.1:0-18915 GCA_964616985.1 uncultured Planctomycetaceae bacterium
CCCAGGCCGCCGCCAAGAACGCTGGGAGGGCGGCGGTCTCGGAAGGCCGCCACCCGTCACATCACGACAAAGAACGCTGACAGCCGCATCACAGGAGACTTCGCATGCGGAACTTTTCGATCAATCGTTACTTCGCCCGCCTGGGCGAGACGTGGAAACCCGCACACCGTTTCGCGGGGGCAACCAAGGCCGACTGGCAGTCGTGGCGCGGTACGCTCTACCCGGCCGTGAAGGCGTCGCGGGGCGCGGCCCCGCCGCCGGTGCCGCTGAACGCCGAGGTCCAGGCCGTGTGGGAACAGGATGGCCTGGTCAAGGAGCGCATCGTCTTCGACGTCGAGGAAGGTCTGTCGGTGGCGGCCTATCTCTTCCGCCCCACCGGCGCCAGCGGCCGCCTGCCGGCAATCCTCGCCTGTCACGGCCACGGGCCCTACGGCAAGGACTCGGTGATGGGCATCGCGACGACGCCGGCGGAGAAGGCGAAGATCGACGAGCATAATTACGACTATGGCCTGCAGATGGCAAAGGCAGGCTACGCGGTGATCGCGATCGACTGGCGCGGCTTCGGCGAGCGCGACGACCGCAAGAAGCCCAACAACAACGACGTCTTCTGGGGCCGCGATCCCTGCGACACGCACTACGACCGCGCCACGCTCCTGGGTCGCACCGTCCTGGGCATGAACGTGCACGACGGCAAGCGGGCCCTCGATTACCTCCTCACGCGAGACTTCGTCGACCCGAATCGAATCGGCGCGATGGGCCTGAGCTTCGGCGGCACGATGACGCTGTGGATGACGCTGATGGACGAACGCATCAAGGCCGCCGACATCATCTGCTACAGCGATCGCTTCGCCGAGTTCGCCCTCACGCACGCCAACTTCTGCGGCAGCCAGGTATCGCCGGGCCTCTTCGCCCTGGGCGACGTGTGCGACCTGCAGGGCCTGATCGCGCCGCGGCCGCTGCTGGTGGAGATGGGCACATACGACACGTGCTTCTACATCAACTCCGCCCGCAAGTGTTTCACCGAGGTGGAGAAGATCTATCGCGCCGCCGGCTGCGCCGACCGCCTCGAACTCGATCTCTTCGAAGGCGGCCACGCCTGGGGCGCCAACAGGACCAAGGCCTTCTTCGCCAAGCACCTCCCCTGACGCCCGCCGCGCGCGTGCCATGCTCTCATCCGGGTGCCATGCTCTTCCCAGGTGCCATGCTTTTAGGCCCATAGGGCCAAAAGCATGTTTACACTCGATGTATTCGGGACATGGGATCACGGCGATTGCACAAGCGAGCATGCCGACGCGAATACGCGTGGCACCCACTCCAGGTAACCCGGCCGGAGGTCACTCGCGAACGACCACCCGCAGAACCTCCCTCGTGCCATCAGTGACCTTCACGCGGTCATCGATGCGGAGCGGCCAGAGGTAGACGATCCCCAGATCGTCACAGATGCACCTCACCTGCGCGCGCCGGGCTGCCGGCAGCTTGAGATTGGTGAGAAAGTCGCTGACGCTTGTCCTGCCGGGGGCGCCAAGCGGCACGAAGACGTCCCCCGCCCGCCGCGGCCGCACCACGAGCGGCCCCGACAGCTTGCCCGCATCGAGCAGTTCCACGCCCGCGGGCCTCGTGCGGCAGTGTTCGCCAAACGCCGCCCGGTCGAACGGCTCCACACGGCAATCGATTGTGATGCCCCCCACACGCGTCGTTCCCGGCACGTCCAGGGGCGCAGAAGATTCATCGCACGCAGCGGCGGTCTTCACAGGCCGGCCGATCACCAGACGCTCGCCCGCCCGCCGGGCCTCGTAGCCGCCGCCCAGCGCCACCGCACCGGCCGGGGCCGACAGCAGCGCCCGCAATTCCTCCAGCCGCTCGGCGCCCATCATCCGCATCGGCGCCCCCGCCTGCTCCAACGCCAGGCGCAGCGCGTATCTCTGCACCACCGGCGGCTGCGCGAGCAGTTCAGCGCACGCCAAGGCGGCCCCCTCGGCCCCGATCGCCCCCGCCGCCGCGAGCACGGCAAGGGCCTGCTTCTCGAGCAGCCCATCGGCCTCAACCGCGGCCGCGACCAGCCGTTCCACCGCCTCCTGGGCGCGCGGGTTGAGGCGGCGCATCAGCGGCAGCAGTTCGTGGCGGATGAAGTTTCGCCGGTAAGCTGTGTCCGCGTTGGTCGAATCGGTCCGCCACGCCAGGCCGCGATCGCGGCAGAACGCCTCGACCTCGTCGCGGTGCGTGCCGAGCAGCGGCCGCACGAGCGAGAGGCCCTCGCCCAGCTCCCGCCGCGGCGCCATCGCAGCCAGGCCGTGCAGGTGCGTCCCGCGGATGATGCGGTGCAGGGCGGTTTCGACGTTGTCATCGGCATGATGGGCGACGGCTACGTGTGTGGCGTCATATTGGGCGGCCACGCGAGCGAGGAAGGCGTATCTTGCCTCCCGGGCCGCCTCCTCGATGCCCACGCCCGCCTCGCGCGCCGCGGCGGCGACGTCCACCGTCTCGACGGCACAAGGCAGCTGCCACCGCCGCGCCAGATCGGACACGAAGGCCGCATCGGCGGCCGAGTCGGCCCGGAGATGATGATCGAGGTGCGCCACGACAAGGCGGTATTGCCGTGACCGCATCGCGCCCAGTTCTCGCAGCGCCGCCAGCAAGGCCACGCTGTCGGCCCCGCCGCTGACGGCCACCACCACCGTCGCGCGCGACGGAATCAGAGCGTGGGCATCGATGAAGTCGCCCACCGCCTCGAGGAACGCGTTGTCATTATCGTCAGCGGTCATCGCCGTCCCGTTCGTCGCGTGCGATGCATTCGGTCTTCAGGCACGTAAGAACTCCACGCAAGGCAGACCTCGGAAACTCGCTCGCTTTTCGGCGCCGTTACCCATCGGCGAAATCCAAGACAGTGCCGAAAGGCGAGCGATAGCCCGCCCGTTGGATTCCCGATGCCTTCTTGTGCGTGCAACTCATAGGAACGCACCCGTCGCGGGGCGAGCTCTGCATCTTGCCACTTCGCCGCGTTCGGATATACTAACCGGTTTGTCCCATCGAGAAAACGCATCGTATGCGACCAACACCGAAGTCCCGTCATATTCTCGCCCTGGCGCTGCTGGCCGCGACCGCGGCCGGCGCGGCGTTGCTGGCGTGGCAGGACGACCGCCTCAGCGAGGAGCAATACCGCGCGGCGGCCGCCTCGGTGAAACGTCACGAGCCCGCCTTGATGACGCGGGACATCCTCTACGGCGACAGCGGCATCTGGCGTCTCCAAAGCCCCGCCTACGCCCGCGTCTACGACTTGCTGATGGACCTCACCGGCCACCGCAATGAACTGCTGCCCTTCCGCATCATGACGCCGGTCGTTGTCTTCATCTACCTCTGCGGAATGTACGCCCTGCTGCTCCGCCAGACGCTCAGCTGGTCCGTCTCGGTCTTCATGTCGATCGTCAGCTCCACCGTCGTCTTCACGATGGGAGGCGCGTACTGGGGCGTGGGGTCGCTGGCGTCGATCCAGCCCGGCGCGATCTGCATGGCCGTCGCCCCGGTGCTGGTGCTGATGTACCTCAAGCATATCGAGGGCTGGCAGATCCTGATCGTCTTCGCCGCCGCGGGCGTCCTGGGAAACATCCACGTCGAGACGGCCATGAACCTCGTCATCGTGCTGCTGCTGGCGTACGTGGCACAGCACCACTTCTCGCTGAAGTCGTGGATCCTGGCCGGGGCCTGCTTCGTGGCCGCCACGATCGCGGCCTCGCCTTACCTGCTGTATTTCTACACGATCCAGGAGCAGATCGCGCCCGCCCACGCCGCCGTCTCGGCCGCCACGGCGTCGGCGGCCATTCGCCTGGCCGACTGGGAAGTGCTGTACCCCGAGATGCTGGGCAACCTGCTGAGTTGGGCGCCGCTGGCGGCGGTGCTGGTGGTTGCCGCCGCGGCGGCCTTGTTCCGCATCGAGCGGTTCCAGACGCGCGACCTGGGCTTCTGGGTCATCGTCATGATGTCGTCGATGGCGGTGGCCTTCGGCCTGCAGGGCGTCAGCCAGGCGTGGGGCCTGGCGTTCAACACCGCCCCGCCGATCCTGGGGTTTCTCAAGGCATCGGCCTTGGTTATGCTGCCCCTGTACGTGCTGATGGGGCAAGCCCTGACGAACCTCTTCCGCATCCTTCCCGACCACCGCGCGCAGATCCGCTGGACGTGCGCCGCCTTCGCGCTGGCGTGGATGGTTCCCTCCGACGGTCTTCGCGTTGCCCGTTACGGCGTGACCGACACCGTCACGATGTTCATGATCGAGGGCAGCAAGCCGCGCTACGTCCAGAAGCATCACGAGCGGGCCGACGAGCGCCGCGAGCTGCAGAACATCGCACGCTGGGCCAGCCAGAACACCGATCCCAACTCCGTCTTCATCGTCGACCAGATGGAGTTCCGCCTCTTCGCCCGCCGCGCTGTCGTCACCACGCGCGACGACTTTGCCTCCGTCTACCACCTCGCCCCGTGGCGACTGGAGGAGTGGCTGCGGCTGATGACCGAGCAGCGAAAGGCCATGACCGCCGCCGGGCATGAGGACTCGCAGATGGCGGCCCTGGTGAACGCCCTGTCGCAGCGGCCGCCCTTCGAGGCCACGCCGCAATGGTTCACCGTGCTTCGCGTGGGCGAGGATGCCTCGGCCACGCTGCGTCCCATCGCCTCGGAGGCGTGGGGCAAGTACTACCAGATCTATCCGGTTCGATAGATTTGCCGCCGCCCCTGCCGAGAGGTCGCCGCGGCGGCTAGAATTCCACCACAGTCTTGATAAGGAAACGTTGCATGAAGAACTCGACTTGGATGATTGCGTTGCTGTCGCTCGCCTGCCTGCTGCCCGCACAGGGCTGCATCGGCCGGGCTATTTCCGAAGGCGTCGGGGTCGTCACCGGGGCCAAGGGCTCCTACATGGCATTGCAGCCCGTGGCGCCTACACCCAAGAGCACGGCGCTGGTCGAGTACACGGTGTTCGAGCTGTCACGTTTCGACGTGGACGCCGGTCTGCAGATCCCCGTCGCCTTCACCGATGCCTTCCCGCACAAGTTCCGCCACGAGCTCATCCGCCAGAAGTTCCCGGCCGCCGAGGGCAACAAGACCCTCGTGATCCGCGGGCGCATCATGCACTACGAGTCGGCCGGCATGATGGGGCAGCTCTTTGGACCGTTCGAGGAAGTCGTCACCCGCGTGGAACTGGTGGACAAGACCAGCGGCCGCGTGCTGGGTGTGGCCAACTGCATCGGCCGCAGCCAGGAAAGCGTCAACAAGGGCCCCGAAGACAAGGCCGAGGGCCTGGCCAAGGGCATCGTCTCGTGGATCCGCAGCAATCGCGGCATGGCCGACGAGAAAGACAACGACTGACGCGCCTTCGCCTCCGCCAGTGCCGCCAACTGTGTGTAGGGCATGCAGGTTCTGGCCCGCAGGGACAGGTTCTGCATGCCGCGGTGTGTTCCTGGCGCCGCGCGTGTTGGAGATGCTCAACGGCATGCAGGACCTTCCCTTTCGGGAGGAACCTGCATGCCCTACCCTTCGCCCCAGGCCAGTGCCGCCAACATTGCCTCGCTAGTCAACCCCGCGGCCGGCTGTGCCGATATGACGTGCATCGGGTGCGTTCATAGCCGGAGTCAGCCGTAATGACGATTGTGAAGCAGATAGAGAGACTGGCGAAGTCCCGCGGCAAGGTCCACAGCATTGCCGCCGACGCCACTATCACCGCCGCCGCCATCGCGATGCGCGACCACCAGGTCGGCTCGCTCGTGGTGCTCGATGACACGCGCAAAATCGCGGGCCTGGTCACCGAGCGCGACATCATCAACAAGGTCGTCTCACACGGCCAGGCCGCACAGACCGTCCGCGTTGCCGCCATCATGACGCGGAAGATCATTTCCTGCACCGGCGAGACCACCATCGAACACGCCCGCGAGCTGATGGCCGCACACGGCATCCGCCACCTGCCGATCATCGAGAACGGGCACGTCATCGGCATGATCTCCAGCCGCGACATCATCGCCCAGGAGCTGTCCGACGTCCGCGCGGTCGTCCGCCACCAGAGCCGCCTGCTGCAGGACCTCGAGCACGACCACCCGGGCATCACCAGCGTCCATCGCGACCGCGGCGGCAGGATCGTCATCGCCGGCGGATAGCCCCGCGGCAGCACCTGCCGCTGCTCGGCCGGGGTTCATGCGTGCCATGCCGAAGCGTACCCGCGCCGGCATGCTTGGCCGAGGCACGCCGGCGCGTCGCAAACAACGCGACGCTTCGGCATGGCACCCAGCAGAATCAGTGTCAAACCGCTTGGTCCTTCGCCCCCGAACGGCTGGCCGCCTTGGTCTTCTTCCACTCACAAGGGGCATTCTTGTTCACCAGCCGCTTGAGCTTCTTGCAGTAGACGGGGCACATGGTGCGGCACAGGCCGGCGGAGTCGGCGGGCGGGAACTCACTGAACGGACAGCGGAAGCTGCAGATATCCGGGATGGACGGAGTCTTGGAAGGTTTCGCTTTCATATCATTCGGTACGGTCCGCAAGGCGGTGCGGACGCGACGGACTGATTCAGCCTATCGGCGTCTCCAGAGGGGGCTTCGTTGACGGCGATGCAGAAGGGCGACCTTAAGTCGTCAGATCTTAGATCTCTTGCGAGCCTTTGGCGTCTCTTTTCGAAGTTTGCCCGCATTGGGGCGCCCATGTGTCGGAGGCAGATGAGCCTTCAGGCCCGCCTTCTGTTCGAGCCGCTTCATGCCGTCCTTGATGAAGGCGGTCCGCTCCGCAGGCGTCATCTTGGATAGCTTCGCGTCCAACTCATCTCGGATCCGCCAGACTTCAAGTTGTGCCTTACTGATTGTCATTGCCAAACACCTCCGGCGGCGAAATGATATCGAGCGTTCTCAGATACCCCATGATAGCGTTGACAGCATTGATCTTTCGCCTCTTGGGCAGACTGACCATATGGCGGTAGTTCCAGCTTACCAAGGCGTCCAATTCGTGTACCGTGGCCAGTGCGGCATGCATTGCGTCGGCTAGTTTGGATGGAGGAACTGCACCAAGCCTCAGGTATTCGGCGGCCAACTCCTGGACGCCGGGAACATCCTCTATGTTGGTTGGCCGAATACGGGCCAGCAATTCCACGAACATCCGCGCCTTCCTCGACTCCGCTCCGGCTAGCTCCAGCCCGACGAGACTGCTGATAACAAGCTCGACTTCATCGCGAACGGCGAGGCATCGGTCAAAGAAGGCAATCGTTTCGGCCCTGCGCTCCGGAGCGTCATCAGCATAGTAATGCGACCATACCGAAGTCTCTATATATAGTCGAAGCACTGCCATCGGGACCTCGCCACTAGATATAGTCGCTGAACAGTTCTTTGCTGGGGTTGGGGATGACGATCTCGCTGACCAACAGGCCGCGGTCGCGGACTTCCTGGGCGCCGGCGGCGACGGCGGCGCGGCAGTCGGCCACCGTGCCGGTCATCAGGCAGAAGCCCTTGCCGCCCAGGGCCATCGCCACCTGGATGCGGAAGAGCGTGACCTTGCCGGCCTTGGCGGCGGCATCGGAGGCGGCGATGATGCTGGTGCCGCTGAATGATTCGATGATGCCGATGGCCTCGGCCTGGTCCTGTTCGAGGACGACCGACTGGCCCATTGCGGGGAAGAGCCCCTCGTGGACGTTGGGGATCACGAGGCTGTCGATGACGGCCTCGCCCGCGGCGGCCAGGGCGGCCTTGAGAGAGGCCTGCACATCGCTGACCATGCCGCCGAACACGACGAGGTATTTGCCCGAGCAGATCGTGCGGGCAATAATGATCTGCACGTTGGCGGCCTTGAGCAACTCGTCCTGGACGAGGTACCCGATGCCGATGCTGGAGAGTTCAATCGTTCCGATGGATTTCGGGATCGCCATTTCTTGTCCTTCCGTTACTTCTGAATCCACACCACGCCGCCTTCGACGGACGTGACCGTGCCGTCGATGGACGCGTGCACCGGCGCGCCCAGTGCGGGCTTGCCATCCTTGACCGGCGGGCGGCCGACTTCCTGCCCCGCCTTCACCTTCGCACCGGCCGCGACGGTCGCCTCGCAGGGGGCACCCACGTGCTGCTTCAGCGCGATGCCCACCTTCGCCGTGGCCAGCAGGCCCTCGACCAGCGGCCCGGTGTTCTGAAAGCCCATCAGCCCCAGCTTCTGCAGCAGGCGGCGCGTGGGCGCCTTGCGGTTGGCCATGTGCATCACCGGCCGCTGCGGGTTGAACGGCGGGTTGGTCCACTTGGTTCCCTCGGCCGCCAGGCGCCGCTTGTTCTGCGAGCACACGCCCTTGGGGTCGAGGTCTTCGGGGCAGGACCACATGCTGCACAGGTTGCACTCACAGCAGTAGGCCGAGCCGCGGATGTCGCTGGCGCCCACGCCGTTGAACATCATGCTTCGCATGGCCTTGTGCGGTTCGACGGGGTGCCCCAGCAGGTACCGCGGGCACATTTCGGTGCAGAAGCTGCACTGGTCGCACGCGGCGCGGGCGATGCGGGCGATGCTGTCCCACTCGCGGCGGAACTTGCGGACGACGACGTGCGTCGCCGGCAGGATGATCACGGCGCCGGTGGTCTTGGTGACCAGGGCGTCGGGGTTGTTCTCGATGCGGCCCATCATCACGCCGCCGACGATGTAGACGGGGTCGGGCACGGACGCTCCGCCGGCGGCGACGACGCACTGGCGCAGCGACACGCCCACCGGCACGCGAAGCGTCACCGGGTTCTTCACCGCCCCGGCCACCGAGACGTATTTGACGATGACCGGCGAGGTGGCGGCCGCGGCAACGTTCATCGCCGTCTCGACGTTCATCGTGACGACGTTGACATTCAGCGGGATGCCGCCCGGCGGAATGGCCCTGCCGGTGACGTCATACGTGAGGATGAATTCGTCGCCGGCGGGATAGGCGTCCTTCAGCGGGGCGATCTCCATGCCGCGGGCGAGCTTGGGCCGCAGAATCTCGATGACGTCCTTGTACTTGTCCTTGATGCCGATGAAGCCTCGCCCCGCGCCCACCAGTCGCATGCCGGCGGCCAGACCTTCGATCACGCCGTCGGCGTACTTGCGGAGCACTTCCTTGTCCTTGTGCAGCAAGGGCTCGCACTCGGCGGCGTTGATGATGACCGTGTCGGCCTTTGCCGAGAGCTTCACGTAGGTCGGAAAGCCGGCGCCGCCGGCGCCGACGACCCCGGCAGAACGAACTTGATCCACTGCGATATCAGCCATGATGGTTTACATGCTCCATAGGTCCCGCTCGCGGCGGGCCCGACGCATCCACGATACCCAAAGACGGCGCCGGGGACAAGCGCATTGACGACGCCCTCGCCGCCGCAGGCCGTTCGCGCATGAGTCTCGCGCAGAGGAAGGCGTCGGGGATCCTGTGGGGCCGGGAATGGGTGGAACGGGAGCCGCCTCTATCGCACCCCCAACCGATTTTGGGGGTGGCGGCAGGCGGCGGAAGAAGGGTTCAGGCGGGAGGGGTGCCCGGGGGCGTGGTCTTCTGCGATGCGGCGGCGACGATCTGCAGCCGCTGCTTCATCAGGCGGCCGACCTTGAACTTCACGGTCCGCTTGGGCGGAACCTGAACCCGCTGCAGCGTCTTGGGGTTCTGGGCGATGCGGGCCGAACGCTCCTTCGTCTCAAACACGCCGAAGTCGCGGAACTCCAGGCGATTGCCCTGGCCGAGTTCGCTGATGGTTTCATCCAGGAAGCTCTGGATGATCTTCTTCACCACCACGCGCTTGGTGTCTGTCTTTTCCGCGATCCGATCCACGAGTTCTTTTTTAGTCACCGTATGCATGAACGTTTCCTTGAATCAGCGCAAGATCATTTATCGTTGTAGCGACATAATGTCAATTCAGAAGTGCCAACTCTATTACCTTACCGTGACTTATACTATGCACCCCCGCGATGTCAAACAAGAAAATTCTCCAGTTTACGTCATTCGCGGTCCGTGCGCGGCGAGGGGTGACGGCCCCGGAGGACCGCCACCCGCTCGAGAGCTGAATCCGTGAATTGAGAGCTCGCGGCCCGGTAAGAACAGGAAGGCATTTCATCGGCCGGCGCTGACAGGGGCCTCTTGCCCCGCGCGCTGCCACCCGGCGAAGTGCAGCCAGTCTTCGAAGCTCATCATCTCGGGAAAACGGGAACGCAGCATCGCGATATCGACGCTGTAGCCGACGCGCTCGAACCACTCGAACATGACCGCGTAATCCGGGTTCGCCTGCCGCATCTGCTCGATCGGCTGCTGCATGTACCGCACCGGACGCCCGATCGCCTCGCCCAGCATCTCCGCCGTCCGCTCCAGCGAGAGATCCTCGGCCGCGATGTCGAATGACTTCCCGATGAATCCCTGCGGGCGCTCGAAACAGCTGGCGGCGATGCGGCCGATGTCTTCGACGGCGATCATCTGCAGCCGCGTCGTGGGCTTCAGCGGCAGGCTCAGAACGCCGTCGAGAATCTGGCGGCGGAACATCGTGGAGAAGTTGTCCATGAACCACACGGGGCGGATCACCGTCGCCGCAAGGCGCTTTTGGCTGATGTACTGCTCGACCTGCCGCTTCGTATCGAAGTGCGGGATCCCCGTGTTGCGGTCGGCCGAGGCGACGGAGGTGAACACCAGGTGCTTCACGCCGAGTTCGGCGGCCAGGTCAGCCACCAGCTTGCCCTGCTGCACCTCCACGTCCGGGCCGTTGCTGGGCATGGTGACGGCGAACACGCCGTAGCAACCGGTCATTGCATTTCGAAGTGAGTCGGCATCGTCAAGGTCTCCCAGGGAGACCTTGGCCCCGCGGTCGGCCAGCACGCGGGCCTGGGGCTTGGATGCATCACGGCAGAAGATCCTGACGGACCAATCGAGGCTGAGCAGGTTTCTCGCCGCCGCCCCGCCCTGCTGGCCGGTTGCCCCGATCACCAGAACGGTCTTGTTCGCGTGGTTCATAGATTGCTCCTTCTGGGCCATTGTAGCGCCACCTCACCAGGCGAAACGCGACGCGACGGCTCTGGGGCGATGCCGTGGATGCACATCCACTCTACTGCCGCGGCGCCAATACGACTAGACGACCGACCTAGGCGTTTGCAGCGGCGCCACCGACCTTCGTTCCGGTCTGGGGTACGATTGGGCCGCCGACTGAGGGGAACTAGGATTGACGGGAACGCATTTTGTCGCAAGTTTCACACCCATTCCCCAAAGGAATTGATGATGAAGACGAAGCTGCTTTTGATTGTTTTCGCGGCAGTGGTCGCCGGCGCCGGGATGGCCGGAGCGGCCTCGTTCACGGTCCTGGGCTATCTGCCCAACGGCGGGATGATCAGCCAGGCGAACGGCCTGTCGGCCGATGGCAGCGTCGCGGTGGGCATCAGCGATATCGCGCCTTGGGTCCCCGCGCTGGGCCCGCCACGGCGTCAATCGTTCCGGTGGTCGAGCAGCGGCGGCATCGCGGCCATCGCGCCCCTTTGCCTCAACTCCAACTACGCGCAGGCATGGGGCGTCAGCGGCGACGGCAGCACCATCGTCGGCGATGCCGACAGTTCCACCAACGGCATCACCCGTAACGGCGGCATCAGCGCCTACCGCGTCATCAACGGCGGGCCGGTGCAGGCGATGGGCGATCTGGTCACCGCCCTGCCCAACAGCTACGCCCGGGCCGCCAGCTATGACGGAAACATCATTGTCGGCGTCGCCACCGACCCGACCACGCTGGGGGCTGTCGCCTTCCGCTGGACTCCTTATACCGGCATGCTCCCCCTGGGTGACATCGGCTCACCGGCCCTCAGTGCCTCCGGGGCGATGGCCGTATCGTGGGATGGCAACGTCGTGGTCGGCTTCGCCAGCCCTACACTGCCGACCGACTCGCAGGAAGCCTTCGTCTGGCGACCGGGCGGCGGGCCCATGATCGGGTTGGGGTACCTTGGCGTCGGCGACGCCCGCTGGAGTATCGCCAACGGAGTGTCGGCTGACGGCAACGTCATCGTCGGACAAAGCAGCATCGGCACCGACGCCGGCGCGTTCCTGTGGCGCGACGGCAATATGATCGCGCTGGGCGCCTTGGGAGGGACGAGCTACTTCAGTTCCGCCCAGGCCGCCAACGCCGACGGCAGCATCGTCGTCGGCATGAGCTCAACCGCCACCGGCGAATCCGACGCCTTCATCTGGGACCCCGTCAACCGCATGAGGGATCTCAACGATGTTCTGGCCGGCCTGGGCGTGGATCTCGGCGGCTACATCGCGCGCGAGGCCCTCGCCATTTCCGCCGACGGCCGATCTATCGCCGGCATGGCGTCCAATGTCGACGGCGACGCCGTTGCATTCGTCGCCGACATGCAGGTCCCCGAGCCCTCCAGCATGGCCGTGCTGACCGCAATGGCCGCCGGCCTCCTGGCGCGCCGACGCGTTCCCAGGCGTGTCTGAAACGGCTATTGAGGAATCGTCTCATTATGACGGGCGAATGCGGCGCCTCGGCGCAGAGCGCCGCATTCCTTCGCCCGTCGCCACCTCGCGACCACGAAGCCTCCCCGTCGTTAGCCTATGCTGCGGCCAAGCCTCGCATCACGGCTGAATTCCTGTAGATGCCGCACCTAGTCAACGCGCGGGCTAAGCACCCACCTCACAAACAGGTGGAAGCCAATTGGGGTTTGTCTCCCAAGCGCCCCTAGAATGCCCCGGCGCGACAAAAGCGGTTTCTGTCCGCGGAACATTCAGGCTCACCTCAGTCCATCTTTGAAGGAGAACTATGATGAAGGCAAGGGGTTTACTGGCAGTTCTGGTGGGGATCTTGTTGACCTCCACCATCGCCCAGGCGGCGAGCTTCACCGCCCTGGGGTATCTGGATCCGACCGGGTCGAGCAGCAAGTCCTTGGGCATCTCCGATGACGGCAGCGTGGTCACCGGAACCAGCGAGAGCATCCCAGGTCCAGTTCTCAAGGGATTCCGTTGGACGCTGGCGACGGGCTTGACGAGCATCGGAGGCCTCTACGCCAACGCCCAGTTCGTCCAGGCGTGGGCCATCTCGGGCGACGGCACGACCATCGTCGGTGACGCCGACATGTCCGGCGACGGCGTCAATCCGGATGGCAATTTCGTCGCGTTCCGCAAGGTTGGTACGGGCGCCATGCAGGAGCTCGGCGACTTCACGGCCCCGATCTTCAACAGCTCGGCCAAGGCCGTCAGCTATGACGGAACCGTGGTTGTCGGTGTCGGCAGCAATCCGACCGGCGGCGCCGTGGCCTTCCGCTGGACGATTGCGGGCGGTCTGGTCAGCCTCGGCGACATCGGGGCTCCCCTCGTGACCGCGTCGTCGGCCCTGGGCGTTTCTGCCGACGGCAACGTGGTCACGGGTTTCGCCAGCCCCACCAGCGCCGCCGATACGCAGGAAGCGTACATCTGGAGCGCGGCCACGGGCACTATGACGGGGATCGGCTACCTCGCCGGCGCGACCGGCTCGCGCTACAGCGCGGGCAACGCGATCTCGGCCGACGGCACCCGGATCGTCGGTGAAAGCAGCAACGCCAGCGGCGGCATTGAGGCGTTCCTGTGGAGCGGCGGCACGATGACCGGCCTGGGCGCGCTGCAGACTGGTTTTGACAGCTTCGCCACCACAATGAGCGACAACGGCCTGGTCGTCGGCGGCAGCGCCGTTACCCCCCTCGGCACGGAAGGCTTCATCTGGGATGCCTCCAACGGCATGCGAGATCTCAATACGGTTCTCAGCGGCCTGGGCGTCAACCTGGGCGTCTACCGCATCACGGACGTCTTGGCCCTGTCCTTCGACGGCAACATCGTCGCCGGCATGGCCGAGGATGACATGGGCAACCCGATCGCCTTCGTGGCTGACCTGACGACAGTGCCTGAACCGGCAACCATGGGTCTTCTTGCGGCAGGGGCTTCGTGGCTCCTGCTTCGCCGTCGGAATGCTCGCGTTTGATTAAGGCCACCTTCACCTTGAGACATAGGAGACATTCGATGTTGAGATACGGTTTGCCCCTTCTGGTTCTGCTGTGCATGGCGCTGCCAGCGGGCGCCCAACTGGAACCCAACGCGGTACTGGTCCCGGGAATGCATCCGGCGCCGGTTCCCAATGGCACCATCCGTGAATACCACTTGTACGCCACGGATGGTTGGATCACCATGAGCGACGGCACGAAGAAGTACGTGTTCGGCTTCAACGACACGGGCGTAAAGGGGCAGGCGATGGTCCCGGGCCCGCTGATCTGGGCGAACATCGGCGATGAGGTCCGCGTCACGCTGACGGTGCTGGGCATGAAGTACCGGTCCGACCTGGCCGACCCTCACACCATCCACCTGCACGGCATCCACCTGGTACCGTACTACGATGGCTTCCCGGAATCGTCGTTTGAGATTCCCATGGGCAAGAGCTTCACCTACAAGTTCGTTGCCGCGCGGGAAGGCTCGACCATGTATCACTGCCACGTCGAGGCCGTCGAGCACGTGCAGATGGGCATGTTCGGACCGCTGGTCATCTACAAGGACGCAACGAAGAAGCTCTTCGGCCGCAGCTACGACAAGGAGTACATCTGGGTCATCACCGAGTTGGATTCGCGTTGGCACAAATCCCTGGCCCCCCGCACCCCGGCGATGGGTGCCATCTCGGCCTACGACCAGACAGACCCGCCGACATCTTTCGCGGCATGGGTTCGCTTCAACTATCGCCCCGACTACTGGCAGATCAACGGCATGGGGTTCCCCGATACGATCCGCACGACGGCCAATCTGCCGATTCGCACAATGGGTCCCGACGGTAAGCTCGCAGGCATCCAGCAGGGCATCCTGCCGGCCATCAGCACCGTCAAGGACGCCAACGGTGTCATCATCGCCAGCGGCAAGGTTGCCCACGCCGGCCTGCAGCAGTCGGCCTTGCTCGAGGTGAAGCCCGATGTGCCCTGCGCACTTCGCATCATCAACGTCGGCTACCAGTCTCACCCGCTGCACGCGCATTGCACGCACTTCGAGGTGCTGGGCATCGACCAGACCCCGCTGCCCAACGTGATGCAGGCGATGATGATGAACTGGGATCCCATTAAGTCCATGTACGCGCCGTATGAGCGGTTCACCATCCCCAGCACCTCCGGCGAGACCTGGGATTGCCTCTACACGCTGCACAAGTCGCTCATGAAGCAGAGCCAATCCATGGTGCCAGGGGGCATCGCCGGCCCGGAAGTTCTGCCTCCCGGCATGGTCGCCGGCGCCTTGTACGACCCCACGGGCTTCATGTGGTGGCCGATGCACTCGCACTTTGACAACGAGGTCGCTGACCAGGGCATCTATCCCAGCGGCATGCTGACGCTCATCAAGTCAGCGCGCACCGACGTGCTGGGCCCGTAATGGCCGCCTGACATGCATGAGTGAATCTGTTGTCCAGGCTGTGCCTCCGCGGGGGGCACAGCCTGGAATTTGGACTGAATCTCAAACACTGAGTTATCGTGAGGACACAGGATGAGCAAGCATCGGAGTCTCAACAAGGTCGCCGCCATGCTGTGCGGGGCAACCATCGCAGTCGCCTCCGTCATCGCCGTCGGATGCTCCCCGGCTTCGACCGCCAATTCCCAACCCGCCCAGGCCGTCCTGTCGGCACGGACCACCCTTCCGGCCAATTCGCCGATGAAGGACGCCAACGTGGCCCGGCGGCTTGCCGACGAGTGCGGCATTCAGATTGTTCGCCTGGGGCTTACCGGTGGCGGGGACATGGTCGACCTCCGTTACATCGTCCTCGACCTGACCAAGGCCCAGGCCTCGATCACCGTCAAGCCGGTCAAGCTCAAGGACGATGTGACCGGCATGGAGGCCAAAGTTCCGGATATGCCGCGTGTGGGGGCCCTCCGCGTGCAGAAGCTCAGTGTCACCGGGAAGCTGTATTACGTCCTGTTCCATAACCCCGGCCAGCGGTTCACCGATGGGAGCAAGGTCACCTTGCTCATCGGCGACAAGAGCTACAGTGGGCTGCTGATCAATACGGACGACACGCCGATCGAGATGAGTGATTTCTCGGAGCCACAGCCATGAGGCAAGTCCTTATCCATCTTGCAGTCTTGGGTCTGGTTGCGACCGTCGCCGCGGCACAGGATGCCATGCCCGCCTCGGCGCCGGCCCCAGCGGCGATCCAGATGGACTTCCCCGAGACCGTCGAGGTCAAGACGCTGGTGGACTACGTCAGCAAGCGGATGGGCATGAACATCCTGTACGACGAGGCCCTGGTCAAAAAACGGGTAACCCTCTCCTCGCCCATGCGCATGCCGGCCGAGTCGCTGCCGGCCGTGCTGCAAAGCGTGCTGCGGATGTCGGGGCTGACGATGATCGACGCCGAGCCCGCGGGCTGGAAGAAGATCGTCGCCGCCTCCGACGTCGCGGCCATCGGCCGCAAACCCGCCATCCGCTTCGTGACGGTGCAGCATGCCTCGGCGGGCGAGTTGGCCAAGCAGGTGACGGCCCTGCTGACGCAGCGGGAGAAGATCGTGGCGGGTTCGGCCAAGGCGGCCACGACCGTCACGCTGGTTCCGCAGGAGCGGAACAACCAGATCGCGGTCATCGCCGACGAGGGCAACGACCTCGACGCCGTCGAGCTCATCCGCACGCTGGACACGCCCGACGCACAGCCCGCCGCCAGCCAGATCAAGTTCTACAAGCTCACCAACTCCACCGCGGCCGCCGTGCTGGCGACGGTGCGGTCGCTGATGGACGACAAGGCCGCCACCGCCCCGAATTCCTCCAGCGAGTCGCTGGCGATGAAAGAGCCCTTCTCGGGCCCCAACAACCCGCCGCGGGGCGCGGGCGAGCCGCCCGTCGCGCCGCCGGTCTATCGTGAGACGCCCCCGGCCGCCACCAGCCAACCCGCCCCCGCCGCCGGGGCCGCCGGCTCGAAAGAGGCCGTCGTCACGGCCGACATCAACACCAACACCATCATCGTCATCGCGCCCCCGGCGATGCAGGACATGTACAAGCAGCTGATCGAGCGGCTGGATAAGCGCCGCCCGCAGGTCATGCTCGAGGTGACGCTGATGACGCTGGACGAGTCCGAGTCGCTCTCGCTGGGAGTTGAACTGACGAAGCTGCAGAGGATCGGCGACAACCGCCTGCTGGCTTTCAGCTCATTCGGCCTGTCGACGGTGGACACGGCGACGGGCATTCCGACGATCAAGCCGGCCGCGGGCTTCAACGGCGTGCTGATCTCGCCCGATGGTATCAACGTCGTGGTTAGGGCCTTGGCGTCGACGGGCAAGGCGAAGGTCCTGTCGGCCCCGAAGGTGCTGGTCAACGACAACGCCACCGCGACGCTCTCCAGCGTGGCCGAGGCGCCCTTCACCAGCGTCAACGCCTCGCAGACCGTCTCGACGACCAGCTTCGCCGGCTACGCGTCGGCCGGCACGACCATCACCGTCGTGCCCCACATCAGCCAGGGCGACCACCTGCAGTTGCAGTATTCCGTCACGCTCAACAGTTTCACCGGCGACATCGGCGGGGCCCTGCCCCCGCCCCGGCAGACCAACGCGATCAACAGCGAGGTGACCGTCCCCGACGGCTACGCGATCATCGTCGGCGGGCTGTCGCGAAAGAACACCTCCAAGACCGTCACCAAGATTCCGCTGCTGGGCGATATCCCCATCCTGGGCTACCTCTTCAGCAGCCACCAGGACAACGACCACCGCACCACGCTATACGCGTTCATCCGGCCGGTGATCCTGCGAGACGACCAGTTCGAGGACCTCAAGTATCTCAGCGACCGCGACCTCAGCGCGGCCGACCTGCCGGTGAATCTGCCGGCCAGCGAACCATTGATCCTCCAATAGCAGCCCTCGCGGCGCAAGGAATCCAGGGCATGAACCAGGCAGCCAATGAGATAGCCGCCGGCGAGGCGGCCCCCGCCGATGCGATCCGCCAGGCCGCGGGGCAACTGGGCATCGCCTGGGCCCCCAGCGTGGCGGCCCTGCCGCCCAGCCGCGATTTCCTGGCCGCCGTGCCCATCGCCTTTGCTCGCCAGCATTGCCTGCTGGGGCTGGCGGGCGAGGCCGATCTCATCCTCCTGGCCATGCCCGGCCCCGAGGGCTTGCCGCACGTGCAGACGCTCCGCAAGCTACTGGGCAAGCGAGTGCAGCCGCTGCTGGCGCCGGCCGACCAGATCCGCCAGGCCCTCAACGCCGCCTACCAGCAGCAACCCTCGGGCGCCCAGCAGGTCATCGAAGAACTCAATGCCGATGAGGTCATGCGCGAGCTGCAGCACGTGACTCGCCGCGAGGACCTCCTCGACGTCGCCAGCCGCTCCCCGGTGATCAAGCTGGTGAACCTCATGCTGTTCGAGGCCGTCAAACGTCGCGCCAGCGACGTGCACGTGCAGCCGTACGAGGGCCGCCTCGTCGTGCGCCTCCGGATCGACGGCGTGCTGCACGACATCTTCACCCCGCCGTCGTCGCTGCAGGAGGAGATCATCAGCCGCATCAAGATCATGGGCAGCATGAACATCGCCGAGCGGCGGCTGGCGCAGGACGGGCGGGCCACGGTGGAGGTGGGCGACCGCCACGTGGACCTTCGCATTGCGACGCTGCCGACCAGCTTTGGCGAGCGGGCCGTCATCCGCCTGCTGGACAAGAGCGTGCGGCTATACGGGCTGGAGGAGATCGGCATGCCCGCGTCGATTCTGGGGACGTTCCGCCGGCTGATCCACCTCGACCACGGCATCCTGCTGGTGACGGGCCCCACCGGCAGCGGCAAGAGCACGACGCTGTACGGGGCCCTGCGCGAGCTGAACGCCACCGAACTGAACATCATTACGCTGGAGGATCCGATCGAGTATCGCCTCGAGGGCATCAGCCAGACGCAGGTAAGCGAGAAGAAGGGCATGACCTTCGCCAGCGGGCTGCGGCACGTGCTGCGGCAGGACCCCGACGTGATCATGGTCGGTGAGATT
>CAZTVF010000055.1:18925-32994 GCA_964616985.1 uncultured Planctomycetaceae bacterium
AACGACGCCAGCGGGGCCGTCGCCCGCATGCTGGACCTGGGCGTGGAGCCTTACCTGTTGGCCAGCAGCCTGCTGGGCGTGCTGGCCCAGCGGCTGGTGCGGCGGATCTGCCCCCGGTGCGCGCGTGAAATCTCGCCGTCGCCGGCGGACCTGGCGCGGTGGGGCCTCGCCCCCGGCGCCCTGGAGAGCGCTTCGCTCCGCGCCGCCGCCGGCTGCGATTCGTGCATGAACACCGGCTACTATGAACGGATGGGTATTTTCGAATTGTTGAACGTCTCGGGGCCCATTCGCGAACTGATCCTGCAGTCCGGCAAGGCCGGCGGCATCAAGACCGCCGCCATGGCCGAGGGCATGACGACACTGTGGGCAGACGGCGTGGCTAAGGCCGCCGCCGGCGTGACCACGATGGACGAAGTTCTTCGCGTGGCCGGTCGGGATGAGGGGGGCGGCTGATGGCCGTCTTCGAGTACAACGCCCGCGAGGGCGACGTTGCCGCCCGCGGCACGATCGTGGCCGACTCGCCGCGAGCGGCCCGCGATCTGTTGCGCGCCAAGGGCCTGGCCGTCAGAAGCATCCGCCCCTCGCGCAGCGCCGCCGAGTCGCAGCGCAAGCTCCGCCGCCGCGACCAGCAGGAGCTCGTCGCATTCATCCGCGAACTGGCCACGCTGCTCTCGGCGGGCATCACGCTGCTGGAAGCCCTGCGGACGCTGGCCCAGCAGCACCGCCGCAACCTCCGTACCGTCATTCAGCACCTGTGCGACCACGTCGCCTCCGGCGTCGGCCTGGCCGAGGCCATGCGCCCCCACTGCCGCTGGTTCGACGAGTACTGCATCAGCATCGTCGAGGTGGGTCAGAGCACCGGCTCGCTCGACCACGCACTGCACCGCCTGGCCGAGCTGAAGGAGCGGTCGCTCGAGTTCCGCAGCCGAGCCGTCACGGCGATGACCTATCCCGCCATTGTCTGCCTGACCGGCATGGCGGTGATGATCTTCCTGATGACGTACGTGGCCCCGACGCTGCTGGGGACGCTGGCCCAGTCCGGCCGCCCGCTGCCGGCACTGACGCGCGGGCTCAAGACGGTCAGCGACTTCCTGCTGTCGTGGTGGTGGACGCTGCCGCTGGCGGCGGTCGCCATCGCCGCCGTCGTCCACGTCGCACTGCGTCGCCCCGCCGTCCGCTTCGCATGGCACGGCCTGCTGCTTCGCCTGCCGATCGTCGGCGATCTGGCGCGCAAGGAGATCACCTCGCGGATCGCCGTGGTGATGGCCTCGCTGCTTCGCAGCGGCCTGCGGTTCGTGCCCGCCATCCAGATTACGCGGCGCACGCTGGACAACCTCGTCTTCCGCCGGGCGCTGGAGCAGTACGAAGCCGCCATCACCGCCGGCGCCGACGTGGCCGGGCCGCTGCGGGCCTCCGGGGTGTTCAGCCCCATGGTGGTGCAGATGCTCGCGGTCGGCCAGGAGGCCGGGCAGGTCGAGGACATGCTCGATCAACTCGCCCGCTCGTACGACCACGAGGTCGCCACCACCACGCAGCGTTTCCTGGCCTCGCTGGAACCGCTGCTGATCCTGCTGCTGGCTACCGGCGTGGGCGTCATCGCCATGGCCACGCTCCTGCCCATCCTGGAGATGAGCAATGTGCTCTAACCAAGCTGACACCAGTCTCGCCCCGCGCCATGCCGAAGCGTCGCGCCGTCTGCGACGCGCCGGCATGCCTCGCCCAGGCATGCGCCGCGCCTTCACGCTGGTCGAGTTGACGGTGGTGCTGCTGATCCTGGGCATCGCCGCGGCGGCCGTCACGCTGGGCCTGCACGCGCCCCTGGGCCGGGTGAAGATGCAGGACGCCACCGACGCCATGCTTGCCTTCGACCGCCTCACCCGGGCCGCCGCGCGGCAACAGGACCGTCCGCTGGCCATGCGGCTGTCGCTGCGGGAGGGCGGGCCGATAGAGCGATGCGCCGCAGGCGACGACGCGCCCCTGACGGCGCCGCTGCTGCTGCCCAGCGGTTGCCGCATCGCCGTCGTCCTGGCCGGCGATGAACGCCTCACCGGCCCCTCGGCCGAGATCGCGTGCAGTTCCCAGGGATACACGCCGACCTACGCGATGGCGATCGAAGGGCCCGGCGAGGTGCAGCAGTGGCTGGTGCTGGCCGGCCTGACGGGCCAAGTCACCCCGGTGGAAGATGAATCACATGCCAAGGAAATCCTTGAGGCCCAGCGGCATTACGCTCGTTGAGACGCTGGCCGGCACGGTGTTGCTGGGCGTGATCCTGGCGGCGATGCTCACGGGCACCGGCCGCCTGTTCGCCGGCGCCGCCCGGGCCGACCACCGCCGCCAGGCCTGCCAGGCCGCCGACGAGATGCTCGCCCGCTGGTGGCTCGATCGCGACCGCCTGCCGCGGGCCGCCCAGGGCCCCGTGCCGCAGCATCCCGGCTGGACGTGGCGGACGCAGCGGCGCGACGCCCCGCTGCTGCGAAGGCTGGAACTGGAGATCGTGTGCCTGAGCATTTATGCCTCCGACGATGCCGCCGAGGCGGCCCGCGTCGAGGTGGTGGTGCCTATCGATGCGAACCCCGCTACGACAACCCGGCCTGACGCTCGTTGAGCTGCTGGCAGCCCTGGCGGTGACGGGCATGATCGTCGCGGTGATTGCGACGACCCTGCTCTACCTTCCGCGCGCCCAGCGGGCGGCCCTGGCCCAGCAGGAGCAGTCCGCGCTGGCTGCCCCCCTGCGGCAGGTGATCGAGACCGACCTGCAGCACGGCACGAAGTATCGCCCCGTGCGCGGCGGGTTCGAAATCGTCACCGGCTGCACGCTGGGCGGCGCGCCGCCGGAATTGCAGCACCGCCGGTCCGTGGTGCGGTACACGGTGACCGTCGTGGCCGGGACGCCGTGGCTGGTCCGCACGCAGCAGCCCGCCGACGGCCGGGGCCGCCGCGATCTCCTCGGCCGCGAGGTCCGCTCCATCGCCCTCGAGCCGCTGACCAAGCTCGAGCCGCCCGACCGGGAAGGCTGGCTGGCCTTGCCTGCAGGCGTGCGCATCGCGATGGAGATTGCCCCCGAGCAAGGCGGCCCGCTGGCGTTCACGGTGCTGCCGCGGAGGGCACCATGATCCGGCGGCGCCAACACCGCGGCTACGTACTCGTGCTGGCCATCCTCGTGCTGGCGGCCGCGGGCGTGATGCTGGCCGTCGCCGCCCGCGCCTGCATGGGCCGCCTGGGCCTTGCGGCCGATTCACAGCAGCAGTTGCAGCTGCGGTGGGCGGGCATCAGCGCCCGCGACTGCATTCTCCCCCTGGCCGAGCACGCCATGGAGATTGCGGCCGAGGACGGACTGCCGCCTTCGCCACACCTGCGCCAGGCGCTGCGCCTGGGCGACACCGACTTCACCCTCGTCTTCACCGACGAGCAGGCCAAGGCCAACCTCAACGCACTCGCCCGCCTCAAGGGCCCCGCGAACCTCCCCGCGGCCGTGATGCGTCTGCAGGCCGACCGGCACGTGATCCTCCAGCCCGAGTTCTCAGCTGCCGCCCTCACCGGCGAATGGGTGCCCGGCCGCCGGCGGATCTCGAGCCTGAGCGAAGCCTTTGGTTCTCCCCCCAGTCGCCTGCTGTGGTCTCGCGGCCTGGACGGCCCGCTGCTCGAACGCCTGGGCTGCTGGGGCAGCGGCAAGGTAAACATCAAGCGTGCCTCGCGGCTAGTGATGCGCGAGATGCTCTCGGCGGCCTTGAGCGACGCGGAGGCCTTGAGGATCGAGACGCTTCGTCGCGTCGACCCTGCCTGCACGCTCGCGATGATCGCCGAGCGGCTGGAGATGGATCGCGAGCGAACACGGCGCCTGCGCGAATTGGCCACCGATCGCTCCCGCTGCCATGGGCTTTGGGTTGTCGGTCGCGGCGAGGCCCGCGATTGGTACCGCCTGTACGTCCAGCAGGACGACGACACCGGCGACGCCGTCTCGTTGAGCTATGCGTGGTAATGGCTGCCTACAATGGGTGGCCCCGCCGAAACTGAACCGCAGCGCCTATAGGTCAGGAACCCGATGAGACTTCAGACTCTTCAGCGAGCCGCGACGGCGGCAACGGCGATGCTAATCGTCGCGGCCGTGCTTGTTGTGACGGCCTTGACGATGACGCCGCTGGACTCGCCGCGTGCCGAGCCGGTCGCCGCATCGCGTCCGGCCGCAGCGGCCCCGGCGGCGCTGGCACCGCTGGAGCAATACCTGGCCGTTTGCCAGCGCGATCTGCGGATGCCGCTGTTCCCGACGGCAACCCCCAAGCCGACGCCGGGCCCCATTCGCACGCCGGCGCCTGCGCCCGAGGCGGCCGTGCCCTTCCGCCTGCTGGGCACCATCATGGATGGGGACGCCGCGTACGGCCTGATCCGCCTGCCCGGCGGGGCGGAGAAGCTGGTCGCCGCGGGCGAGAGCGTGTGCGGTGTGACGATCCGGGCTATCTCATCCTGCCGCCTCACCTGCGACGTGGGCGGCCAAGTGGCGACGGTCGTCGCACGGCCCGCCGCTGCCCATACCCCTGCGCCGTCGGCAAATGCTGCGTCCGGCGAACAGCCCCTGCCTTCACCGTCGCCCTGGCCGCTGTCGCCGCAGCCTGTGGAGCGGCCCGACGCCTCGCCGGCGCCGTCGCCCGCCGCCGACCCCAACGCCGCGGAGGCATCCCCGGCACCCGACAATTCGGACCCCGTGGAACGGATGCGAGGCATGCTGGACAAGAAGCGGCAGAAACTCAACGCCCCCCAACCGTAACAGGAAGCGAATGAATCCAATATACTTCATCGCCGTCGACGCCCACACGTGGCGCTTCGCCCGCCTCTGCGGCCGCGAGGTCTCCGTTCGCCACACCGGCGGGGTGGACCCGGCGCCGCTGGCCGAGGCGATGAAGGAATTGGGCTACGACGGCAGGCCCGTGCGAGTCGGTCTGCCGTCCGAGATGGTGTTCGCCGCCAGGATCGACTGCACAGGCCTCGGCCGCACCGGGCGGCGGCAGGCGATGCTTTACCGCCTCGAGGAGCAGTTGCCTTTGGATGCCGAGGGCCTCTCGGCCGTCTTCCTGCCGGCCTGCAATGGCACCTCGATCGGCCTGGCCGTCCAGATGGAGCGGATGCGGAAGATCATGGACGCGCTGGCGGGCATCGGTGTGAAGGTGGAGTCCATCCGCCCCACCGCCCTGCTGGCCGCCGACGCGTGCCTGGCCGGCGCTGCCGGAGGCGCCGACATCATCATCCTCACCGGCGGCGGCATGTGCGACGTGCTTGCAATGGCCCAGGGACGCCTTGCGTCGTGGGAAGCGGGACCGATGGAAGAGCTCCCGCTGATGACGCGGGTAGCCGCAGCCCCGCACACGCCGGGGCCCGCGTCGGTGATCGTGCTGGGGGCCGAGGCCGAGGCGGCGGCCGGCGTGCTGGCCCAGGTCGATCAGGTGGCGGTTGCCGCCGTTCGCGACCAGCCCCTGTTCGAAGCCGCAGCGCTGCAGGCCGGCGTCGGCCCAGGCGCACTCGCCGCCCCGGCCGACTTCGCAAGCGAGAGAATCTCACCCGCCTTCGGGGCCCGGGCCCTCGCCCGGCGGGCCAGGGGCGCCCTGGTCGCCGCATGCCTTGCCGCGGCGTTGGTGGCCGGCGGCCTCTACTTCCGCACCGTGCAATACGAGCAGTCCGCGGCCGACCTTCGCCGGCAACAGGCGGCTGCATACCGGCAGTTGTACCCTGCGGCCACGCCGCCGCCGAGCATTCGCAGCCGCCTGGCCAGCGAGCTCGCGCGCCTGGGCGGGCACCAGGCGCCCGCCCAGTCGTCCAGCGCGCTGGACGCCCTTCGCCGCGTGCTGGCGGCCCTGCCGGCGGATGTGAAGCTGCAGTTGGAGGAAGCCCGCCTGTCGCCGGGCGCGGTGGTCCTGGCCGGGCAGACGCTCGCCCACGGCGACGTGGAGACGCTGTGCAGGGCGCTCGAGGCGGCCGAGCTGACGATGGAGCCGCCCCGGACGGAGAATCTCTCGCGTGGCGGCGTCTCGTTCACGCTCAGCGGCAAGATTCAGCCGGAGGCGCGGCCATGACGCGAACGCACTATGTGCTTGGCGTGGTGTGCCTGGCGGCGCTGGCCGTGCTGGCGGTGAGAGCGTGGGGCGCGCTGCGCGACGCCCGGGCCGATGCGATGGCGGCGGGCGAGGAACTCGCCTGGTGCCGCCAAGCCGTCGCCACGCTGCAGGCCGCTCGCGGCGCCGACGTGATCGCGGGCGACGCAGCCGCCGGCGACATCATCGGCAGGATCTCCACGGCGGCGTCGGCGGCGGGCATTGAGGCCGACCAGGTCGTCCGCATCAGCCCCGACAGCCCCTCGCGGCTGGCCGACACGCCCTACAAGGAGAAGCCCACGGCCATCTCGCTCCGGCAGGTCTCACTGCCGGCCTTGACGACGTTCATTCACCACCTGCTGACGCGGGAGGCGGGCCTGTCGGCGAAGTCGATCCACCTCACTTCACCTTCCGAGGCCCCGGCTGGCACGTGGAACGCCGAGGTCGTCGTGACCAGCCTGCTCTACGAACCATCGAGCGAAAAGAGGATGCCATGAGATACCTGCTGCCGATCGCCCTGCTGTGCCTTATCTGCGGCTGCCAGGAGAGCGCGCTGCCGGCGGGAACCG
Organism: uncultured Planctomycetaceae bacterium; assembly: GCA_964616985.1. Classification (GTDB taxonomy): domain Bacteria; phylum Planctomycetota; class Phycisphaerae; order SM23-33; family SM23-33; genus CAZTVF01. Next base: position 25,575 of record CAZTVF010000055.1, read on the forward strand.
TTCTTTCCGGACAGGACCCCCACCGCGATACCGAGGTCGCGCGCAAGCACAACGCCGAGGGCGTCGAGCACCTCCGCGAGGGCAAGCTCGAAAAGGCGTGCGAGAACTTCCAGGCGGCGCTGGGGGCGGACCTGTTCTTCGGGCCCGCCCACAACAATCTTGGCATCGTGTACTACCGCCAGCGGAAGCTCTACCAGGCCGCGTGCGAGTTTAACAACGCCATCAAGCTCATGCCCAACAAGGCCGAGCCGCGGAACAATCTCGGCATGGTCTTCGAGGCAAGCGGCCGCTACACCGAGGCCGAGCGGTATTACGAGGAGGCCCTGTCGCTGGAAGGCGAAAACGTGGAGGCGGCTGCCAACCTCGCCCGCACCTACGTCCGCCAGAATCGCAAGGACGATCGCACGCGCGAACTGCTGGCCCTCGTAGCCGAGAAGGACCCGCGAAGCGATTGGGCCGACTGGGCGCGGATGCGCCTCATTGCATTGAAAGGCGACACGCCGACCAGCGCTCCGGCGGGAGAATAGGGTGGCGGCGGCCTGGGAAGGCCGCCACCCAATCAGATAGACGTCAGGCCGTCAGGCCCGCGGCTGGAACAGTTCATGCACGTCGCAGGAACCGTAGTCGCTGGGGAATGCGAAGAAGTCTTCGGGCGGAAGCTCGAGCTCATCGGCGAGAAACTGCAGAATCCATGCATCCGCCCCGGCCTCGTGCTCGACGCGGATCACCTTCTCGAAGCGGCGGCGGATCGCCTCGTCGGCCATCATCTCCAGCAGGTCATCCGTGTCGGCCCGCTGCAGCAGGAAGTCGGCCGTTCGCGTGACGCGGAAGAGACTGGCGGCGTGGATGGGCATGTCATGGAACAGTCGCCCCAGGCGGGCGCGGATGAGCTCGGTCAGCGGCATGTAGTGCGTTGCGGCCGGGCCGGAATCGAGGGCGATCCAGGAGGGCAGTTCGCGGGGGATCTTCACGCGGCAGAAGATACGCTTGTCCTCGCCGGGCAGGTCCAACGCCACCCCCAGCGACAGCGACAGGTTTGAAATCAGCGGGAACGGGTGCCCCGGGTCCACCGCCAGCGGCGTCAGCAGCGGGTGCACCTGCTGGCTGTAGAACTCGTCGGCCGCCTCGCGCTGCTTCGCCGAAGCCCGAGCCCACGACACCAGCTTCACCCCCGCCGCCTCCAGTGCCGGCTGCATGTGATGGAAACACTGTGCCTGCTCGGCAACGATCCGGCCGATCTCCGCCCGCATCGCGCTCAGCACCTGCTCCCACTGCGCTTGCCCCGCCGGGTGAAGCGAATCCATCTTGCGTTTGAGCCCGCCGACGCACGTCATCACGTACGTGTCCAGGCCGCCCGACACCTGCCGCAGCAGTCGCGCCCGCTCCGGCCAGGGCAACTGCCCGTCGCCCGCACGCGTCAGCGACGCGCGAAGCGAGGCCAGCAGCCCCGCCCCCTGCGCGGGCAGTGCGGCGGCCTTGCCGGCGGCCTCCGGTGGGCTCGCGACATACTGCCCCAGCGATGATGTCGTCTGTGGAACCATGGTTCGGTCGGTTATCTCGTCACGTGGATCAGCGCCGCCTTGGCCCCACGGGCGCGGTTGTACTGGCGGATCGCCTGCGGTGTCGGCAGCGACTCAAACAGGATGCCCTGTTGGCGGAGGAAGGCGGCGCCCTCGGCCGTCAGCGCGGCCTCGCCGTGCTGGCCGGTGCCGATGATCATGACGTCGGTGTGGTCCTTGCAGATCTTCTTCAGTTCCTCGGGGCCGATCTGGTGGCTGGTGCCGTAGCGTTTCTTGATCGCGGCCTTGTTGCGGATCCTCACCGTGCCATCCACGCGCAGGTAGACGTCGTCCTTGTACACGCGGCCGCCCACGGTGATCTCGCCGAAGCCCGAGTCGGCCAGCGTCGGATACTCCCGCTGATCGCGGACAACCTTCTCGATGGGGCTCTTGCCGGTCAGCTCCTGGGCGATGGCCACCGCGCCCAGGACGACCGCGTCGTCCCCCAGCAGCGACCGCACCACGCGCCCGCCGGGACGGGCCCCAGGAATGGTGTCGGAAGTGACGGCCTCCTCCACCACCGGCAGGATGAAGTCGCCGCACGCCTCGATCACCCCGCCGCCCAGCACGATCACCTCGGGGTCCACCAGATGGCGGATCGTCAGGCAGGCCGCGCCCAGTACCTCGGCAGCGCGGTGGACGACCTTGCGGGCCAACGCGTCGCCCTGTTCCAGGGCTTGCAGCAGCATGCGGCTGCGGATGATCTTGAGGTCGCCGTCGAGCAGCTTGGTGAGCATGGTCTTGCCGCCGGCCTCGACGGCCTCGCGGATGTCGCGTTCGATGGCCGAGCGGCTGGCCAGCGCCTCCAGGCACCCGCGGGCGCCGCAGCCGCACTTGGGCCCGCCGAACTGCATGGTGATGTGGCCGATCTCGCCGGCGGCCTCTCGCGAGCCGCGAAGCAGCTTGCCGTTCAGAATGATGCCGCTGCCGATGCCCGTGCCGACGAAAATGCCCACGGCGCTGTCGGCCAGGCGGGCTGCGCCCAGCCACTTCTCGCCCAGCGTGCCGAGGTTCACGTCGTTGCCGACGGCGACCGGCACGCGGAACTGCGCCTTGATCTGCTTGGCGAGGTCCACTTCCGAGAGGTTCATGTTCGGCGTGAGAACGACGCGGCCCTCGTCGGCATCCACCACGCCGGGCACGCCCAGGCCGATGGCCTTGACGTCCTTGGCTGAGAGCTTCTTGTCAGCCAGCAGGAGCTCGATGAGTTGCACGATGGCCGAGACGATCTCGTCGGAGGTGGTGTTTCGCGGGGTGCTGCCGCGGCGTCGGGCGACGATCTTGCCGTTGGCCTTGACCAGCGCCGCCAGGATCTTGGTGCCGCCCACGTCCACGCCCACGAACAGTTTCTTGCTCTTCTTCATTCGCGTCCTCGCTGGGGCGCAACGACTCCCCGTTCGGCGGAGATTCTACCGCGCTGCAGCTTGCGTTGGGAACAATTGCGCAATCTTAGCGCTTGGAGAACACGGAAGTCCGATTTGGTTCTGAGTATCGGGAAGGTGGAGCGGCTGGACGCTGGCTGGACGGGTGGCGACCTTCCTGCCCCGGCAGGCAAGCCCAGGGCGCCGCCACGAGCCGGCCGAGAAGGCGGCGGCCTGGGAAGGCCGCCACCCTTCGAGACGGCGGAACGATCCCGCGCGGCTCGCTACATCAAGTTTGCCAGCGACGGCCACAGCACCGCCACCGTCTGTTTGATCTGCGGCACACCGGGCAGCAGTTCCTTGACCACCAGGTACGCCCCGCCGACGGCGGCAAGGATCTGGGCGACCGCGGCGAACAGCTTCTGCGGCATGTGCTTAGCCGTCCGGACGCCGATCAACGCCCCGATCACGATCAGCGGCACGAGCACGAGGTTCATCTGCAGCGAATCGGCGTTCACCAGGTTGTAGGAGGCGCTGAAGGGCACCTTGAACGTGTTGAGGATCAGGAAGTACCACGCGCCGGTGCCGATGAACTCGTGCTTGGGCAGGCGCATCGCCAGCAGGTAGATCACCATGATGGGCCCGGCGGCATTGGCCATCATCGTCGTCACGCCCGCCAGCAGCCCCATGCCCACGGGGAACCACCACGCCGTCGGTACGTTCACGGTGTCGCCGGCGGCGCGGTCGCGCCAGAAGTTCAGCCCCAGCATCACCAGGATGATGACCCCGATGATCGGGCTGAGTTGCGGGCTGGTGACCTTGCCCAGAAGAGCCCAGCCGATGACAATGCCGGCGGCCGCGCATGGCAGCAGCTTGACCAGGTGGCTCCAGACGGCGTGGCGGCGGTAGAACGCGACGGCGAAGATATCGCCGACGATCAGCATCGGAAGGATCAAGCCCGTCGATTCCTTCGCCGGGATCACCATCGCCACCAGCGGAATGCCCAGGATGCCGATGCCCGGCAGGCCCGTCTTCGACAGCCCGATAATGAATGCGGCCAGGCCAAGGATGACCCAGCCGAGCGTGCTTACTTCGTAATGCATTCGGCTCTTTGCCTCGCTAAAAGAGCCATGACTAGCACGCCAAGGGGCGGGCGTCAAGGTGATGCGTTCGCCTGTGAGTTGGACCCATAGGAAGGATCGGGGACCAAGGGCTGGCTATCGCTTGCCTTCAGCGGTGTTTGATCTGACTCAGAGCGAAACACGGCGAAAGAGCGAAAGGTCCGGATCACGCCGCCTGATCCTCATCCTCGTCCAAGGCTTCGCCCAGCTGCGCCAAGAGGTCGGAGGCCTCGGCCCGGCCCTGGTCGGCCGAGTTGCGAAGCATGTCCACGGCCTGGCCGTACTGCTGGGCGGCCGCGGGGTCGCCTTGCTCGCTGGCCAGCTTCAACTGCTGAAGCGGCTCGAGCAGCGAACCCAGCGTCTGTCCCAGGGTGTCGGTGACGGTCTTGAGCGTGTTGCCCAGCGTGTTGCCCAACGAGCCGGTGACGCCCTTGAGCGTTCCCGCCAGCCCGCCCAGAACGCCGCCCAACGCATTTCCCAGCCCGCTGAGATCGAGCAGGCCGCTGGCAGAGGTCTGGGGCATACTGCTGGGTGGCCTGCGGCCACGGGACGCGCTGGCCATGCTGCTCGGCGGCGAGGTCCGCCGCGGCCGCGGCGCCGGTGCAGCCGCGCGAGGGGCCGCCGCCTTGGGCACGGCCGGGGTTGCTGGCTTGGCCACGGGCGTCGGCGTCGCACGAGGGGCCGCCATCTTCGGCGCCAAGGATTTCTTCGACGCCGGCGGGCGCTTCTTTCCGCCCGTCGCCGGCTTGGAAGCCATCTTCCGCACCGTCGTCTTCGATGCGGCCTTGCGGCTCTTTGCCGCGGCGGCCTTTGCCGTGGGTTTTGAGCGCGACATCTCCGCCGGTTCGGGCGCCGGGGCTGCGATCTTCCGCCCGCTCATCCTGGCCCGCTCTGCGTCGATTCTGCCCGCACGCGTCGATGCCGCCTGGCCCGTCTTGGTCTTCGTCTTAGCTGCCGCTGTTCCCCGCATGTCCTTGAGCTTCGATCTGGTCTTTCCGCTTGCCATTGTGAATTCCTCTGAGGGGCATTCGCCCAAGGAATTCTAGGCACTCTCTATCGTGTCGACCCGCGCCGAGACGGGTGATCGCAGCCCGGGGTGACTACTTCTCGGGGCTGGGGGTCTGGGGCTCGACGCCGCGGTCTTTGTGCTGCGTCTCGACGGCGAAGATGCCGCGGAGCGATTCCAGCGCCGCCGCCTTCTTGCCGACGCCGGCCACCAGGAACTGCATCGGCTGGCGGCGCGAGTCGGTGAAGGTGATCATGATCCGCCCGAAACCCAGCAGCCGCTCGAGGAAGTCGCCCGTGTCGATCCGCGTGCTGTAGCCCTCGCGGCTGAGCTGCTCGCTGGTCTCGGTCGGGCCCGACTGCAGGTTGCAGTAGTTGGGCGTGATGGCGACGTAGTAGAACAGGCCCTTGAGCCAGCTGGTGGCCACCGCCAGCGAGAACACCAGGGCAATCAGCAGGTACACGACGCCGTTGATCTCCAGCTGGAGATGGCCCACCCAGTCGACCACCGGCGACAGCCAGTTCAGGAAGGACAGCCACATCCCCGCCGCCAGCAGAAACAGCAGGCCGATGAGCAGGGCCTTGATGTTCAGCTCGTACTCGTCGATGAGGAAGTTGACGATGAAGATGGTCATCCACACGCCGCCGACGGCGTGCGTGCACCGCGACGAGGGCTCAAAGAGCATGATGACGAAGGCGGCCAGCGAGGCGATGATCGTGGGCACGTAGAGCGTCTTGCGGCTCCAGTTGAACACGATCAGCCACTCGTTGATGTCGGGATCCTCGCGGAACTGGCGGGCCATCTCGAATCGCGTGCGGATGGTCTTGCGGACCAGCAGCCAGACCAGCGCCCCCAGCACGATCAGCCCGAACGGAATGCAGAATATGATCAGCTGCTTTGTTTCCCACTGTGCGAGCATGTGGACTCCTTTCGATTACCCATCTTCAATAATATCGGTCTTTGCCTCCGGCGGCCATGATATGATTCGACGATGCCCTACCTGATCGATGGAAACAACCTGCTGGCCGTGCTGGAAATGCACGTGGATGCGATCGGCCGCCAGGGCTTGTGCCAACTCGCGGTGCGGTACGCCCGCGGGCACAAGGTCTGCGTCGTATTCGACGGGCCGCCGCCGGTACAGCACGACCTCGCCGTGCAGATCGCCGCGGGCGCCGAGGTCATCTTCGCCGCGCCCCTGTCGGCCGACGACGTGATCATCCGCCGCATCAACCAGGATTCCGCCCCGCGCCGCCTGCACGTCATCAGCACCGACCACGTCATCCGCAAGGCCGCCGATTCACGCCGCTGCCCCAACATGACCAGCGACCAGTTCGCCGCCCTCCTCATCTCCTTCCGCGACGCCCCCCGCCGCTCCAGCGGCGAGCCGCCGCAGAAGAAGGCCGGCCTGGCCCCCGACGAGGCCGACCAGTGGCTGCGGGAGTTTCAGATCGAGACCACGGACGAGGACCGGTAGAATACCCCGCGTGGCGGCTGGCCCAGCCAGCGCCCCTCAGGAACCAAACGCCCATGTGCTTTCTCGCGTTGCTGTACAAGATCGTGCCCGAGTGCCCCGTGCTGGTGGCGGCCAATCGCGACGAGTACCGCGACCGCCCCGGGCTGGGGCCGCGCCGGCTGGCCGAAGGCGTCTGGGGCGGTCAGGACCCCCGCGGGGGCGGCACGTGGCTGGGCGTCACGGCCGCGGGCATGGTCGTGGGGGTGACCAACCTTACCCCGCCGCGGAACGTCAAGCCCGACGCCCGCTCCAGGGGCCTGTTGTGCATCGACGCCCTCAAACGCCCCGGGGCGGCCGGCCTGCCCGCCTTCCTCGCCGCGGCCGTCTCGCGCCAGCCGTACAATGAGTTCAACCTCCTGGCCGCCGACGCTCGCGACGCGTTCGTCGCATCCTACGTCGACGGGCGGCTGAGCCTCTCGCCCCTGACGCCGGGCGTGCACATCATCGCCAACCACCTGCCCGACGACCCCGCCGACGTGAAGGTCGCCCGCGGCCGGGCGATCATCACCCGCCCCGCCGACACCGACGCCGCGATCGCCATGCTGCAGGCCGTCTGCGGCGACCACGGCGTCCGCGACGACCACGCCGACGCGCTGTGCATCCACGGCGACCGCCACGGCACGCTCTCCTCGACGATCCTCGCCCTCACGAACGACCGCGCCCGCCGCCGCTACCTCTTCGCCCCCGGCGAACCGTGCCAGACGGCGTACGCCGACTTCTCGGAGTTGATTCGGGCATAGCGCCAAGTCCTTCTGTTACGCCTAGAGCTTTGTCTCTCGTGATCTGATGGGTGCCATGTTGGTGCCATGCCGAAGCGTCGCGCTGTTTGCGACGCGCCGGCATGCCCGCCCGAGCATGCC
>CAZTVF010000056.1:0-32992 GCA_964616985.1 uncultured Planctomycetaceae bacterium
GTACAGCAGTGGCTGCCGCGGCCGGTCTATCACTACTACTCGGCCCTGATGGATGTCTTCCGGCCCGGCGTGCGGTTGCATTCAGTGCAAGGATGTCCCAGCGGCCTGCGCGCGCTGGCCGGCGTGACGGGAGAGCGCCGGACGTTGGCGCTGCTCAACACGGGCCTATCCACCGTGACCGTTCGCATACCGTGGCAGGATGTGGCCGAACGCCTGCGCATTGCCCCCGACTGTCTGCCGGCCGCCAGCGATCTGCCGCTTTCCACGTACGTTCCGCAGGCGGTTGTGGGCGGCGCAACCACAATCGACCTCAAACCCATGGAGTTGTCGGTGGTGCGGTGAGGTTCCTATAGAAGTCAAGCTGGAATCCCGAATGGAATCCCGGATGGAGTGAGCCGAATGGCCCGTAAACATGATTGGTGCGTGATCTGGGCGATCGTCCTATTGGTCCAGGTCTCTGCAACCGCAGTGGAGCCGACATCGCAACCCACTTTGACGCCCGCTGAGCCCACGTTGGCCATCGAGATCATTCGCCCCGTCTTCCAGCGAAAGGATAGGACATGATCCAAGATCGTTTCCCGATCGGGTTCTGGAATTACCAAAGCATCGAACACCAGGGCCCCGAGGCGGTGACCGATTGGTCGGATGCGGGGATGACGCTGACGATGGGGCCCAACTACGGCCCCGACCCGCGCGATCAGGATCGAATGCGTGCAATTCTCGACCACGCAGGCGAAAAGGGCATCCGTGTCATCCTCTGCCACAGCCAAACTGATTGGCGCAACCTCACCCGGAAAGGCGAGGCGACGTATCGCAAGGAATTCCAGGCCGCAGTTGAGGCCCTGGGAAGCCACCCGGCCGTTTTCGGCTTTCACGTGGGCGACGAGCCCGGCGTTGCCGAATTCGAGGACGCCTGCCGGGCGATTCGCATCCAGAAGGAGCTCGCCCCACGCCTGCGGCCCTTCTGCAACCTGCTGCCCTGGTACGACGGCGTCGCGACACGCGTGGGCTATGAGAACTGGGGCAAGTACCTGGACGACTACGTGGCCAAGTCCGGCGTGGACTTCCTCTGCTATGACTGCTACGCCCAGATGAACCCCGGCGTCGAAGGCTGGGACATGTACTTTGCCAACCTGCGGCAGTTCGAGGCCGCTGCCCGACGGCACGCCATTCCGTTCTGGACGACGTTGTTGTCGGTTGGGCATTTCCGGTATCGCTGCCCGTCGGAGGACGACCTGCGATGGCAAGTCAACACCGCCCTGGCCCACGGAGCCAAAGGCCTGTTGTGGTTCTTCTTCTATCTGCGTGCCCCGCATGACAACTACCGGCTGTCGCCCATCGACGAGCATGGGCAGCGCACCGGGACCTACCAGTCCCTAAGCCGCATCTGCCGCACGTTCCTCAAATGGACCGCCCCGGTATTACAGAGCCTGTCGCTCCAAAGGGTCAGCCACGTCGGCAAGGCCTGGGGCGGCGTGAGCTTGCTCGATGGCAGCGGACGGGTTCGCAAGGCGACATCGCATCACAAGACCGATCTGATCGTTTCGGAGTTCGCCGATGGTGCGGGGCGTCCCTATGTCATGGTCGTCAACAACAGCCCTACCGAACCCGCCATGGCCGAGGTCTGGTTCGCCGGCCGCCAGCCCCAGATTCATCACATCGAGTGGGAGGCCCTCGAGGCCAAGGTGACCGGAGGAGACGGCTGGACCTGTCAGCAAGGCGCGGACTTCGCCGTCATCCGCCCCTGGCTCGCCCCCGGACAGGCGGAGTTGTATCGCATCGAGGATTTGCCCGATGACATGCGTTAGAATGCCGTGGCAACATTCCGCTGCTGTCGCGGCCTACGGTTTTGCGGGAGATAAGACCTCATGGCTCTGCCTGCCACGCTCATCCGGAAACTCAGCAGGCGGAGTGGCGACAGGTCGCGTCGAACCTGCAACCCCGCGGGCGAATGCCCATAGACACGGGCGTTTCCGTTGCCGCCAAGGTATGCTGTTCGCAGGCGGCCGGGAAATGCCATCAACCCGCGTACTGCCAGAGAGCACACGGAGCCACATATGAACGAACTCAAGATCGGCTGGGAATCGCGCGACGTCACCACAACGGAAAGCGTCAATATCCCGGGCCAGTTCCACATGCGCATCTCGCAAGGGATCATCGACCCGGTCACGGTCAGCGCCTTGGTCATCGACAATGGGGCCGACTGCGTGATCTTCCTCTCGGCAGACATCGTCGTCATCCGCAGCGGCCTGCTCGACAGAGTCCGCGCGAAGATTGCGGCTCTCGACCCCGGGATCCCGGTGCTGAAGATCTTGATGAACGCGACGCACACGCACACCGGTCCGACGACCTACGGGGAGGACGTACCTACACGAGCTGGATCCTCAACGCCTTCGGCCGACGAGGTGCCCGCCTCAGGTGTCGCGATATCGTCGGCCGACAAGTACCGGGACTTCTTCGTCAGCCAGGCGGCCGAGGCGGTGGTCGAGGCCTACGCGAAGCGAGCGCCCGGCGGCATCGCCTACGGCTATGGATACGCGGTCATCGCACATAGCCGTCGCGTGGTGTATTTCGACGATCTGTCCAAGCGCCCCGGCGCGGTTGTCAATTCGACGCACGGCGTGAACGGGCACGCCGCCATGTACGGCAACACGAACGAGCCGATGTTCAGCCACTACGAGGCGGGGGCCGATCCCTTCATCAACCTGCTCTACACATTCGACGCACGAGGAGAACTCACGGGCGCGGTCGTGAACGTGCCCTGTCCCTCACAGAACTCGGAGAATGAACGCCGCGTGTCCGCCTCATTCTGGCATGAGGCGCGTGAAGCCATCCGCGCCAAACACGGCAACATCTTCATCTTGCCGCAATGCGCCGCCGCCGGCGACCTGTCGCCACGCGTGCTCCACTACCAGCCGGCCGAGGCTCGCCGCTTCCGTCTCAAGTACGGCACTGACAATCCGAAGAATATCAGCGAGTACTTCGCGCGCAAGGACATCGGCGCGCGCATCGCGTGCGCCTTCGCAGAAGTGCTGGAGTGGGCCCGGAAGGACATCCGAACCGCCCTGCCGATGGGGCACGTGGTCGAGACGGTCCAACTCAGTAAACGCCTCATCACAAAGGACGAATACGAGTACGCAACGGCCCAGCTTGAGACGCTGAACAAGCAGGCTTTCAAGACGGACGGCGAGCCAATCGAGCGCCTCGACTACAACTCCTGTCTCGTCGCGGGACGCAACCGCTACCAGCGCGTCATCGACCGCTACGAAACGCAAGCGGCCGAGCCAAAACTGCCGATGGAACTGCACGCGCTGAGAATCGGCGACATCGCATTCGCCTCCAATCGGTTTGAGCTCTACATGGACTTCCAGCATCGGATCCAGGCACGCAGCCCGTTTGAGCAGACGTTCATCGTCCAGCTCGCGGGAACGCCCGGGCTCGGCGGCGGGACGTACCTGGCCACCGAACGTGGCGCGTGGGGCAAAGGGTACAGCGCGAGCATGTACTGCAATGAAGTGTCGCCTCAGGGCGGACAGGAACTCGTCGAGGAAACGGTGAAGGTCCTCCAGACTCTCGCCTCGGCCGACAAAGACAAATGACAGGCCGCCCGGCTTCTGGACGACCGGGTGTCCTGGCCCAACGACTCTCGGCCTGCACAGATACTGAGAGGTATGTGCTGGTCCCTGCCATCTTCGGCGTCGGGAACCCGTGGCGCGTGAGGGTTGGGACGTTGGGATCTTTGCGACCAAGGTCGATCTGGAGCAGCGAACTGGCGATGCCCAGCACATCGCGGCCGGCCGTGATCTTTAGCTGTCCCGGCCCAGGCGATAATCAAGGCTGTCGTGCGTGTGCCCGTGCACGCACAGGCGGGGAGTCTGCTTGAGGAGTATCTCCTCGGCCTCAGGGCAGACGAAAAAGCAGTTGAGCGGATCATTCCGATAGCGGGCCACGGTGCTGCTGCCGGTGGGCAGGTGGTGGGTGACGACGACTGACTCCGCCGTGACATTGCGGCGGAGGAACTCCAGGCTCTCGGCATTCTTCTGATGGACCCACGCTCGCAGGCCAGTGATCAGTTCAAAGTCGTTAAGCTGGTGCTCCAGCTCTCGCCGATGCCAGCCAAACCACAGCGTGCAGCCGACGAAGCGGACGCCATCGATCTCCGCGACCTCGTTCTCCAGCCAGTGCACGTTGTTCAGGCCCAACGTTCGGTGGATCTCCCCAACTTCTTCCAGCGAAGAGCGGTAATCGTCGTGATTGCCCGCCACATAGACGACGTGCCTGTACCTGTCCGCCAGCAGCGTCAAGGCTTCACGGAGCCCGCCTGCCAGGGCCAGGTCGCCGGCGACGATGGCCACATCCGCGTCAGGCAGCGTGCGGGTGATCAACTCCCGCCCGCCATCGGCGTGGAACTCGCAGTGCAGATCGCTGCAGATGTAGGCTTTCATGCTGGTGATTATGCTCGCCGGTCTCATCGGCCACAACGGCGAACACATTCCTTACCCGCCGACCTGGCGTTACAATGCAGCAACGATTGGTCCCAGCCATGCTAAGGAGCAGACAATGGACCGCAAGGCTCTCGTCTACAAAGGGATCCCCAACTGCACGTGCTGCGATCAGGCGATCCGCGTCCTGCCCGGCGGCAACATCGAGCCGAAGGCGGCCAATCGGGGCCAAGCTGCCATGACGCGTCTTGCCCTGGGAATTCAGGCAGCGATGATTCTGCTGGCCACAAGCTTGAGCTTGGCGGCGGCCGAGAAGCAGCCGCTGCTGCCGGGTGTCGAGGTTGAGGAGTGCGTCTATACGTACGAGCCCGCCGATAACGGCGCCGGGCCGCTGTGGTGCTACGGCTCAACCTGCCTGGTGCGGATCGGGGAGGATGTGTTTGCCGCCGGCCTGGAGACACTCAAGGATCGCAAGCCCCTGAACAATTGCCGCTGGCTGCTGTTCAAGCGGACCGAGCAAGGCTGGAAGCTCATCCAGGCCGACCCCAATGGGCGGACGCGCGAGCCCTGTCCGCTGGTGGGCTTTCCGGATGGGCGGCTGTTCCTGTCGGCCAACCCGACGCTCACCGCACCGGACGCGGCCAACGGCCCTGCCCAGCCGCGGGTGCTTCAGTTCTCGGCCAAGGACCCACCGGCGCCGTTCACCACGATGGTGCCACCCTGGGAAGGCAAGCCGGCCTTCGCCGAGCATTCCTACCGCAGCTTCGCGGCCGACGGCCCCGGCCATGAGCTGATCCTGTTCAACGTCCTCGGCTATGACATGTATCACTGGAGCTTCATGGACCGCACCGCGCAGTGGTCCAAGCAGGGCAAGCTCGTGTTCCCCTTTGGCGCCGAGTACGAGAAGCCCGAGCCCATCCGCCTGTGCTATCCCGAGATCGCGGTACGTGACCGGGCCGTACACTTCCTGGGCATCAGCGACATCATCGAACCGGTGAAGGCTTGGCGTGAATACAAGCTGGAGCTGAACAAGGGCCGGCATTGGGACTACGACTTCCGGCGGCTGTTCTACACGTACACACCCGACATTACGACGAGCCCCTTCTCGACCTGGATCGAGGTCGCCAGCCGGGAGAAGACGGCCGGGCACATCACCAACCTCGACCTGTGGCTGGACAAGGCGGGACGCGCGCACCTGCTATGGCTGGAGCAGAGCCTGTGGGACCTGCGGCTGCGGGAGAAGTTCTTCCCTGGCGTGCCCCTGACATACTCGCTGGAGCACGCGGTCGTGGACAAGGGCAAGGTTGTGCAGCGGACCACGCTGGCCGCCGGTGGTGAGGGACTTTCAAAGGAAATCCCCGGCTACGGGCGGCTGCACGCCACGCCCGACGGCCGGCTGTTCGCCTTCTACTACTGCAGCGGAACCGATGCCCAAGGCCGTCCATTGGCCGAGAACAGGCTCATGGAGATCTACCCCGACGGGAGGCACGGCCAACCGGCACGTGTTCCGCTGGAGCATCCGTTCACCAGCTTTATGACCGCCACGGAGCGAGGCGGCTCGCCGCCCTCCGACAGGCTCGAAGTCCTGGGCGACGCCGCGGACCGCCCGGGAATCTCCTACGCTCGCATCGCCTTGACGAACAAGGTATTCGCCGACTTCACCGCTACCGTGCAGCGTACAGCCACAGGCTCGCGGATCAGCCTGGACGGCTCTGGATCGCGGTCCGCGGTCGGCAAGGTCGTGACCTTGGACTGGAAGATTGACGGCGCGCCTGCCGACGGTGCGAAGGTGGATCGCGTGCTCGACCGCGGCGACGCGGTAGCCGTAGTCCTGACAGTCAAGGACGACCAGGGCAACACCCACCAGACCACAAAGACGCTCTTCCTCCCGCCGGTCCCAGCCGACCTGGGCCTCAAACAGTGGGGCTTGGTGCTGCGAACCGCGGCGGCAAACTTCACCGGTGAAGGCAGCGGGACGATCCAGGTCCGTTACGACAAGCTCGCCTCATCCGGGCTCTCGCTTGCCCAGTGGAACAACAAGGGCCATTGGCTCGAATGGGAAGCCGATGTTCCGCAAGCGGACGACTACTTCCTGGTTGTGCGGTACGCGACGCCCCAGAATGCGAGCCGTACACTCACCCTGGATGGCAAACCGCTGCCTGCCCTGCGGTTCGCGGCGTCAGGAGGGTATGGTTCGGACGTCAAGGACAACTGGGCCTTCACTGTGCTCGTAGACGAGAGCGGCAAGCCGATGTCGCTGCGGCTGTCGCCCGGCGCGCATCAGGTGCGACTGGAGGACGCCAACGGGGCCGGCCTGAATGTGGACTACCTTGAGTGGATCGCGAAGACAACGGCCGCCCCCACCGGGAAGACGCTCACAGCGGGCGAGTTCACGGGGCTGGTTCTGGACGAAGGCGGGAGGCTGTTCGTAATCGCCTTGCGTGGTAAAGTCCATCCGGCGCGACTGAACGCCGATGGCGGCTTCTGCTACACGACGCCGCTGGGGAACTTCTATCCGGGGGATGGCATGAAGGGGATGCCAGACTCGACGCTGCGCCTCTTCGAGGACGGGAAGGAACTCGGCCCGGCCCACGTGCCGCACGTGGACATCCGGGCCAAGGGCGAAGGCCGATTCTCGCACTGGAATACGACCCTCTACTTCTCCGCATCCGACAACTCAGACCCGCGAACAAACGGACGCAAGTACACCTGGCAGATCACGCCGCCGTAGACCGCGACCACTATCGGACCGTCACACGCCAGGCACAGGTTGATGGGGTGCCCGGAGCGAAGTCCTGGGCGGCGATCCGGCGACACGCAGTTGCATCCATGGTCGCCTGTCGATGTTATATAGGCGACAAATGCGCCCTGCGTTGTACCCTGCTAGCCGGTGAATATGATCACTCATCTCGGGATGGGCCTGCCTTGCTGCCACCAGCGAGGGTTGATCGCGTCGTTGAGCGAATTCGCTTGCCCATTCGCCACGGAGCAATAGGATCATGCAAGTGGTTGACGACGGTGGCCAGCGCAGGTCTACCCGCAAACGTCGGTTGACTCCGACTCCAATAGGCTCCCTATGACCAGCAGCACCGAATCCTCGGATGGCCGTGAGGCAGATGGACCGAAGGCTCATTCGCCGCGGCCTTGCGGCCCGTACGGCCTGATGGACGAACGAGGCATTTACGACGCCACATGGACTGGCGAGCGGCTGTACGAGCAGCCGCCGAAGGCACGCGCCCACAGTCCCCTGGCCTTCAACGCTGCGGTGCGGCGCGACCCGTGGACACTCATCGGTGGCGATTCGCCGCGGCTGGCGCTTGCGATCCGGCACAAGGGCCGCGAACTCAGCCCACCGTGGCTGAAGCTTGGGGACCTGCGGATCGGTGTCGAGTCAGCCGGTGACTTCCGCTGGCTGGACGAGATTGGCGTAATCACCACCACGTATCTCTCGTGGGGGTTCCAGTGGTGCATCGAGTTGGCGCCTTGGCTGCCCCTGCGAGTCGAATGCATGGCCTTTCTGGCCGAGGGCAGGGCGCTCGCGGCCCGAGTGCGGGCAATCCCGACCGCTCCACTTGCCGAAGTACGGATTTGTCTGAGCTTCGGCGGAGTGTGCCGGCTAAACGACCACCGCCCGGAGTATCTCCTGCCCGATCGCCGGCACGAAGAGGACAACGTGGTTTCCCTCTGCGCAGATCATGCCAGGATTGTGGGCCCGACCGTTCCGTTCGGCGTCGTCGTCGCCTGCAACTTGGGAATGCCGCGGTTGCAGGAAGCGTCGGCCCATCCGGACGTCGAGCGCCGCGTAGCCTTCACGGGTACGCTGGCTGCGGAACCCTTGACGATGTGCTTTCTGGCGTCGTCTGACGATTCCGCCCAGCTGCCGCGACTGGACGACTTCGACCACTGCCACGAGGATGTCCAGCGATACTCCCGGCAGCTTTTGTCGCCCTATGCAATCGAGACGCCCGAGACGCACATCAATGCAGCCTTCTATGGAGCCGTGACCAACCTGGACTATAGCCGTCAGGGCGACGGGTATCTGGAGGGCGTACAGGGCTGGAGCACCTACTGGGCGATCAATTATCAGATCTCTGCTGCCGTGGCGCTGGGGCGTTTTGATGAGGCTCGGCGGGCGCTGCGGTTCGCCGCGGGCGGGCGGCCGGGCGAGGTCCTGTTCTCCGACGGCTCGCCCGTTGACGACTTCTACGGTTGGCAACACGATGCCCTGCCTTACTTCGTCCTGCAGTTGCACCGCTACTGGAGAGCGACTGGCGATGACCGACTCGTAGATGAGTTGTGGTCGCCGCTGTGCATGGCCTTCGAAGGCATGCTGCGCCGCAAGGACCCCGCAGGAACGGGCCTGTTGACTTGGCACATGGGCTGCAATTCGTTTCTGTATCAGGCGGATGCCCTTCAGCTTCCTGGGGCGGGTTTTTCACCCAGCGCGATGCTCGTGTGCATGTACCGCTGCATGGCAGACATGGCCGAACGACAAGGGCAACACCAACTCGTGCGGCAATGGCGACGTGCGGCCCAGTATACGGAGCATGAACTGCAGCGGCGGTTCTGGCTGCCCGCGGAGGGGCGTTTCGCGGGCTGTGTGGACGGGCAGGGGCTTGTCCAGACGGCCGCCTACTACACCGACTTCGTTTTTCCCGTCCTGTATACGCGGCTGCCGCAGGAGTACGCCTGGCTCTCGCTGCGAGCACTGGACCGTATGCTGTGGCAGGGCGACGACCTCATGCGCGTCGGCAACTTCCGGCCTGCGGGTTTCGGCAACGACTCCGTGCAGCCGACGCAGATGTGCGAGGCCGCGGAGGCCTATTTCAGGACAGGACGAGCCGACCGCGGACTATCGCTGTTGCTCAGCTCGGCCCTGAGTGCAACCGTCCGCACCTTTTCGCCGGGTGCCTTCCCGGAGTGCTGCGATCAGGAGGGGCGAGGTGAGCCGTTCTATGTCTTTGGAAACCCCATCGGAGCGTACATCCAGGCCGTGGTAGGCGGGCTCTTTGGGCTCTCCCGCGCCGCGGGCCCGCGGCCGGTGGCATGGAGCCCTGCCATCCCGGAAGACTGGCCCCATGCCCGCCTGCGCCTGGGCGATGTCGAGATGGAGATAGACGGCCGATTCGAGGACCGCACATACAGCCTGAGCTTGCCATCTGACCAGCCGGCTCTGGTGAGCCTGCCGTTATACGGCAGGCCCGAGGTCGCCATTCTCAACGAACGATCCTCGCCACTGACATGGGAACGTGTCGGCTGCCCAGCCGGCGACATGGCCGTAATCCAGCTCCCATCGGGCCATCGGCACTATCTGCGCGTGCGCCTGGCGGGGCAAGCGGCGGCCGTGCAGGTGCAACCTGCTGCAAATCTTGGCTCGGTTCGCTGCCAATTACCCCAGCCAGGCTGGTCTGTTCGAGATCCCCAGGGGGTTCTGGAAGATTTTCGTATCGAGGGCCATGTGTTGGAAGGGATGCTGGCCGCTGGGCATGGGCCTCGCGCGGTCTTCCTGACGGACGCTGTCAGATCACGGGAGTGTGTCTACGAGCTGGAATTGCCGTCTGCGCCAGCACCGGCATACACTCCAGCCGTCGCGCCGGCCGCTGGACGCATGCGGCGGCTGGACGTTTCGGCTTTGCTGAATTCCGACTGCCTGTGGGAGGGTGGCCGACGCCCCGTGCCAATCCGGTTCACGCTCGATGAGGGAGCCCCGATCGAGGGAGGCATGCGAGTCACTGTCGGTGCGACGACGTTCGTGGTCAGCGGCAAGGAGCCCCGCTTTGCCGCCGTGGAGGCCGGGTACTTGGATTGGGAGACCAGTCGTCTACTGCCCTCAGAATTCCCGGATCACCTGGATGTGCCTGTCCGGGGGCATGCGGCGACGATTCAACTCCTATGTGGGGCCACCCTGAAGGTGCGCCTGACGGGGATGCGGCTGGGACAGGTTCGCCTCCGCTACGCCGATGGCTTCACCGGGATGGAGCCGCTCGTCTGCGGCACTAACGTGGACAACTCCCGAAGCCCCTTCGCCGTCGCAACAGGAAACATTCGTGCCGGGGCGGGCGGATGGCTGTTTACCCTCGTCGTCCCGTGCGATCCCACACGCGAGCTGGAGAGTTTCACGATTGAAGTCGTCGCCACCGATGTGCAGTTCGGCCTTGCCGCAGCCAACATTGTTGAACCGCCAGAGATGCCCGAAAGGGCTGGAGACGGATGTGAGTAAGATGAGCTTCCGCAACGGCATGGCCCTGCGGCAACCGTCGGCCCGGCGGGCTGAGCGGCGCCGGCAGGTACTGCCCCGCCTCAGGCCGGTCCTGCGGCAGCAGGATTTCAACGCTTTCGACCTCAACCGTGCGTTCGACATTGCGGCCGCAATGGGCAAGTTGATGATCTGAGGACCTGGCCATCGGGTTACGTTCAGCGAAGTTCAGGCTTAACAAGTGACCAAGACGCCAGAACCGCCCTGGGCGGCATTCCCCCCGGCCACACTGAGGCCGATCGAATTGCCGTATGTTGATGCGATATATACAAACAATGTACCCCTACTTTGTACCCTACCAGCCGGTGAATATGGTTAACATGGTACATATGGGAAGATCATCGGAGATTGCGTAATCTCCAAGAATATCGCGAGTTGCAGATCCGACAAGGACTTAGCAAAAACCCCCGGTTAGTCGTTCATAACCCGGAGATGGGGGTGAACGTTACCTCCTAACGCGAATAAACTCACGGCTGATAAGAAGGATCTCAAATGGCAGTTACCAGATCCGAGCCTGCGAACAGGGACCAGCGGCAAGAGCTCCTGAAGAAAGCCGTAGCGGTGGAGATCAGGCTCAACCAGCGCGTGTGCGCGAACCCGAGGGAAGTCGAGTTGCACGAGAACGCAGGGGCTTGGCAGGGCTTCGAGGCCAGACCTGTGAACACGCCCGATGATTGGCGACATCGCCTTTTTGCCCAGGACGACAGCCTGTTGTTGGATTTTGGTGAGTATCTGGTGGGTCATGTCTCCATTCGCATTTCCTGTGCTGATGAGGCCTTTCACGCACCCGTGCGACTCAAACTGGAATTTGGTGAGATCGCATCCGAGCTGGCACGACCCTTCGACCCCTTCGACGGAACGCTCAGCCGCGCCTGGCTGCAGGATGCGACCCCCGATATTGATGAGGATATCGAGGTGCATCTGCCTCGCCGTTATGCCTTCCGCTACCTGCGGATCAAGGTTGTGGCGGCGGCTCTCAAGTTCCGCATCGAGCAGTTGAGCTGCATGACCGGCAGTGCAGCGAATCGCTCCTGCCTGCGTGAGCCTCGAATCGTCGGGGACAGAGCCGGGGAACTGCTGGAAATCTGGCGCAGGTGTACGGACACTCTTGCCGCGTGCATGCAGACGGTTTTCGAGGATGGCCCCAAAAGAGATCGCCGGCTATGGATGGGGGATCTCCACAACCAATCGCGGGCCAACTACGCCAGCTTCGGCAACTCAGACCTGGTGCGTCGCTGCCTATACCTTTTCGCCGGATTGGCGGATGACGAGGGCTTGGTGAGGGGCTGTGTTTACGATAGGCCGCGACCGATCCGCAGTACCTTGCGCATGCTCACTTTGGCCATGGAGTTTGCCCCGGCCCTGCTCGACTACTTCCAGTTCTCCGGGGATGGCAATTCAACACGCGAGCTTTGGCCCACGGCGCTCCGTCAGGCTGAATTGGCACTGGAAAGCAGTGACAAGGACGGGTTGGTTCGGAATCGCAAAGGCCTGTGGAATTTCGTCGACTGGTGTGCAGAACTTGATACCGAGGCGTCACTGCACGCAATGAGCATCTGGTCCCTGCGCCGCACGGCTACCCTGGCTGCGAAACTGGGTTTTGATGCAGAGGCATCCGCGTATGAACAGGTTCTCTGTGACATGATCCATGCCGGACGGAAGCGTTTTTACGACAAGGGCTCAGGTCTGGTGGTCAGCGGTCCGCAGCGGCAGGTTTCGATGTTATCGGTGACTTGGGCGGTGCTTTCCGGAATGCTTGATGCGGACGAGGGGCGTGAAGCGCTGCAAAAAGCCGAGAGTCTCCCGTCGATGATACGGCCCGCCACACCTCGCACGTGGGCATTCGCACTAGAGGCCATGCTATCATGCGGCATGCGGGAGCGGGCAACGGAGATTATGCTGGATTACTGGGGCGGAATGTTGCGATGCGGCGCCGACACCTTCTGGGAGGTCTACAGGCCGGAATCCCCCTTCTTCTCTCCCTATGGCAACCACCAATTGAACAGCTATTGCCATGGATACAGCTGCGGCCCGATCTACCTGATAACCGACTACCTAGCAGAACCCGAGGACAAGACACGTACATGAAGTCGGAAGCGTAGCCCAACGTAGTCCCTTACCACGTGAAGCAGACTGTAGCACAACCGGGCAGTGCCCATCAGCCACGCCCTGGCGCCTAAAACGCATTGTCCGTCGGCTTGCCAGAACGGCTGAATTCCGGCGTCAGCTTGTTCCAGTAGGCCTACGGGTCCAGGTCCTTGGAGATGTACTCGGCCCGTTGTCCGCCCGGATTGACTCAGGCAGACCATGGAGCTCCACGACCCGCTCCAACTCCGCCATCACCTCGATGTCGCGGACCCGCGGCCACCTGGTCTTCTTCGTGAACCGGCAAGTTCGTATATGATGGCCCTGATCTACGTCGCCTCGGACTTGTACCACGACTACGTCGTGGTCATAGAACGTTCATACCACGCGAGATGGCGTCCAGGGCTTTCTCTGGGGAAGCCACCCCGAAGTGAATATCGCGCTCCTGACCCGACGTAAGAACGATGTGCAGCGATTTGAGGATCAGGAGCTTCTTGGTGATTCTTACTTCGCGAATGTCCTTGAAGGGGATGGACAGGCACTGGTCAAGTCTCTCATATCCTTGCCTGCGGTTGCTAAGTTCCGCCGCGGCGTTCTCCTGAAGGGCAAGTTCCTGTTCGAAGTGCACGTTTCGGTTGGTAACATGCAACTTTCCAGTGACTTTCGCAGCGGTAGGCCCTTCGCCGCCCATGTAGACGTGCCAAGAACCCACGATTACCTCGCCGGGCGCCAGCCTTTCCTGCTGCATGATGTTCCTCCGTTCCGCCGGCAGGCCACGCTGCCCGGCAGAGCCCGATATGTTCCATACGACGTTCGTCCGCAACCGCCGCACGGCCGCTGATTCTCGATTGTATATCGCATCGACGGTTCCACAAGCCTTTTGCTGCCCGCCGCAGGCGAGAAACCAGATGCCGGTCTCCTCGAACGATTTCCTTGCCGCAGCCAGCAACCGGCCGCGATAGGCATCGCGATATTCCTTCAGCCAGCCGGCATCTTCGTCGGCTTGTCGACGAGCCGCTTCGACCTGCTGCCGCTCAAACCGATAGGCCGTGACGGCTGGGGCCGCCGATGGCATCGTCGTGGACTCTTTCATCCCCTGTCCCCAGGCCGGTGCTTCTTCAGCCTCTCGCGGACGCCGGGCGCCTGGAAGATCGGCCAGGAGGCTCGGAGCGGGTCTTCATAGGGGCCGATCTTCTCAATCGGGATCGGCTTGAAGCCCAACTTCAGGGCGGGCGATTCAGGTTTGAGGCGCCAATCGTCTTTCTCCGGCGCGACGAACAGCGGATCGGCCACCAGCGAATTGCGCTCGAATCCGCACGCCTGGAGAGACTGCCACTCGCTCAGCGACTCCGCTTCCACGAGGCGAACGTCGTCGACCCACACCGTTCCTTCGCGGCCCGTCAGGTCCACCCGCACACGAATGGCCTTCATCAGCTCGTGGTACTCGGGATCACCCTTGAAGGGAATCTTGAAGATCAGTTCGTATTCTTTCCACTCGGTGCCTAGCACGGCCGGCGTGGTGCGGGGCCAGTAGTACGCCTTCGCCACATACGACTGCACCATCAGCTCGACTTTCGTGCCGGCCGCTGCCGCCTTCATCTTCGCCAGCAACCTGTAGCAGTGCCCCTGCTGCACAGGCACGTCCGCACTGATGATGACCGGCCAGGGCGGGTTGCAGTTGGCGTCCGGTACGTTCACGCCGTCGATCCGCAGCGAGCGTTTGCCTTCGGCCGCCGTCTCGTCGGTGACCACAGCCTTGCAGTCGTCGCTGGGCCGGGCCTGCCATTCCCACCTGGCGGGCACGTCGCCGAGGGGACCCTCTTCAAAGCCGGGATTCGACAGCAGGTTCCCCGAGATCGCCTTGCCCAACTTGAACTGCCCCGTCGTCAGGGGCAGGCCGCCGTGCCATACCACGTTGCGGTCGGTCTCGTTGTGATCGAAGGCAACGTTCGAGAAGCGGTAGAGCCCCGCATTCGGCTCGCGGTAGTAGAAGATATTCCCGACCAGCACATTGCCCGACATGGTGAGCCCGCCTGGCAGAATGGCGTCCTTGGGGTGCGTCTTCATGTTCCGCATGTCTTGCCAAGCCGGCTGGCTGGCGACCGATTCGTACCCCTTTACCATCGTGGGAAAGTGGTTCTTCCACGCGCGGGAACTCTCCGTCCAACCGTTGTACTCGGCCTGGTAGAGGCCGTTGTCGATGAAGATGTTGTTCTCGATCCGGTTATCCCGGCCGCTGTGCAGGTGCACCCCTGCCCGGGCGCAGCGGGCGACGATGTTCCCGATCACATCAACGCCGCCGCAGTTGTCGTCGAGGTACACGCCCCATGCGTAATGCGGCGAGACCCACCGTCCGTTCACCTTCCCAAAACCCAGGATGTCGTGGAAGTAGTTGTAGCGGATAATCGTGCCACGCGAGCCGATCCAATCGCGCCCGCCAGTGTAGACGGCCCCGGTGTCCTCGGTCTCCAGGTTCACGTGGCGGATCTCGTTGTACTCGATGAGCAGGTTGTTGCCCCAGAAGATGATGCCCATCCGCGGGCCGTCGTGGATGAGGTTGTGCGACGCGCGGTTGCCTACGCCGTTGAGTTGGACGCCCACGCCCTGCTTGTAGAACACGCCGACGTGATGGATGTAGTTGTTCTCGGCGTAGTTCTCTGCGGCCGTCAGCGTCTTGGGATCGCCGCCGCCGATCGTGATGCCGTCGCTGCCCACCTCTGAGATGTCGCACCCTACCACGCCGTTGCGCAGCCCGCCCTGAATCAGCACGCCCGAACCGCCGTAGTTGCCCACGTTGCGAATGACGCATGCGGCCAGGCGGCAGTCGGTGGCCTCGGTGATCGTCACGGCCGTGCCCTCGCAGCACTCCATCGCAAAGCCCTGAATGGTGACATAGGCGGCGCCTTTGGCGATCTCGATGATCGTCTGCAGGGTCGGGGCGATAGCGCTCTTGCCCTCGAGGGGCGCCGGCGGCCAGAAGTACAGCTTGCCTGCCGCGGCGTGCAGATACCACTCGCCCGGCGAGTCGAGTTCCTCCAGGAGCCCCTGGACGTAGTAGCGGTTGCCAGGACGGATGGCGTATGAGCAGTCGCTCACGAGGGTCATAGTGTGGCTGTTGGCGTCGACGGAGGCGATGCGGACGATGTCGTTCCACCAGTTGTAGCGGGCGAAGATGAAGACCTCGCCCTCGGTCGCCTTGGCCCAGGTTCTGGCGTCGGAGGCCTTGAATCGCAGCACGCGCCTCGAGTCGTCCGGCTGGTCGCCGTATATCGTCGCCTCGTTGCCGTCCACGTAGGCCCAGCCACCGGCGCTAGGCTCCTGCGGGTCGATGTTCGGGTATCGAGCCAGGACCTGCCGCTGGCCGTCGAAGAAGAGCTGGCGGAAGGCGGCGCCCTTGAGGCCATGACTTGCAAGGTCGGCCACGAGGATATTGTCCTTGTATGGCACAAACTCCTGCACGGACTTTCCGCCCACCAGCACAGGCCGTTCGGTCTTGTAGCCGCGGTAGACGATCGGCGCATCGGCCGTGCCGGAATCTTCGGCCACCAAGGTGAACGTGCGTTCGAGGAAATACGTGCCCGCGCGGACGTTGATCGTCACAGGCCCGGTGAGGGCATGGCCCTTGCGGAGGCGGCGAACCTCGTCCCGTGCACGCTCCAGCGTAGCGAAGGGCTGCGCCAGTGTGCCCGCGTGGGCATCATTGCCGTCTGGCGCCACGAAGATCGCCAGGCCCGAGACCCCACTGGCCGGCTGGGACGTCTGGGCCAACGCCATCGTTGCTGCTGCAACAAGGGCGAAGCTTGCCAGGATCGATAGCGAATGAACGGTCATCGGTCATCTCCTGAAATTGGGACTCCCTGCAACTCAAACCGCACTCGCCGCAACAGGCGCCCGTCCCGCACTGCATAATTATCCCTCGTTTCCATCAGGCTACAAGTCTTCCTTCCCTCGCAGGAGCCGTGTAGTAACATCAGTTAATCCCTTCACTCCGCCGCTCCGGTTCTCAATCCGGTGGAGCACGTGTGGAACCACACGAATATGGCGACCTGGCGAACTACGTGCCGGACGATCTGGCGGATCTGGAGTTCGAGGTGGAATACTCCATCGAGCAGACTCGCGAGCGGCTCACGTTGTTGCGGTCGTTTTTCATGCGGCTGAGTTGGAGTTGTGATGCGTTACCTTGTCGCTCCAAAGGTCAATCGACGCGTTCCTGCGGACGTACCTAGGGAGAAGGTAGGCAGACGATGGTAACGGTCGCACAGCGGGCCGGTCGAGGCGTACTATCGAACTACCAACCAGCACAATTGTTTTTAAAGACGGAAGCCTGGCCCCGCAATCGGACCGCTCCGCCGAGATGGCCACGCTCCGCGAGGGTGTGAAGGGCAAGGGCGAGTGCGAGAACATGCAGGAGTTGACGGCATGGATCGAGCGGTGCTTCAGCCTGAAGTACGAAGTAGGGCCCGAGTTGTTACATGAGATGTGATAAATGAGTCTTCCCAGGGTGCCGAACGGCGATCGTGGGGAGACGGGGGCGCTCTTCAGTCAGGCCGCGTGCGAAAGATGAGGATAGACTGACTACCTTCGATGCGCACACACGGCAAGAGAAGGAGACCGCCATGTCCCGGGGTGAACCGCTTCCACGCCGCAAACATCTGCGAAGATTCCGTCTTGACAACGTGCCGGTTCTCATAGAAGGTCGTGGCTTGGTGCCTTGGGAAACCGTCCGACGGCGACGCGATCAATCATGCGACGTTTTCCGGATCGGGCGGTGCGTTTGAATCCTCCAGCGCGTTCTGTCCGGTGACGATGACGAAGGACCTTCCGTAGACCAGCCGCCATGACGGCATGATCCTTCTCATGCCTGGCGAGGTTCATGAGAATGAACAGACTCCTTACCGTGGTGGCGATAACAGGAGATAGACACCCATGACCGCCCAATCGCCTCAACCCGGCACAAGAGCCGAGGACATGTCCAGAAGCCGCACGTGGACCAGCCGTTTCTTCTCGAGCCCTGCGAACCTTCCGATCTCCTTCGCACTCGATGGGAAGGCCGTGGCCGGGATCCCCGATGATTGGAGTCCGGTTTCCAGGCGCCGCCGCGTTGACGCCAACATCGTTGAGACGGCCTTCGAAGGCCGGGATGCAAAGACCGGGCTGAATCTGCGAGTCGAGTGCACGGTGTTCCTCGACTACCCGGTCGTGGAATGGGTGGCGTGGTTTAGCAACGCGGCGAACCGCCCGACGCCGATCCTCAGCGACATCGTCGGTTTGAACGCTTCGTTCGAGGGCGATTCGCCGGCGCTGGAACACGGCAACGGCGACTTCTACAGTGCCGAAGGCTATACACCGGGGCAGGTCCCTGTGAACGATGGCGATACGCTCCGGTTCGCCCCCAGCGGGGGCCGCCCGTGCGACCATGCCTTTCCGTACTACCGCATCCTGTTCGAGGATTGCGGCCTGGCCATCGCCGTGGGCTGGCCGGCGCAGTGGTCGGCCACTTTCCAGGGCCTCTCCGGCGGCGTGCACGTTCGCGCCGGGCAGGAGAAGACGCATCTGCGGCTGATGCCAGGTGAGACCATCCGCACGCCGCGGATGACGGTGATGTCCTGGACGGGCAACGCGTCGCGTGGGGCGAACCTCTGGCGCCGGTGGTATCGCGACCATGTTTTGCCTAGACCCAACGGGCGGCCCCTGCGACCGATGCTGGTCGGCCATGGGACGGACGACGCTGAGGAGTTTACGGCTGCCACTGAGGAGAATCAGCTTCGGTACATTCAGCGGTGGGCTGATCGCGGCATTGGCATCGACGTCTGGTGGATCGATGCCGGCTGGTATCCGTGCTACAACAGCGAGGGCCAGCGGAAGTGGTGGGAAACGGGTACGTGGCACCCTGACCCTGAGCGGTTTCCCAGGGGTCTGAGGCCCGTGTCCGACTGTGCCGCCCAACACGGGGCCGACCTGCTCATCTGGTTCGAGCCGGAACGAGTCCGGCCCGGAAGTCAGTTGGATCGCGAGCATCCGGAATGGCTGCTAAAGGCTGAGGGCGTCGACAATCGCCTGCTGAACCTGGGCAATCCGGCCTGCCGCCAATGGTTGACGGATCATGTGTGCAAACAGATCCAGGATAACGGCATCAAGATCTACCGGCAGGATCACAACTTCGAGTCGCTCCGACACTGGCGGGAGAACGAGCCGGAGGACCGCCAGGGGATGAATGAGAACCTGCATGTGCAGGGATATCTCCAGTACTGGGACGACCTGCTGGCCCGGAATCCCGGCCTGTGGATCGATTCATGCGCGTCGGGCGGCCGACGCAACGACTTGGAGACGATGCGTCGCTCCGTCCCGCTGCACTACACCGATTACGGATACGGCGATCATCCGGTGAAGCTGTCCTTCCACCACACCCTGTTCCAGTGGCTGCCCTATTTCAAGGAAGTCACGCTATCGTGGGACGTGAAAGGCCAGGCGAGGTATGACTGGCAGGTCGACAGCTACTCCTACCATTGCGGCCTGGGGCCCATGCTGATCGCCTGTATTGATATCCGCCGGAAAGACTACGACTACGAGCTGATGAAGCGAATGCTGGCCATCTGGCGCCGCGCGGCCGACCTGATGCTCAACGGCGACTATTATCCGCTCACGCCGTTCCACCGTACGGCGGATAAATGGGTGGCTCGGCAGTTCGACTGCCCGGAGTCGGGCCGAGGGTTCATACAGGGCATCCGTCTTCCAGCGTGCCCGGACGAATCCCTGGTGGTGCATCCTGAAGCCCTTTCCCCGGATGCCACGTATGTCTTCGAGAACCCGGAAACCGGCGAAGCTCGAGAGCTGTCCGGACAGGCGATGCTGCGGGACGGCTTTGCCTTCACGTTGGCCAAGCGGCAGGGCGCCATCTGGTTCTACGATATGAAGGCGAGATAGGACAATAGTCAAAAGGGGAACGATGACTCAGGCCGCAAATACACATGCGGAACTTACGAAGCGGATCGGCGAACTGGAACGCGAATGGCGGAGGCACGCTCGATCTGCCGGACGGGGTGTATGGCATCAATCGAACCCTCCGTCTGCCCAGCACGGTCAGTCTGAGCATGTCGCCGCACGCAACTATCCGGGCCTTGCCAGGCTTCGAGGGTGAGGCGGTGGTCCTCAAGGCGGTGCACGACAAGGAGAAAGAGGTCCACCAGCGTTCGGGCTGGATTCGGGTCGGCGGCATTGACGGCGGCAAGCTGCCGGAGACGGGCCTCAAGATCGAGGGATGCTCGCGACTCGAAATATCGGAACTCGATGTCCACAATGCCGTGCACAAAGGCATTCATTCCAACGGCTGGTACGAGGTCAACATGCACAATATCCGTTGCAACGTTGACCTCGACGTGAGGTGCGGCGAGGGGAGCATCGGTCTGCACTATGAGAACGCCGACAGCATCGCGCACACCGCGATGATCGTCGGCTATGAAGTCGGCGTCGGCAGCGATGGCGGCAGCAACGATTTTGACGGCATTCACGTGTGGAACTACGATCCGGCGCACGGTCCAATGGACTACTGCTCTTACTGCAACGGCACGGGCGACACATACGTCCAGTGTTACGCCGATTCGCCCTGCATCGCGGGCTTCTACGTCCGCTGCGGAGGAACAGGCACGGTGCAAACGACGATAAAGAACCCCACCGCCGCCGCCATGGCGGCACACCAACCGATCACTATGATGCCGATGCATGTCTGGACTGCTTTCACGCAGCAATTCTTGCTTGGACAGAACGTTTTCTCGACCATTTGGCCGCCAGACAGAAGCAGGCCTCAGAATGCACATCGGCGCAGTGCATAGTGTGGGGCCGGCTTGGTGATTCTTTCACATCGTTCAGAACCACCCGTTCCTGGACGGCAACAAACGCGCCGGGCTGGCGGCCGCCCTGGTCTTCCTGGACCTCAATGGCATCGAGATCGATGCCCAAAAAGGCGGCCTGCGAACTGACCTTGTCGATGGCCTGCGGACGAACAAGCAAATTCTGGGCCCTCTTGCCGAGGTAGTCCCTCCGGTCTCATTCCGTCGGGACGTGCAATGCCCCGGGGTTGTCGCGAATGATTGTGCCGGCAGTGTGGCCGCCGAGATCGACGATCAACTCCTTCAGGGCCCCACTCGACATGACGTTGTCCTTCACCACGCAGTCCCACAGGTTCTGGAGCACCATGCCGTAGTTGGGCGACCATTCGCCCTTGCCGCCATCGTCGCGGCCGATGTTCAGCGTGTTGCCGGTGCAGGTAACGCCCCCGCAGTCCCGCATGCGGACGTGGCAACTGTCGTGCTGATCCAGCGGACGCCAGTCGGGCTTGCCGCTTCGGTAGATCACGTTGCCGCTGATGGCCATGATGCGGCAGGGCCGGTCCGGCCGGCCTTGGAGGTCGATGCCCGGGCCGCCGGAGCGGTCGATGTAGTTGCCCACGATGTTGTAGTGTGTGCCGCCCGCGATGACGATGCCGCCCAGGCGGTTCCACTCGATTCGGTTGCCGGTCATGGTTATCGAGGCGTTCTCATCTGTGGCCAGGTAGCCCGCGCCGTGATTGCCCGATAGCCAGTTGTCCAGGACGAAGCCGTCCCAACCTCGCACGAGCAGGCCACTCCCCTTGTTGTGCGACAACATGCAGTGCCGCACGCTGAAGCACCAGATACGGCCAAGGTGCACACCGTCGCCGGTAAAACCAGACACACGGCAGTGATCGATGTGCGGGGCGTCCTCCTCCTTGCCATAATCCGGCTTGTCGTAAAGGATGCCGTGTACCCCCTCGCCCAGGCTGCCGCCGGCCAGGCACAGGCCGGTAATGTTGGCGCCCAGGGCCCCGGTGCAGTTGATGAGGCAGCGGGCCTTGGGATCGCTCAGCCGCAGGATCGAGCCGCCGTCGTTGCGGTAGCTGTATGTCGCCTGGCCACAAAGCTGCGTGTAGGGGTGCATCCGCAGCGTGGAGCAGTTGTACGTCCCCCCCGGCACCCACACGCCCGCCTTCTGAGGTGCGGCCGCGTCGAGCGCCTTCTGAATGGCGGCCGTATCGTCCGCTACGCCGTCGCCGGCGGCCCCGAACTCCTTGACGTCAATCATTCCCATTGGATTGTCCTTTCGCAGGTCCAGAGTTCCGGGCATCACAAGTCCACGATCGCCTCGTCGGTTTTGAAGAACGGGTTCACCTCGACGCCCACATAGCCCAGCGGGTTGCAGAGCACCCGCGTATTGCCCAGGCGATAGTCCAGGCTGTCGTGCGTGTGCCCGTGCACGCACAGACGGGGAGTCTGCTTGAGGAGTATCTCCTCGGCCTCAGGGCAGACGAAGAAGCAGTTGAGCGGATCATTCCGATAGCGGGCCACGGTGCTGCTGCCGGTGGGCAGGTGGTGGGTGACGACGACTGACTCCGCCGTGACATTGCGGCGGAGGAACTCCAGGCTCTCGGCATTCTTCTGATGGACCCACGCTCGCAGGCCAGTGATCAGTTCAAAGTCGTTAAGCTGGTGCTCCAGCTCTCGCCGATGCCAGCCAAACCACAGCGTGCAGCCGACGAAGCGGACGCCATCGATCTCCGCGACCTCGTTCTCCAGCCAGTGCACGTTGTTCAGGCCCAACGTTCGGTGGATCTCCCCAACTTCTTCCAGCGAAGAGCGGTAATCGTCGTGATTGCCCGCCACATAGACGACGTGCCTGTACCTGTCCGCCAGCAGCGTCAAGGCTTCACGGAGCCCGCCTGCCAGGGCCAGGTCGCCGGCGACGATGGCCACATCCGCGTCAGGCAGCGTGCGGGTGATCAACTCCCGCCCGCCATCGGCGTGGAACTCGCAGTGCAGATCGCTGCAGATGTAGGCTTTCATGCTGGTGATTATGCTCGCCGGTCTCGTCGGCCACAACGGCGAAAACATTCCTCACCGGCCGACCCCACGTTAGAATGCCGTGGCCATTGGTTCTGACTACGCAGCGGACACGCATTTGATGGAGACGCTGATGCGCGAGATTGTGCTGGTGACCCAACCCCTGTGGGAACGGTGTCGCAAGACGTTCGGAGCACAGCAGGAGGTCGAGGCCGTCTGCGTGCCGGATAGCGAAACCGAGGTGGTCGAGGCGATCCAACGGCACCGGTCACGCGTGCTGATCCTGCACGGGACATTGCGCGCCGGCAATGCGATGTACGCGGCATTGGGCCAGGCCGCCCAGGGACGCGGCGCCCTGATCGCTCGCTATGGTGTGGGGTTCGACAACGTCAACGAGGATCTCTGCCGCCGCCACGGGATCACGCTGACCAATACCCCTGGCGTGCTGGAAGCATCGGTGGCGGAGCACGCCTTCTGGCTGGCCGGATGCCTGGCCCGCGGCGTGAGCGATTTGCACGCCACGATGCAAGCTGGCCAATGGACGCCTCGCACGGGGACGGAGCTTTGCCAGAAGGTGCTGGGCATCGTCGGACTCGGCGCGATCGGCCAGCGGGTGGCTCGCATCGCCAAACGCGGCTTCGACATGAAGGTGATCGGGGTGGGCCGACGCAGCCCCCAGCAGATGGAGCGGGACGAGAACGCCTCCATCGCCGACATCTGCGAACGCCTGGGTCTGGACCAGTATGGCGACGACGTGGAGAAGGCCCTGCCGCAGTGCGACCTCGTCAGCCTGCACCTGCCCGGGGGCCCGGCCACGCGAAACTTCATCAGCGATTCCCGTCTGGCTTTGTGCAAACCTTCGGCCCTGCTGATCAACACCGCCCGCGGCAGTGTCGTGGATGAGATCGCCTTATACGACGCCCTGGCCGCGGGACGTCTGGCTGGCGCCGCACTGGATGTGTTCGCGGCAGAACCCTATGTCCCCGTCGCCCCCGATAAAGACCTTCGCCGCCTGGATAACGTCCTGCTTACCCCACACGTCGGTTCGAACACCGCCGACTGCAATGACCGCATGGCGGCCCGCTGCCTGCGCAACATACTGGCTTTCATTGGCGGCCAGAGGCAAGAGATGGACGTCGTCTATTGATCAGCATTGCAGGCGGACCGTGAGGGGCGGCGCGTGGACCCGTACTGACGCCGTGATGGCCAGATCCCGTCCCGCACACCATCGGGCCACAGGCTGATGATCGATCACAGGCGGAGCGACGATCGGCACGCGCGCCCTTCCGATGGATTGCCTCTACTTGCCCATGGCCTTGAGGGCCTTGAGGCAGCAGTCTACCGCCTCCAGAGGTGCCATGGCGTCGCTCTCGTACTCGACGATGTACCAGTCGGTCTGGCCGATCGTCTCACACAGGCGGAAGATCTCCGTCCAGGGCAATTCGTCCTGGCCGATCGGCGGGCGAAATCCCTTCTCCGGTTCCGCCTTGGCCGCCGAGGCCGAGAAGGGCTTGAGGTGCACGGTTCCGGCCCGGCCGGGGTATTGCCTCAAGAGGGCCGCGCAATCGGCCCCACCGAAGACGGCGTTGCCGGTGTCGAGCTGCATGATCACCTTTCGGTTGGTGTTGCCGAAGAAGGTGTCCCACGGGGTCTGACCATCGAGTGGTTGGAATTCGATGTGATGATTGTGGTAGCCGGTGACCATGTCGTGCGGCGCCAGCTTGTCGGCCAGGGCGTTGAAGAAGTCCGCCATCTTCCGCCACTTCTCCCGCGAATCGACCAGATTGCCGGGGATGCCCGGGATGATGATGCGGCGGTTGCCGACGAGCTTGTTCAGTTCGATGGTCGCCGCAAGCTGGTCGTCCTGCACCATCGCGAAGGGCGTATGCCAGCCGCAGCAGACCAGCCCCAGGTCGTCCAGCATGGCGCGAAGAACGCGCCCGCCGTGCTTGGGCGGGCCGGCGAATTCCACGCCCTCGTAGCCCATCTTCGCCACCGCCTTCAGCGTGCCATACACGTCCTTGTCCATTTCGTTGCGGACGGAGTAAAGCTCAAGGCCAATCGGTATTCTCGTCATGTGCGAACCCTTCCGTAAAATGTTTACATGCCGGCGACCAGCGCCAGCAGCTTCGGCGATGTTATCCTACCTCTTCCATCAGGCAGGCGAGTTCAACGGCGGCCACTGGGGCGTGAGCACCGAGCCGTCGGGCGCCTGGGCCCGAAACACAAAGGCCCATCCGCCGTGGTTGGTCCCACGGGTATTGCTCAGGGCCAGCGTGATGAAGTTGCACCCCTTTCGCAGGGGCACATCGATCGTGCCGGGCCGAAATGCCTGATGTTCGCCAAGGTCTGTCGGCTCCGCGTCGTTCACTCGCAGGACCATACGGTCGTCCCAAGCCATCAGCAGCCGGACCTTCATGTCCCGCGTCGCCTCCAGCACGCACCGCGCCACGCCCCAGCCTTGGTGAAAGATCCCCACCCCTCGCTCCGCTGGCCGCAGCGAAAGGCTCAAGTCGGTAAAGTGGTGAAAGGAATCCCGCCGAACCCACTCGATCCCCGGCAGCACCGGCCAGGGAGGCTGGCCCATCAGGGCAGCCAAGGCGGGGTCATCGTATTCCTTGAACGGTCCCGCCAGTCCGAACGTCCCCGTGTCCGGCAGGGGGCAATCCCACGTGCCCCGAGGCAGTTTCTTGCCCGCCGCCAGCAGCGACCAGTCTTTCCCGATGCGGAAGAACGGGCGCACGGGCGACTCCTGATACCAGTAGGCAGTCGAGCAGATGTCGTTTTGCATGCTGCCGAAGCGGAAGTGCAGGCTGTGGACGAAGGGAATTGTGTCATGCTCGAAGAAGCGGTAGCCCACCACCCGCTGTGCCACTCGGGCCTCCCCGGTGTCTTCATGGGTGTAGTATGGCATGGCGGCATAGTGATGAGTCTCAGGCGGATGCAGCGCCCCGCCGTAGGAGGTTCCAAAAGTGTCCTCGCCCCCAACGCCGCGGATGTATGCGGGCTGGTCGCCCTCGCCATCGATGTAGAGGTTGTCGGCCCCGCCGTGCGACCATCGGTCCTGGCTGTCCAGGAGGCGCACGCCGTAGACAAAACCCAGCAGTTGCCCTGGGCCCTGGGCATCCATCACCAGGTAGTTTTCGCCGTAGCGATCGGCAGGCATCTCGCGCCGCCAGCGGGCACAGAACCGCCGCGGCTCCTGGAGCCCCTGTGCCACGTAGCGATGCCAGTCCACCTGGCAATACAGGTTGGTCCCTTCGGGTCCCGCCTCAAACTCCACGCGCGCCCGTCGGGAAAAAGGCATCGGGAAGTAGCAGTTGTAGCCGCTCCAGGCCTTGGCCGATAACCAGTGTGTGTCGATGGGGTAGAAGTCCAGGCCGTGCATCACGCCGAAGAAATCGGCCACCGGCGCCTCGACATACGGCTCAGGCTGATCCTCGAAATAGATCCGGATGATCGCGCTCCGTCCACCGTTGGACTGCTTCAGCGGATGGTTCATGGTCACCCAGATGTGCCGAATGCAGCCCGGCCCATCCATTTCCGCCCAGACGCGCCGTTGCCCGGCAGGGAGGTAATCCACGAGACTGACGCGATCGGGTACGGCCCGATCGGGCAACTGCAAATGCATGGGGTCCATCATTATCCTCGCAATGCCAGGAAAGGAACCTGACTGCAAAGATAAGC
Organism: uncultured Planctomycetaceae bacterium; assembly: GCA_964616985.1. Classification (GTDB taxonomy): domain Bacteria; phylum Planctomycetota; class Phycisphaerae; order SM23-33; family SM23-33; genus CAZTVF01. The sequence continues at coordinate 26,322 of CAZTVF010000056.1, forward strand.
CGTAGGCTTGCTCGACACAATCCTCAATTCCGTCACAGAGCGATCGTCGGGCCTGGAGAATAGTCAGGAAGGTCCAGATAAGATCGAATGCCACCACCTGCAAGCACATGGCCCTGGTGCAGACGAAGTGGCCCGCCGACATCGTCCACGTGCATGCACGCCTGACCCCGGACAATCAAAGAGCGCAGAAGGTGCCCTTCGTGGTGCCGGGCAACCAGATGTACCTGCCGATGGCGAGGATCGACTTCCGGGAACAGCTCGTCGCCGTGCCGGTCAGCTTCACGATCCTGGGGATGTTAGCATGATCGTGGCGTTGCATGCCTCTGGCGGGAAGCCGCCATTCCGGGCATAATCCGCGTGGGCCTACATTGGGGTGGGCGAACAGCGAGACCTTAGCGAAAGGAAGCCCTTCATGTCGCGCGGCGAACCGCTTATTCGGCAGTGGAATATCCTCAAGGCGCTCCAGGCGAACTACTTTGGCCTCACCGCCGAGGAATTGGCCCAGAGGGTCGAGTGCTCCAAGCGGCAGGTGCAACGGGACATGAAGGTCCTCCAGGAGGTGGGCTTCCCGGTGTTTCATGAAGACCGGGATTTCGGCAAGCGCTTCTGGCGGATGACGGCCAAGGCCTTGGAGGCCGAGAAGCTGATGCTGTCCATGACCGAGATGCTCAGCCTCTTCATGAGCCAGCAGTTCATGTCGCCTCTGGCGGGCACGCAATTCGGCGACGGCCTGGCCACGGCGATCGAGAAGATCAAAGCCGTGCTGCCGGGCAAGGCCTTGGGTTACTTCGGGGATCTGAACGGGATGCTTGCCGTCAAGAGCGTCGCCCAGCACGACTACAGCGGCAAAGACAAAGAGATCCGCATCATCAACCAGGCGATGGCTGACGGCAAGGTCCTCAAGGTCCAGTACCACTCCGCCAGCCAGGACCGTGTGATCGACACCCTCTTCCATCCTTACGGGATGGTCTTCTTCGGCACCAACCTCTACTGCATCGGATTCATGGTCGAATACGGCGAGGTCAGGACGCTGAAGGTGAACCGCTTCCACGGCGTCGAATTGACCAACAAGCCCTTCGAACGTCCCGCCAACTTCTCCATTGCCTCTCACCTCCACAGTGGCTTCGGGATCATGACCTCCAGCAAGCTGCAGACGATCAAGGTCCGCTTCACCGGCTGGGCCGCGACGAACGTCCACGAGCACCAGTGGCATCCCAGCCAGAAAATCGCCAGCGACTGCCAGGACACGCTGCACAACGGCAACCCCGACGACGACTGCGTCATCGCCACTTTCGAGCTGTCCGACACACGCGAGTTCAAACGCTGGCTCCTGGGCTTCGGCCGCCACGCCGTGGTGATGTCGCCGAAGGCGTTGGCGAAGGATGTCGCCGATGAGCTTGCCAAGGCCGGGATGGCGTATCAGAATTGAACTTCACTCCGGTCGTCGTTTGCCGGTGACAATGTCCTCGAACCACTTGCCGTCCCGAAGCCAGATGCCGTCCCATGCGGGCGGGTCGATCTCGTCAGGCCGGGGGCGGGTGAAGTCGTTCAGCCGCCCCAGGTGGTGTTGCACACGGGCCATCTGCGTCTGGAAGTCGCGAACTCGGGCCGGGGGCGTCCAGCCGGCATCGGCGGCTGCCGCGAAGTCCGGCACCCACTCGTCGAGTTCGTTCGTCCCCCACTGCACGGCCAGCAGGCCCGTGACGTGAGGGCGGCCGTTGCCCCAGATGGACCATTCGTCGAAGTTGGCGAACGCCTGCGGGTAGTTGAGCTTGGTGGCTGGGAGGTGCTTGGCGCTTGAGCCAGCCGCCATGAAGACCTCCTGCCGCCCGTCGGAGGCGAGCAGCTCGAACTGCTGGTGCTTCAGAAGATAGTTGGTCGGTGAGATATCGCCATTGTCGCCGTAGGACCACAGGCAGCGGATGACCTTGTCGCTGTAGGGCTCGGGCGTCGGCGGGGCATCGGCCCAGACGATCGGCCGGACCGGCTTGCCCAACTCGGCGGCCACGCGAAAGACCAGCGGCAGCAGGCCGGACAGATGGGCGGCCTGCGGCGGGGCCTCCAGGCGCACCTCGTCCAGGCCCAGATGCATCAGCGGACCCGACATCATCTCAAGCCACTCTCGGCAGATCGACTCCAGCACGGCATATGATCGCGGGTCAGCCGGGGCAAGATGAGCCTTGCGGATGTGTGTGACGAGATCCTCGTACACCTCCTCGAATCCGCCGCTGACCAGCTCGGGGTAATACATGCCCTTGGCGGTCGAGTGCCCCAGCGACTCGATCTCCGGCGCGACCATCACCCCGAGGTCCGCGCCATAGTCGATGATGTCCCGCACCTGCTCAACGGTCAATGCGTGCGCGTGTCGGCTGCCCAGGGGATTGGTTCGGTAGCGGACGGCGCACAACTCGTCGTCGCCCTCGCGGAAGATCAGCAGGTTGAGCTTCATCGTCGAGCAGAGGCGGATGATCCGCTTGATCTGGCCGACGCTGTTGGGGGCCCTGCCGGCGTCGATCATGAATGCCCGCCAGGGGTATCGCGGGCGGTCGATGATGTGGCAGCCGCAGACGGCCAGCCGGTCGCCTTGGCGGACCAGAAGCTGGCGGAGTGTCATCGCGCCCCACAGCAGGCCCTGTGAGCTATTGGCCTGGACCGCTGCCCCCGACGACGTGACGTCCAGGCGGTAGGCTTCGTCGCCATCGATCCGTTCGCGTGATGGCCTTGGCACACCTTCTCCGCCCAGCAGCAGTAGCGTTGGCCGGCAGGAGGACGGTTCCACGCGGACAGGCAGATGCAGGCCGAATTCCTCGGCGATCAGCTCCGCCAACCGCTCGGCTGCACGCTGGCACCGCGGGCCGCCGGGGCCCCTCAGAACGATCTGCGATTGGGGCGTGAGAGTCAGATCGGCCCGGCTGGTGCGAACCTGGTGCGGGGCTGGCAGGATGGATTCGATTGCCTTGCGGCGGATAGCTAGGGCGAGTCTCATGCGATCACCGATCCAGTTCTCTGACGCAGGCCACACTATCAACTACGGCGCGATCGCACCATTCCAGGAACTGGTCGCACTCCGCCTTGGGCAGGCTGGCGGGGTTCTGGTAGTTGCGATAGGGCGCGATGCAGGCCGGGTCATGGGGCGGCGGCATCACGCGAAACGCACCGCTTCCGAGCCGCCCGCCGCAGCCCTGGGCTTCGGGTGTCCTGAAGACAACCCGGTAGCCGTAGCACACCTCGATGCAGATGCGCTTCAACGCCGTCTGCCCAGCCAGGATTCGATAGCACTCGGGCAGGTCGATGCTGCCACGGCCCAGCGGGGTCCCGACCACCATCGGCTCGCCTTCGTGCATGATCACCACGTGGTCCTTGAAGTGCGTGCTCAATGCCCATGGCGCCAAGGCCGCGATGGCCGCAGCGGGGTCCTCCCAGACGGTCATCATGTTGCCCGTGTCGATCAGTGTTCCGACCCACTCGCTGTTGATCGCCTGGACCAGCTGCACTACCTGCGAGGACGTCTCGTACTCGTGATTCTCCAGCGCCAGGCGCACCCGAAGCTTCTCGCACAGCGGCAGGATGGACTGAATCACCGGCACGGCCGCCTGAAGATCGTGGGCCAATCCACCGCCCGGCCGCATGTAGTCGGCCAGGGCCTCGCCGTGCAGATCGTGGGGCGTGCTGACGTAGGTCCGGAGCGTGTCGGCGCCCAGGGCCGCGCTGATCTTCAGCGCCTCGACCAGCGTGTCCCGCTCATACGTGCGGGTGTCCACCTCGACGAACAGGCCCAATTCCTCGCACAGCGATCTCACCGCCTTGAGCCGGGCCGCCTCCGCCCCGCCCAGCATTCCCCAGTTGTCCTGGGGGATGCCGATGTTCAGCTGCACGCCATCGAGGCCAAGCTCCTTCGCCCGCCGGATAAACCCGAACACGTCCATTCGGCCGGCGATGAACCACGGCATGTAACTGAAGGTCTCAAGACCAAGCAGCATAGGCGTCTTCTTTGAGGTAATGAGTTGTTCCGATTCGGCTGCGGATTGTACCTGCGATGTGCGGCAGGTTCGACACCAGTTTGCAGATTCGCTGTGGCATCATGCGATTCTCCCAGCCGCGAGTCCATGTGCTCGTCGCCCGTTCCACCCACCACCCCTTGCCCCTATGACCACATCTGTCACTCCTCACAAGTCCCTAACTGACAAAGAGCTATGACCACGGCTGTCATACCCGTCGCGGATAATGAGTCCAGTGAAGCAGCATGGACGAGCGAACCGCGTATCTCAGAAAGGACTAGACCATGCAACCAGTACCACAGACGCTCCGGCCGTTCGTTGAGACGCTCCAGGTGGGCGATCCGATCGGCCACTCGAACCTCACGGTCGTGCCGCTGCGGACGGCCAAGCCGGGGCAGCTTGACTATTCGCTGGCGGCGGAGGCGATCAAGGCCGGGACGCTCACGGTGACGGAGGCGAGTGAGGGCGGCAGCGTGCCGGAGCTGCTGGCGATGAACCAGGCGGCGGAGATGATCCTGCTCTTGGACGGCGAGGAACTCGTCGGGGCCAAGCAGAACCGCATCCTGAACACCAGCGTTCTGCTGGCCGGCAACTCCAAGACGAAGATCCCCGTCTCCTGCGTCGAGCAAGGCCGATGGCATCACACGTCGATGCAGTTCTCCAGCGGGAGCTACTCCCCTGCCAAGCTGCGGTCGCTCAAGAGCCGCGACGTCAGCCGCAACCTGGCTTCCCAAGGCGAGGCCCGCAGCGACCAGGGCGCCGTGTGGGACGAGGTCGAACGCAATGCCGCCTCCAGCGGGGTGAACTCCCCCACCAGGGCCATGCACGATGCCTTCGAGCAGCATGCGACGAAGCTCAGCGGCTACGTGGAGTCGCTACAGTACCCTCAGGACGCCTGCGGCGTAATCATGGCCATCGACGGCAAGTTCGTCGCAGCCGACATCTTCGACCGCCCCGCCACGCTGCAGCGCATCTGGCCGCGGTTGATGCGTGGCTACGCCATGGACGCCATGACGCTGCCGCCGGTCGAGAAGGCCAAGGACTTCACCGCCAAGGGTGCGTCGGCCCTGCTCGAGCACGTGGGCCAGGTGACTTGCCGGCCCTGCCCCACCGTGGGCGTTGGCGAAGACTGGCGCTTCGAGGCCGACAACATCCTCGGCCAGGCCCTTGTCGCCCACGGCCAGTGCCCGCATCTGTGCATCTTCCCCAACGACGAACACGGCGATGGCCGCCCCGGTGAGCCCAGCATCCTGCCGCCCTCCAGCCGCCGGCGCAGGCGTGGCGGCGGCGAGATCGTCCACTAGATCCCTCGCGTCCGGCGGCCCCGAGCGGGGGCGGGGCCGCCGACGCACCTTTGACGATGCAACTCGGATAGTTCGACCGAAGACACCCCACCAGCCATTCACGCGGGCAGCCGCAACGCCCACGTGCCGAGATCGAAAGGACAACGACGTATGCTCGACTCCGGCATTCACAAGCTCGACGTGACCTATACCGATGGCACCAAGCACGCCAGCGACGACAAACCGATCAGCACCCTCTGCGTCGAGTTCGGCGACGGCCACCGCATCGAGATCGACGCCACCGGCGGCCACCCCCTCCTCCGTCTCATCGGCCGCCACGCCTCCATCGCACTCGACTGCTGCAGCCCCTCCTCCGCCTTCGATCGTGCCATCAACATCCTGCGATTGAGGATGCCCATGCGGCCGTGATGCGCGATCAAGGCCACGAGCTTGGCTAGCATGCTTGTTCCTGCAGATTGGCTCACCATGTGATAGGTGCATTTCTGTCAGAAGCCGGGACGCCATCCACGTGAAAGGGACGTTTGCCGCCGAGGCACTCGCAGAAACCGGCTACAAGCTGACCGAGGAGCTGCTGATCTCCGCTGCTCGCGAGGCGAGTGTCCCAGTGTCAGTGCAGTGTCATCAGGTCGAGTCTTGTTCCGGCGAGGAGCGCGTCGCGATTCGACCAATAACGGGCGAAGTCGCCCGCTCCGACTTCCCATTCGTTCACCGGCCGCAGCAGAGTTCGCTGGAGCGTCGTGTCGATCCTCGCCACGTCGGCGGGCTCGACGACGAACGCCGCCGCCAACACTCCTCGGATGGATTCGCGGATGCCCTGAATATTGTAGCGATTGCGCGAGTCGAAGCGTCCATCCGGCTGAAGCCGGCTGATCACCTGGTTGCACATGCGGACGACCAGCTCGCGAAGAACATGCTTGTAGGTCGCCCAGCAGCCACGCGGCCACCACCCATAGTTCGCCTTCCTGCCCGCTGTCGTAGGCTCCGCCGGCCCAGGGAAAGGGGGACTTCTTCTCGACAGCCAAGTGAAAACCGGTGAACATTCCGTCGACGTTCTGAAGCGACAGGGCCAGGTCCGCCTCGTCGCGAAGGATTCCCAGCAGTCGCTCGTCGGGGCAGAGGTAGTGGTGGATTCGCCCCGCCGACGCCGCCATGGCGGTGCCGCCAAAGCGGAACACGAGCTTCTGGCCTCGCTGCCGGCGAGGCCGAGACGGAGAAGTAGGGCAGCGTCCCTCCGGCAATCGCCTTGGCGATGGCGTCCCGCTCGATCCGCCAGCACGCCAACATTCCATCCATTATGTTCAGGACGGCGTGCTGCCAGTTGCAGGGGCGTCTCGCCCCTGCAGTGTTTCTCGAATATCCACGGGCGGGA
>CAZTVF010000057.1:0-32946 GCA_964616985.1 uncultured Planctomycetaceae bacterium
TGATCCGCGACCTGCTGTCACCGCGGATGATCGAGCGATACGGCTACTTTGACAAGGGAAAGATCGCCCGCCTGATCTCGCAGGTGGAAGAGCACGCCCGCTCCGCCAGCGGCGATGACGAGACGATGGTTCTGGGCGCCGCCGCCATCCAGCGAACCGTCATGGGCATGGCCCTGACGTTCGCCATCTCCACGCAGATCCTCGCCCACCAGGTCGCCACCGGCGACTTCGGCGCCAAGACCCTGCAGTCCCCGCCGGTCGCGATCAACATCTGACGCGGGCGAAGCCCTGCGTCTTCCACAAATAGGTCCTGCGAAACTCTCACCGCTCAACACGCTCGGGCAATGTCGGCAGGCTCAACGGCGGCTTGTCCGTTCGGCGCTGTCAGAGATGGGTGGCGCCTGCCGCCTTCCACAGCGCCGAACGGACAAGCCGCCATCTGACTTGCACCACTAGCAGATGCTGATGGCAGCAATTGAGCGTTGCAGATATCATCCTTTCGATAGCAAAAGGGTGTCCTATGGTTATCGGGTACCACATCATCCTCACCGGCTATGGTCATTGGCTGCCAAACGATCCACGGGGAAGCATGTCAAAGGAGGTCCATGCGCCACGGATATCCGCTCTGGCAGAGCTTCATTTTGGCCGCAGGGAGACCCCTCCAACTTCGGAAGAACTCCGCGAGTTCTACGGCCTGGCGAATCAAAGTCTGCATTATCCGCCGGTCTGGTGGCAGCAACCGCATCGGCAAGCCTTGTGCGATGCCTTTGCCGCAGCAATCATTGAAAGCGGCCTCACCTGCAATGCCTGCGCGATACTGCGTAGCCACGTTCACCTGCTATTCCGGAAGCACCATCTCAAGGCCGAGGGAATATCAGCGATGCTGCGTTCGGCAGGAAAGCAACTGCTTGTCCAGAGGCAGTTGGCCGCCCCTGGCCACCCGGTCTTCAGCGCAGACTCATGCCACCACTTCAAGTCGCGCCCCGCGCAGATGGTGGAGACCATCTCCTACATCGATGACAACTACGTGAAGCACAATCTGGATCAACCGGACTTTGTTTTCGTCACTCCATATGATGGCTGGCCTGAGAACTAGGTCCTGCGAAACTCTCGCCACTCGACATGCTTGGCCAATGTCGGCGGGCTCAACGGCGGCTTGCCCGTTCGGCGCTGTGAGAGATCGGTGATGCCCGTCGCCTCCTACAGCGCCGAACGGACAAGCCGCCGCCAAAGCGTCAGGGCTAATCAACCCGCGAAGACGTGAATCGACTGCACGGGGAATCGTACGGCGATTGTCTGGCCGGGCGTGAGGTCGCATTTCGGAGTGACGGCGGCGAGGCATTGGCCGGCGGCCTGGAAGCGAATGGTCGTCTCGCGGCCGAGGGGCTCGATGGTTTGAATTACAGCCGGCAGGCTGCCGGGGGCGGGCGGGCAGAACTCCACATTCTCCGGCCTGGCGCCCAGGAGAATTTTCGCAGGGGGCGTGCCCAGGGCGGCAATCTTGTCCTTCGGCAACGGCAGGCGGGCGTCGTCGATCACGGCGACCCAGCCATCGCCCTGCCGCTGCAGCCCCGCCGGCACGAGGTTCATGGGCGGGGAGCCGATGAACTGCGCCACGAACGCCGTCGCCGGCCGCTCGTACAGGTCGGCGGGCGTGCCCACCTGCTCGATCTGCGCGTTTCGCAGCACGGCGATGCGATCGCCCAGGCTCATCGCCTCGACCTGGTCGTGCGTGACGTAGACGGTGGTGATGCCCAGCCGCTTCTGCAGGCTCTTGAGCTCGGCCCGCATCGTGCCCCGCAGCTGCGCGTCGAGGTTGCTCAGGGGCTCGTCGAGCAGGCCGATGCTCGGCTGCCGCACGATGGCGCGGGCGATGGCCACCCGCTGCCGCTGCCCGCCCGACAGTTCGCGCGGATAGGCGGCCAGGAGATCGGTGATCGACAGCGTGGCCGCGGCCCCCTCCACAGCGGTGACGATCTCGGCCTTGGGGCGGCGGGCGATCCGCAGCGGAAAGGCGATGTTCTCGAACACGGTCAGGTGCGGGTAGAGGGCGTAGCTCTGGAAGACGAAGGCGATGTTGCGTTCGCGGGGCGAGAGGAAGCGGCGGCTGGCGGCGTCGGCGACGACCTTGTTGCCGAAGAGGATGCGCCCGGCGGTGGGCTTTTCCAGGCCCGCGATGAGGTTCAGCAGCGTGCTCTTGCCCGAGCCGCTGGGCCCCAGCAGCACGAAGAACTCGCCGTCGTTCACCGTCAGGTCCATCTCTCGGAGCACGGTGATGCGGCCCCGCAGCGAGTGGAACTCCTTCGACACGCCCGATAGTTGCAGAATCATCTGGGTTACCCTTTGACCGCGCCCTGGGTCAGGCCGCGGATAATCTGCCTCTGGAAGATCAGCGTCAGCACCACCACCGGCAGCGTGGTGATCACCGACGCGGCCATGATCTCGCCCCAGGGGGTCTCGCCGTGGAGGCCCTGGAACGTGGAGATCGCCACCGGCACCGTCCGGGCCTGGTGGTCGGTCGTGAGCATCAGCGCGAACATGAACTCGTTGAACGCCGAGATGAACGCCAGCAGGTACACCGACAGCACGCCCGGGGCCGCCACCGGCAGGATCACCTTCCGCAGCACCTGCAGCCGCGTCGCGCCGTCTACCACCGCGGCCTTGTCCAGTTCCACCGGCAGCTGGCTGAAGTAGCCCGTGAGGATCCACAGCGAGATCGGCAGCGTCCAGGCCACGTACGGCAGGATCAGCGCCTGGTAGGTGTTGATCCACCCCAGGGCGGTCATGAGCTTGTACAAATAGCCGACGATGCCGATCTGCGGGAACATCGCCACCACCAGCACGCCCAGCAGCAACGCCATCTTGCCCGGCAGCGCCAGCCGCGTCAGCGCGTACGCCGCCAGCGAGGCGACGATGACGGTGATGGCGGCGCTGACGGAGGACACGATCAGACTGTTGGCGAAGTAGCTCAGGAAGTGCAGCGCCGTGCCCGTCAGCACGGCCGTGTACGCCCGCGTCGTGAGCTGCATGCCGTCCGAGCCGCCGATGACCTCGGGCGTGGCGGTGAGGCTGACCACGAGCATGTACAGGAACGGCGCCAGGCAGAACGCGATCAGCACCGCCCCGCCCACGATCGTCAGGATTCCCTTGATCCATCGCTCGCTCATGTGGCCTCCGCGCGGAAGCGGCCTAGCTTCACGTACGTCGCCGACAGCGCCAGCGCCGCGGCGAACAGCACCACCGACACCGCCGAACCGTAGCCGAAATCCGTCAGCACGAAGTATTTGTACGCATAGAGCGACATGGATGTGGTCGAGCCCCCCGGCCCGCCATGCGTGAGGATGTACAGCAGGTCGAACACGCGCAGGGCGTCGACAGTGCGGAACAGCAGCGCCGCCACGATCCCCGGCCGGATCAGCGGCAGCGTCACGCGCCAGAAGGCCTGGACGAAGCTCGCGCGGTCCACCTTCGCCTGCGAGAGCAGGTCGCCCGGCACAGCCTGGAGGTTCGCCAGCAGGATGATGGCGACAAAGGGCGTGGTCTTCCACACGTCGGCGGCCACCACGGCCGAGAACGCGCTGAAGTCGGTGCCGAGCCAGTTCACCGGCCCGTCGGCGCCCAGGGCCGCCAGCAGCGAGTTGGCCAGCCCGTACGAGTAGTTGTAGATCAACTCCCACACGCGGGCCGACACGGCCGAGGGGACGGCCCAGGGGATGAGGGCGCAGGCGCGAACCATGCCCCGCAGGGGGCCCTTGATGTCCAGCAGCAGCGCCAGCCCCAGCCCCAGCACCAGTTCCAGTGGCACCGACACCGCGATGAACAGCAGCGTGAATCGCACCGACTGCCAGAAGCCATGGTCGAAGGCCAGGCTCGCATAGTTGCGCAGGCCGACGAACTCGCGAGGCCGGAACGCCACGTCGAGGTAGAAGCTGTCGAGAATCGTTCCGACCACCGGCGCCAGCACGAGCCCCCCGATGAACACCATCATGGGCAGCAGGAAGAGCAGGCCCGTCCGCAGTTCGCGGAGATCCCAGGGGCGCCGTTTCATGGGCGGACCTCCCGATACCGCAGGATAATGCGGTCGATTTCTTCCTGCGCCGCCGCCAGCCCCTCCTGCGCCGTCGCCCGCCCGCTGAGCACGCCGTTGATGTGCCGCTGCATCGTCTCGGACACCAGCGTGTAGTACGGCACGTTGGGGCGCGGCTGCATGTTGGCGAACAGTTCCGCCAGCGGCTTGAGGTACGGCATCCTCGCCAGCACCTGCGGGTCGTCGTACACGTCGCGGCGGCCGGGGTTCCACCCCACGGCCAAGGCGAGTTTCTTCTGCACCTCGTACGAGGTGATGTGCTGGATGAACCGGGCCGCCTTGTTCTTGTCGCGGCAGAATCGCGACAGCCCCGCGTGCCAGCCCCCCATGGCCGAGACGCTCTTGCCGCCGGCGAAATGCGGCAGCGCGGCGATCCCCACCTTGCCGCGGACGGGCGAGTCCTGCCCCTGATGCAGCGCCCATGCATAGGGCCAGTTCCGCTCGAACAGGGCGTTGCCCGTCTGGAAATGCACGCGGGCCTGCTCCTCGCGCATCTCGGTGTAGGTGTTGGGCGGCGAGATGCGGTACGTGTGGATCAGGTCGTACATGAACTGCGTGGCCGCGACGTTGGCGGGCGTGTCGATAGTCAGCCGCGCGTTGGGCTCCTCGATGATGCCGCCGCGGTTGGAGTACGCGTATTCCAGCCAGTTGCACGTGAGGCCCTCGTACTGCGCCCCCTGCCAGACGAAGCCATAGAACGCCGGCTGCGACGGCCTCATCGCCGCCTGGACCTTTTGCGAGGCGGCCACCAGTTCGTCCCACGTCTGCGGCTGGGCCAGACCATGGGCCTCCAGCAGGTCCGTCCGGTAGTAGAGGATGCCGCCATCGATGTAGATCGGCAGGCCCACCAGTCGCCCCTGGTGGCGGTCGGCGGTGGCGATGATCCGCGGGAAGAAAGCGTTGGGCTCCAGCCCGCCGGGCCGCACGTACGGATCGAGCGGCTGCAGGTAACCCGACTGGGCGAACTGCCCGATCCAGGCCACGTCCATCATGAACACGTCCGGGTGTTCCTGGCGGGAGTTCAGGGCGATGGTCAGGCTCTGGCGCTGGATGTCGGTGTCGCTCGACTGGCGCAGCAGCGTCACCTCAATGCCCGTCTGGCGGGTGAAATCCGCGACGATCTCCTCCCACACCGGGGCCGAGGCGGCATTGATGGCGACGGAGAACACCAGCGATTGCCCCTGGCGGGCCTGGACCGTGCGATAGACGATCAACGCCGCGATCGCGGCCAGCAATGCGAGCATCAGGATGGACTTGACCCTCGGGAACAAGGGACGCTCCTTCCGTTGCATTGCCATAACGATATACCCGCGGCCGTCATAACGCAATTATCCAGCCGCTTTACTTCATGCCCCGACACGATTTAACCGATAAAAAATGTGAGATGCGCCATCGCCATGGCCCCCGGCATGCGCCGCGGGTCTGGCCTGGCCTAAGGAAGGATCTTCCATGACGCTGAGAATATTGCGCAATCTCGGCCTGCTGATGGTGGCGTTCGCCGGCTGCACGTGGTTCACGTGGGAGGAAGTCAACGATCCACACTACAGGGGGCAGCAGCAGGCGTTCCGCCCCACCACGCGCGAGACAGAATACATCTACCAGGCCGTCCAGCTGGGCTTCCGCTCGGAGATCCTCCGCCACCTCGAGAAGGGCGAGAACATCAACGAGCGCATCAACGACGCCACCCCGCTGTACTGGGCCGTCTGGTCGCAGCGGCACGGAATGGCGCAGTTCCTGATGGAACGCGGCGCCGACCCGGCCGAACTGGGGCCCAATCGCATCAACCTCATCACCTACGCCGTCTGGAAAGCCGACCCGGAGATGGTCGACCTGCTGCTGAAGTATGGGGCCAACATCAACACCTTCGACGCCAACGGCAGGACGCCCCTGCACTACGCGTGCGAAAAGGGCGCCGTCCAGTCGGGCGAACTGCTGATGGACCGCGGCGCGGCCATCAACGTCAAGGACTTCAACGGCATCTCGCCGCTCGATCATTCGCGAGGCCGCCAGGACGGCCTGGCCCTGCTGATCCGCCGCCATGGCGGCATGCTGGGCCACCCGCGCGAAGCGCCCGCCGAGGCCCCGCCGGCGGAGGCCGCCGAATCGGCCAAGGTCATCTCCGCCTTCATCACCGACGTGGAGAACTCCGTCCCCGGCGCTACCCATGCCCAGGTGGCCGAAAACCGCCTCGACGCCGCCGACAACCTCCGCATCGCGCTGAAGGACCTCAAGACGCTGGTATTCTCGGCGATCGTCCTCGACGTTCGCCGCGATCCTTACAACGGCACGGCCGTGACGGTCTCCTGGCCGTTCGGCGTCCGCCGCAGCCCGCTGGTGGACTGCGCCCCGGTGCTGCCGCTACGGATCTCCGAGGCCCGCAGCGCCACCATCAAGATCGGCAGCACGATCGTCGTTCGCGGCACGCCGGAATTCTTCTTCGGCGCCTGGAACAACCCCAAGGGCGCCCTGCCGCTGGTGCGGGTCGTCCGCGATTGGCCCAAGAACGAGACCTATGATATTCGATGGCCGCTGGCGGAGCACAGCTACGGTCTGTCGGTGTCGGATTTCACGTTTACCGTCGTGCCGGCACCGGCCGATCAGGGCCCGCTTTCGCCGCGGCTTTGGGGTACCACCCAGCCGGTGGAACACTCGTCTGAACGGGCGAAGTACATCTATCCGCAGACGACGACCAGCGAGAGCTCCGGCCAGTGATACCGTGCCCGACGGGCCGGGGGTCGGGCCATGGCCCCGCGATTCTGCGGTAAGGACCGGGGTGTCAAGCTAAAAGTCGGTCAAAACAAGAGCTATCATCCTTGACAAATCCGAGCATGTATCTTAGAGTATCCATAGAAGTCCGAGGACGCGTCCGCAGAGGGAGTGGGCGCATTTTGTCCAAGGACTGCGGAGTCGCTTCGCACAGCTCGGAGGAAGATGGAATGGATTGCGACCACAAATCACTAATTGCCTGGGCGCTCTCGATATGCGCGATTCTAGGCGCAGTTGCGTCCCTAGCCGGGGCGACGGGAATCGTACCGATCGAGCAGACGCTCGATTACATCGGCGCCTTCGAGGTCCAAGACAACGGAACCATCTTCTGGCCTGCCGTCGCGGGCCGCCGAACCGCAAACGAAACCCTTAAGACCTGGTCCACCGACTACACCGCCAACGTCACGCCCCGCGATTACACCGGCGTCAGCGCCATCGATGCCGGCTATGGCAGCAGCCTGACCTTCACCACCCCCAGCGGCAGCCGGACCATGAGCAAGAGCGAGATCGTCCGAGGCCTCTTGACTCGCTACGGCCAGCAGCAGGCCTTCTACAGCCGCTACACCGACAGCACGGCCCGGACCCCCGTCAACGACACGACCGTCTCCGCCGCACTGCAGATGGCGATCTGGGAGGTCAAGTACGACAACGGCCAGGGCTGGACGAGCGGCCGCGAACTACTGACGATGCACTCGGGCGAAATCTACAACGGCCTGGAGGTCGCGGCCGTGGACCGCGGCGACAATCGCCTCAGCACGGTCGACGGCACCTTCGGCGGCCAGTTCGCCGAGACCAGCTACGGCGACCTGCGGACCGAGGCGGCGTACAACCCGCCGTATAGCGACCTGGGCCCCGGCGGCGCGCACGACGGCGGGATGTCCACGATGTACGCCCACCTGTGGCTGCGCGACGTGGTCAATAACCCCGTGAGCGACCCGCTGGTGGACATCGGCTTCCTCGAAGCGTACGACCCGGTGACGGGCGGCTTCACCGACGGCCAGGGCCTTATCGCGGTGGTGCCTGAACCGCTGACGGTGCTGGGCTTCTGCTTCGGCGGGGCGTCGCTGGCGGGCTATATCCGCAAGCGGCTCAAGAAGTAACCCCCTCCACGACGGGAGAAAAGACTGACGCGGCGGCCCCTCAAAAGGTCGCCGCGACTGTTTCTACGTCACTGCAAACCGCCTCGCGCCCAGAACATGCACAGCCCGGCGCGACGATGTGGTAACATGGGCCCATGGCTCTGGTGCAACTTGAAATCCCCGACGACCTGCCGCCCCCGCCGCCGGAGGTGATGCGATTCCTCCAGGACGCGCAGCAGCGGCGGGATGCGTTCATCGAGTCCCGCCTGGACGACCCCATCCACGCCTACGTCCCCAGCGACTTCGCCATGGTCTACAGCGTGCTTCGGTACGTCGCCCAGCGCCAACTCGCCCCAGGCATGCTCTTCTGCGAATGGGGCAGCGGCATGGGCGACGTCACCTGCCTGGCCGCGATGCTCGGGTTCGACGCGTGCGGCATCGAGTTCGAGCCCGACCTCGTTGATTTCGCCGTCCGCCTGGCCCGCCATCACCGCCTGCCCGCGGGGTTCTGCCACGGCAACTTCGTCCCGCACGGCGGCCAGGAAATTGCCGAGCAGGTGAGCGACTTCGAGTGGCTGGCGATCGGCGGGCCCGACCCCTACGACTCGATGGACATGGAGATCGACGACTTCGACGTGATCTTCGCCTACCCCTGGCCGGGCGAAGAACAGGTCATCGAACGCCTCTTTGAGCACTTCGCCTGCGACGGCGCGCTGCTGCTGACCTACAACGGCACCGAGGGCATGCGGGTCTTTCGCAAACGGTCGGGCTAGGAGTCCTTCACGTTCTGGGTAAGGCCTTGGAACGCGGCTTGCCGTTCGGCGCTGTCAGATCCGGGGACGCCCTGGGGCTTCTACAGCGCCGAACGGCAAGCCGCCACCAAACGCACGCTACGAGGTTCGTTTGCCGGAGGCAAGCGTACCCGGGCGGCATGATTGGGCGAGGCATGCCGGCGCGTCGCAATAGCACGACGCTTCGGCATGGCACCCAGTTGAGCAGACTCTCACCGCCCCAAACGCACACACAGTTCCACCAGCGGGGCGAGCCGGGCGGGCCATGTGTACTCGCGCTGGGCCAGCGAGCGGGCGGCCTGGCCCAACTGGTCTCGGCGGGCCTCGTCGGCCAGCAGCGACAGCAGCGATGCCTGCCACTCCTGCGGGGTGCTGGCCTCCATGAGGTCGCGCCCCACCTGTACGTCCAGGCCCACCAGCGCCGCCGGCGAGGCCAGGATGCACTTGCCCATCGCCATCGCCTCCAGCACCTTGTTGCTGATGCCCGGGGCGATCTGTAGCGGCGCGATCACCACCGCCGCACGGTGCACATAAGGCCGCACGTCATCCACGGGGCCGGTCACGACGATGCCCTTGTGCTGCCGCAGGCGGCGCACGGCCGGCGTCGGGTCGCGGCCCACAATCAGCAACCGCAGGCCCGGCACGTGCCCCAGCAGGGACGGCCAGACGTGCTGAGCGAACCATGTCACGGCCTGCACGTTGGGCAGGTAGTCCATCGAACCGGTGAACACCAGCGAAGGCGGGCCCTGGGGGGCGGCCGCCGGTGCGAAGTAATCGAGATCCACGCCGTTGGCCATTACCAGGACCTTGTCGTTGCGAAGCGGCAAGGTGGCGGCCTCGGCCTCGCTGACGACCAGAACGGCGGCGCAGCGTTCCACCGCCTGCCGCTCCAGCCGGGCCACGCCGTCGGCCTCGCGGCGGTAGAACCGCCGCCCCAGCAGGCCCGCGGCCGAGGCGTACGCGTGCCACTTGGCGCTATCGGTGTCGACCAGGTCGGCCACGTGGGCCCTGGCGGGCACGGCCAGCGCGGTGGGAATCACCGCCGACGAATAGGCCACCACCACGTCGAAGGGCTCTGCCGCCGCGGCCGCCAGGAGCTTGTCCCTCAAGGCCGGGACGTTGAAATGCCCCTCGGTGTTGCAGCCGCCCTGCAGGTACTTCAGCGCCCCCGCCAGCCACTTGCCCCGCCCCGCCGGTGCGGTCAGCACGTCGGCACAGTGCTGTCGCAGCGCGGCAGCGTGGGCCGCTTCGCCCGGGCGGTGGAGCGGCGAGGCCACCGTCACCGCGAAGTGCCGCGACAGTGCGACGATCTCGTGAAACGCCCGCACCCGCTCGCCCTTGTCGGGCGGGAATGGCAGACGATGCGTGATGAAGAGCAGTCGTTTCATGGGATCCACCGGGACAGAACCGACCCCGCCGGACGCGTCAGCGCCAGCGGCAGGCGCCGCCACACGCGGCCGGCGATCGCGAACTTGCGGTTGCTGGGCGTGAGGTTCGGAGCGGCCGCCCCCTCGGCCAGGCAAATCTGGTAATGCAGCGGCGAGGGCTCGAAGCCCTGGTGCCGCTTGAAGTCGTAAGGCCCGCGGTTGTCGCGGCGGGTGCGGTTGAAGTCGAACCACTTCAGCCAGTGCGTGGCCGCGTATTCCATCAGCCGCAGGTACATCACATTATTGGCGTTGAGTCGCTGCCCGGCGTCGGTGCTGCCGGAGAAGTACGGCACCATCTCGTCGCGGAAGATGAAGCTGACCACGCCCGCGATGGCCCGCCCGCCGCGAAAGACGGCCAGGCACACGCAGTCGTCGCCGTACTCGCGCGCCAGCTCGCGAAAGAGCCGCCAGGAATAGTTCGGCGAGCCCAGCCGCCTCAGCGTCAGGCAGTAAAGGCGGTACACGTCGCCAAGCAGGTCGCCGCCCATCCGCGCGCAATCCTCGCCCAGAACGGACAGGCCGTTGCGTGCGGCCGCCCGGGCCTTGCGGGGCAGTTTCTCGAGCACCTCGCCGGCCGGGGGCAGTTCCTTGCGGAAGGTGTCGTAGCGGGTGATGACGGGCAGATCCAGCGGCCGCTGCTCGCGATGGCGAAGCTCGAGGTAGTTGGCCCCCCGCCGCCCCAGCAGATTCTGGGCCTCGGCCGCCAGTGCGGCGACCGTCGCGTCGTCGTCGGCCACGATGCCGCCGTACGTCGCGTAAGGCACGGAGACCAGGACCTTGCCCACGAAGAGGCTCTTGACCTCCATCAGCGGCAGCAGCCCGCAGAGTTGCTCGCCCCGCCACGCCCCCAGTGATGCGGGCGCATGCCCGTACGCGGCGGCCACCGCGCGCAACCAGTGCGGGCGGTGAAAGACCGTGCCTTGGGGGTGCTGCAGAACGTAGCAGTCCTGGGCCTGGCCGTCTTGCGCGTCCAGGGCGACCGGCCGGACTTGTACAGGAGCTTCTGGCATTGCCGAAGCCTACAGGCGCTTGTAGAGGAAACCGGGGATGTAGAACTTCTGGTGCGTCAGGACCATGCCCGCCATCCGCACGTTCACTACCTGCAGCATGCGGATGGCGCGATTGACGGTCTCGCGGCGGGTGCGGTTCATGCGGACCACCAGCAGGGCCTCGCAGCCCATGCGGCCCAGCATGCCCACGTCGGCCAGCATGCTCACGGCCGGGCAGTCCAGCAGGACATAGTCGTAGCGGCGCTGCAATTCCTGCAGCGTGGCGGTCATCTGGCCGCTGGACAGCAGGTTGGCGACGTCCTCGGTGGCGGCGTCGCCGGCGGTGATGACCGAAAGGTTGGCGCACACGGTGGGCTGGATCACGGCATCGAGCGTGCTGGTCTTGCGAAGCACCTCGGCCAGGCCCGGGGCGCTCTTGAGCCCCAGCATCGACGCCACGCCGCCGCGGCGAAGGTCGCCATCGACGATGATGGTGCTGCGCTCGTAGCGCTCGGCCATCACAAAGCCCATGTTCACGCACGTGACGGTCTTGCCCTCGCCCTGCTCGGCCGAGGTGACCAGCAGGGAGAAGCGGTCGCTGGCGTACTGGGCAAGCAGGCTCGTGCGAAGGGCGCGGTATTGCTCGGTCAGGTCGCCCGCGCGGTCATGCCACGCCACGACCACCGGAGAATAGCGGCGGGCCTCGGCCAGCGGGTTGACCTCGCTGGGCGGCGGGCTGCTCGGTGCGGGTGCGGTGTTGATTTCGGTCATGACCGGGGCCTTTGTGCTAGTGGAAGATCGTCGTCCAGATGAACTGGAGCGGGCTTCCCTTGAACTTCGTGTACAAGTCGGGGTACTGCAGCCACAGCACGACGCTGAAGACGTTGATCGCCAGGACGGCGACGACCATGGCCGTGAAGATCGAGGTCAGGAACAGGCCCACCCTCATCGACGCGCGGCGGGCGGGCGAGATGATCTCGCCGATCACGCCGTGCACCTGCAGGTTGAATTCGCTGACGGCCTCGTCGGTGGTGCGGATGGTGCGGTCGACGGTGTGGCAGAAGAACGCCAGCACGATCGCGAACGCCAGCGCGCCGCCCATCGTCGAGCCCAGCACGAAGCTCACCGTCGGCGACGACGGCGTGCCCTGCCGCTTGGCCGTTTCCACCGCCTTGAGGTGCGTGCGGTTCTTGCCGACCTCGCCCTTGAGGGACATGTCGATGTCCGTCAGGCGAGCCTGCCAGCGGGTCAGCTCTTTCTCGGCCTCGTCCACGTACTTCGTCATCTCGTCATACTTCTGGCGAATGGGGGCGAGGTTATTCTGCAGCGCCTGGTACGTCTCCAGCAGCTTGACGTCGCGGCGCAGTTCCTGATCGGTCACCGCGATATCGGCCGACAGCTGGATTTCCTGCACGGCCATCTCCGCCCCGCCGAAGCCGGTGGAGTACTTGATCTCCAGGATGATTTCCTGGGGCATCTCGGCGACTCGTTTCTCGAGCTTCTCGATCTTTTCCTTCAGCACGATCGCCTGGGGAT
The DNA here is from genome assembly GCA_964616985.1 of uncultured Planctomycetaceae bacterium. GTDB lineage: Bacteria > Planctomycetota > Phycisphaerae > SM23-33 > SM23-33 > CAZTVF01. The sequence continues at coordinate 12,676 of CAZTVF010000057.1, forward strand.
GCTTGTCGGTGTACTTCTCCTTCAGCTCGTCGCGGTAGCCCTGCACTTCGCGTTCCAGGGCGCGGCGCTCGTGGTTGGGCGCCTTGATCACTTCCGTCGGCGTCAGTTCCATCTGGTCCACCGGCCGCTGCATCAGGCGGACATTCTCGAGCTTCTTGCGGGCGAGGGAATTCTGCATGCGCGTGGCGTCGATCTGCGCCTGCAGCCGCATGATGCGGTCCTGCAGCCCGCCGGGACTGTCGGGGAACATGCCCGCGTTCTCGGTGACATACTGCGTGCGGGTCTCCTGCAGCTGCTTGACCTTGCCGCGGCTGGCGGCGACTTGCTCTTCGAGGAACTTCTTGGAACTCTTGAGCCGGTCGAGGATCTGGCCGGACGTCTTGTCGATGTAGTTGTGCACCAGGAGATTGGGCAGGTCGGACGCCAGGGCCGGGTTGCTGTGCGTGAAGCTCACCGCCAGCAAGTCCACCTGCGGCGAACGCACTTCCCACTTCACGTCGATGCCGGCGACCAGGCCGTCGACCAGTTCCTGCCGGCGGCGCTGCGATTCGGGCGTCAGACGCCCCGCCTCGTCACGCGGCATCGCGGCGATCACGCCCGTCTGCTCCAGACTGGTCACCACGCCGTCGACGGCTTCGTAGCCAGCGAGTTCGTGCTGCAACGTGAGCTTGATGGATTCGAAGGATTCGGGCTTGTTGAGCATGCCCTCTTCCATGGACGGGTCGTTCTTGCGTTCGAAGCGGGCCGTGCCGCTGTAGCGCACGGGCAGGTAGTAGGCCGCCTGCAAGGCCACAATCGCGAACAGCATCGAGCCCAGCACCAGCAGCCTGCGATGGCGAAATACCACCCGCAGGCGATCGCGAAGGGTCGAACCGAATTGTGTTGCTTGTGGCTCCATGCCGCCTTACGGATTATTCGTGTTATTGTTAGTGTTGTTGTTATACGTCGCCGAGTTGCGAACGGTTTGAGGCGTCTGCACCGTCTCGATGATCGGCTGCACCGGGTAGAGGAACTTGCGGATCTCCAGGCCCAGGGCGCCGAACGGATTCGGCGGCACATAAATGATGTCGTTGGGCTGCAGCATGATGTTGTGCGACGTGTCGCCCGTCCGGACCATGGCCATCAAATCGATCGTCAGTTCCTCGGCGTTGGTCCAGTTCTTCGTCACGTCGTTGGGATCGGCCTTCTCCGGCACCTCGGGCATGTAGCCGCCCACGGCCGGCTTGCGGGACCGCACGACGCGGATCTTCTCCGGCCACGAAATCTCGTTCGGCTGGGCTTCGGCCATCGCGTCGATGATCGTGTCGCGCCCCGTCCAGATCCTCGCGCCGGGGCGAAGCACCTGCCCGTACACGAAGTATTTCTGCGACTGGTACTGCGAGACAACCACCTTGGCGTCGGGAACCTTGTAATACTGCGAGGCCGATTCCTGCAGAAGGGTCTCGATCTCGGCGGGCGTTCGCCCGGCGACCATGACCTCGCCCAGCAGCGGGACGTTGATCTTTCCGTCGGGGCGGACCTGCTGGCTGACGTTGTTGATCTCCGTCACGTGCAGCGAGGAGATGGCCAGCACGTCGGGGGGCATGACGCGGTATTCGACCCCGGAGACCGGCGTGCGGGGTTTCTGCAGGAAGGCCTGGACCTGCATGAGGTCCTCGTCGCGATTGCCGCAGCCGGGGAGGCAGGCAGCGACCAGGGCGGCGGCAAACAGCATGAACTTGGATGCGGTCATGAGGCGGCTCCACACCGGATAAAGAGTGGTGTGTGGGCCACTCCTTGATGCGGCTTCACTGCCTGAATCGCATTTTCCGAAGCGATCATTGTGCATTTCGGACCCTTAAGTACTTAATGCGGCGTCCTTTGGTTTTTTTTATCGACATGTTTCTTGCGAAGGATGACTAATTTTCTAGGGATTTCCCCCATTGCCCGATGAACGATCCCCCGCGCATGTGGTCAGGCCGCGGTAAAACCGCTGAAATCCGGACCGATTATGGAAGTAAGGCCGGATTGCCGCGGCTGGCCGATCGAGCGAAATGGGTACTTCTACGGGGTCATCTTCGGCTGGCTATAGGTGGGGGACGAGACCCGAAGGCGAGGGAACCGGGGGGACTTCTACCGCGACTGCTTGTCGTTCAGCTTGGTGACGGTGCGGGCAAGGATGCCGAATTCGATGCTCCACTTGCTGGTGGAGATGTATTCCAGATCGGTCGCCAGCTTGTGCCGCACCGCGTCGGTGCCCTTGTCGTAACCATGGCGAACCTGCGCCAGGCCCGTGATGCCGGGCTTGACCACCAGCCGCTTGCGGATGTCAGGATACGTCTTCTCCAGTTCGGCCAGTATCTCCGGCCGCTCCGGCCGCGGGCCCACCAGCGACATCTCTCCGCGGATCACGTTGAGCAGTTGGGGAAGTTCATCCATGTGGCTGCGGCGCATCCAGCGGCAGATGGGAATGACCCGCGGATCGTTGTCGGCCGCCCAGACGGCGCCGGTCTGGGCCTCGGCGTCCGTCCACATGGTGCGGAGTTTGAACATGCGGAAGAGCTTGCCGTTCTTGCCCACGCGGACCTGCGTGAAGAACACCGGCCCCCGGCTGGCAATCTTCACCAGCAGTCCGCACAGCATGAGCATCGGCACCGACATGATCATCAGGATGATGCCCAGAATGATGTCGACCACCTCTTTGGCCGCGTGGAAATAGCGATTCGCCAGCCCTGTCACCAGGGCGACGATGCCTCCTACAACGCCAATGAAAGTGATCGGTTCGGGCATCTGCCTGCCTATCCCTTCCGTGCCTCTCTTCGTACTAATCGGAATAATCGACGTGTGCCCTGCATTATAACGAGCATCTATATTTCCGGGTAGCCACTACTTTTTGTTACAGTCCACTTGCCGTAGATGTTTCAACTCGCGGCCATCGGGCCACTTAATGATATTGTACGTACCAGCCGATGTAATAGTGATACGAGGTGCATTATATTGATCTCCTTTTTCAGCCACAGACGCGTGATCATCGCCTCCTGGCTGCTGGGCCTGGCGGCATGGGGCGCGTGCCCCTCGGCCGCCTCGGCGGTCACGTACGTGCTGGTCACCGTGGACGTGGAAAGCACCACTGCCGGGAGCCCCGCGGCCGACATCTGGGGCCGTCGCGACGGCGATGAAAACCCCCGCGGCATCGGCCAGATCATGGACGTTCTCGATCGCAGCGGCGTCAAGGGCACCTTCTTCGTCAACGTCTATGAAGCGGCCAAGTTCGGCGAACCCACGCTGGCCGCCGCCTGCCGCGAAATTCACCGCCGCGGCCACGACCTCCAGTTGCACACCCACCCGCAGACCATGTTCCCCTACTGGTCGATGTCCCACGCGGACAAGGCCACGCAGGTGGAGATCCTCCGCAAAGGCCGCGACCTCATCCGCCAGTGGACGGACGTCGAAGTCGTCGCCCACCGCGCGGGCGATTTCAGCGCCAACGCCGACACCCTTACGGCATGCGGCGAGGCCAACATCCCGTGCGAGTTCTCCTGGAATGCCGCCTGGCCGCGATCGGCCGTCGCCGACGCCAACATCGCCGTCAACGCTCCCCGCCTGGTGCGGGGCGAGCTGTGCGTGCCGGTCACCTCCTACATCGAGCTGGCGGCCGGGCCGATGCGGGACCTGCGGTTCCTGGACATGGAATCCAGCTCGCCGCAGGAATTCCGGAAGGTCTTCGACGAACTCAAGGCGCACGACGTCCGCACGGCCGTGCTGACGATCCACAGCTTCAGCATCTGCCGCAGCCCGGCGTCGCTGGACACGCTGACGCGGCTGCTGCAGCAGGCCGCGGCCGACCCGCAGCTGCGCGTGGTGACGGCGAGCGAACTGTACGCCATCTATCGGCAACAGCCCGACGCCATCATCGGCGGCGGCGACTGGGTGCCCTACACCGGGTACTGGCTGACGTACCAGCGGGCGTGGTTGCGGCTGGGCAGCGGCTGGAAGAACGTCCTGTTCGCCCTGCTGCCGCCGGGGGTGGCCGTAGCGGCGCTGGCCGCGGCCGTCGTGCGGTGGCGCCGCCGAAGGCGAAAGGCGAGGGCCGCGGCATGATCGCCGGCCGAACCATCCTGTGCTTCGCCAGCGGCTACGAGGCCCCACCGACCAGCAAGCATCACGTCATGCACCGCCTGGCCGAGGCTAACACGGTGCTGTGGGTGAACTACCACGCGTCACGGGCGCCGTCGGCCCGCTCGTCGGACATGCTCCACATGGCCCGCAAACTGGGGCAGGTGTTCGGCGGCCTCAAGAACCCGCGGCCCAACCTGCACGTGCTGACGCCGCTGGTGGCGCCCTGGCCGGGGCGGGCGTGGGCGCGGGCCATGAACCGCCGCCTGATGACGCTGCAGATCCGCCGCGCCCTGGCCCGTGTGCGCCGCGGGCCCCTGCAGGTGTGGTCCTTCTGCCCCGACATCGCCTACCTGCTGGACGCCTTCGAGCCCGAAAGAACGCTCTACTACTGCGTGGACGACTTCGCATCGTTCGACGGCTACGACCGCGAGCAGGTGCTCGCCGACGAGACGCACCTGTGCGGGCGCTGCGACCTGGTGGTCACCACGTCGGCCGCCCTGCAGGAGGCCAAGGCGCCGCTGGCCCGCCGCAGCGTGCTGGTGCCGCACGGCGTCGATTATCCGCATTTCGCCCAGGCGCTGTCGGGCGAGCTGTCGCCGCCGGCGGACCTTGCCGCCATCCCCTCGCCGCGCATCGGCTTCATCGGGCTCATTCGCTCGTGGGTGGACATGGAACTCATCGTCGCGGTGGCCAGGCGGCGGAGTGAGTGGCACTTCGTCATGATCGGCGAGTCCACCGAGGACCTCGCGTTCTGCCGCGCCCTGCCCAACGTGCACCTGCTGGGCAACCGCCCCTACGCGCAGCTGCCCGCCTACTGCCGCGGCCTCGATGCCGCCGTGATCCCGTTCCGCATCAACGAACTGACGCGGGCAGTGAACCCGATCAAACTGCGGGAATACCTCGCCGCCGGCCTGCCCGTGGTCTCCACGCCGCTGCCGGAAGTGCGGGCGGCCGGGGCGGGCGTCTGGCTGGCCGACGGGGCCGAGGCGTTTGAAAAGGCCCTCGCCGAGGCGATCGGGCAGGGCCCGTCGCAGCGGGCAGCATTCTCGGCCGCCATGGCCAACGAGACCTGGGCCGCCAAGGTCGACCTCATCTGCCGCCGCCTGGAGGGCCAGCCTTGAAGCCTCTTCCACCATCCCCGGCGGTGAACTCGCACGCCCTGCTGCGCTCGGCCGGGCGAGGGGCGGCGTGGCGAATCGCCGGCGGCGCCTGGGGCACGGCCATCCGCCTGGCGGCCAGCATGTTCCTGGCGCGACAGCTGTCGCCGCTGGACTTCGGCGTGGTGGGCATGGCGTTCCTCGCGCGCGACCTGATCCTGCGGGTGGGCGCCTTGGGCATGGGCAGCGGCGTGGTCGCCAAGAAGGACCTCTCGCAAAACGACCTGTCCACCGCGTTCTGGACCGACGCCACGGTGCGGCTGCTGCTGTTCGCCGTCTCGTGGGTCGCGGCCCCGCTGGTGGCGGCGTTCTTCCGCGTGCCCGAACTGGTGTGGGTGTTCCGCGTCGTCGCCATCACCTTCGCCTTCTCGGCCGTCAGTTCGGTCTCGGGCTCGCTGCTGCAGCGGCGGATGCAGTTCCACCGCCAGGAGCTTATCAACGGTTTCGGCGTCGTCGTCGAGTCGGGCCTGGCCGTCGCGCTGGCATACCACACGAACCTCGCCTACTGGTCGCTCGTCTACGCCACCATCGCCGCCAGCCTGCTGACGCACTCGATGACGTTCCTGGCCGCCGGGTGGCGGCCGAGCTTCCACTTCAGCCGCAAGAGCTTCCACTTCCAGTTCCGCTTCGGCGCGTACGGGCTGCTGAACTCGATCTTCGATTACTTCGAAGAGAACATCGATTACGTCGTGGTCGGCCGCTTATACGGCCAGGGCGTGCTGGGCCTTTACGAGTTCGCGTACCGCATCCCCACGCTGCTGCACGCCCGGCTGGTCAAGCCCGCCGCGGGGGTCATCTTCCCCAGCCTTTCGCAGGCGCAGTCGGACCGCGACCTGGTGGTGCGAGGCTTCCTCAAGGCGACCCGCCTGTCGGCGATGATCGCCTGGCCGCTGCTGGCGGCGCTGGCGGCCCTGGCCGGGCCGGTCGTGCTGGTGCTGTGGGGGCCCAAGTGGCAGGACATCGTCCCCTGGCTGCAGGTCCTGTGCATCGCCGCGGCGATGAACTCCGTCAGCAGCTGCGCCTCGCCCGTCTTCATGGCCATGCACCGACCCGACATGCCGCTCAAGCTGCAGATTCCCAAGTGCATTCTGGCCGTGCTGGCCGTGCTGGCGGCCAGCTGGGCGTATGGCGTCACGGGGGTGGCCCTCGCCATGGCCACGATGTCGATGTACTACTTCCTCACGGCGTACATGGCCTGCCGCGCGTGCGGGGCCCGGTACAGCCGCCTGCTGGCGACGCTGGGTGCGCCGGCGGCATTGGCGGCGGCGTCGGGCGCCTGCGGCAGTGCCGCGGCCTGGGCCATGGGGCTCGCCGGTGCGGGCTTCCTGCCCGCCCTGCTGCTGGGACTGCTGGCCGCCCTGGGCGGCACGCTCGCGTGCCTTTACTTCCTGCTCCCCACCAGCTACAAAGAGATCATGTCCCTGATCCGCACCACGCTCACGGGCCGCCCGGGCCAGGAGGGATCGCCTTGACGCCGCGCATCCTCTATTTTGCCGGCATCGACCACCCCTGCCTGCGGACGTGGGTGAACCATTTCCGCCAGGCCGGGCACGCCGCCGCCGTCGCCACGTACCGGCCGGAGGTGTTCGCGCCGTGGCATGGCATCGCGATACATCCATACGATAGCTGGCTGGCCCGCCGCGCCGAACGCCTCAGCTGGTCTATGGGGCAGTCGCTCCGCCGCCGCCGGCTGGGCGGGATCGTCCGTCGCTTCGCCCCCGACGTGGTCCACATTCACTGGGTCGACGAGCACGCCCTGAAGCTCACCGAGGTGCACCGCGGCCCGCGGATCGTCACCCCCTGCGGCAGCGACGTGCTGCGGTACCCCGCGGGGAACCCCGAGGTGGCGGCCATCGCCGCCAAGGTCCTCGCCGCCGCCGACGTCATCACCTGCTGCTCGCAGGCCATCCGCGACGCGGTGGTCTCCCTGGGCGGCGACGCGGGACGATGTGTCGAGTTGTACTGGGGCATCGACCAGGACCTGTTCCTCGCGGGGCTGGACGTCTCGCCCCTCCGCCGCAAGCTGGGGCTGCAGGATCGCCAGGTCATCTTCTCCAACCGCGGCAGCCGCTCGTTCTACAACCTGCCCACGGTCGTCCGCGCCTTTGCGGCCGCCGCCCCGCGCCTGCCCCAGGCCACGCTGCTGATGCTGGTGGACAAGCCCGACGCCCGCGTGGACCTCGCCGCCCTGGCCGCCGCGCTCGGCGTCGCCGGCCGCGTGATCATCCAGCCGTGGGTGCCGCAGGAGCAGTTGCCGCTGTACTACAACCTCGCCGACGTCTTCCTCAGCGTGGTCGACAGCGATGGCATGGGCTCCTCGCTGGTCGAGAGCATCGCCTGCGGCGCGTTCCCCATCGTCAGCGACATCGCCGCCAACCGCCAGTGGCTGGGGCGCGATGGCGTCGGCCTTCTGGTGCCGCCGGGCAACTCCGACGCCCTGGCCGCCGCCATGGTCCAGGCCATCGAGCAGCCCGCCCTCCGGCGGCGGTTCAAGGACGAAAACGTCCGCCTCACGGCCGGGCGGGCGGACGTCGCCGCCAACGCCAGCCGCCTGGGCGACCTCTACCGCGGCCTGGCCGCGGGGAAGGAGCACGCATGAGCCCCCATCGAGGAATTCCGTCCAAGTTCATCACGCGGCACTTCCCCTACCGCCCGGGGAAGAACGAGTTCGCCCGCGCGATCCTTCGCCCCCTGCTGTCGCTGCTGGGCCGCACGCTCGTCGACGCCATCCCCGTCACCGGCCGGGTGACCGCGCGCCTGCGCGGCGGGCACAAGATCACGATGGAGACCCAGGGCGACGACGTGATCGCCGCGGCCGTCTATCGCCACGGGCTGCACGGCTTTGAGGGCGCGACGCTGGACGTGTTCCTCGAACGCCTCTCCCGCAGTCGCACCTTCCTCGACATCGGCGCCAACACCGGGCTCTATTCCCTGATCGCGGCGGCCGCGCGGCCCGACCTGGCCGTGCACGCGTTCGAGCCGGTGCCCGGCGTCTGCGCCCGCCTCGACCGCAACATCGCCCTCAACGGCCCCGCCGGCGTCGTCGTCCACCGCCTGGCCCTGTCGGACAGGCCCGGCACGCTGCCACTGTACGTGCCCGCCGACGACCGCATGCCCACCAGCGCCTCGCTGCTGCAGGGCTTCCGCGACAACTGCGTCGAAATCCAGGTGCCGGTCGACACGCTGGACAACGTCGTCCGCTCGCAACAGATCCAGAACGTGGACCTCATCAAGATCGACACCGAGGCCACCGAGCACCTCGTGCTGGCCGGCGCGACGGAACTGCTGGGCCGCGACCGACCCGCCATCATCTGCGAGGTCCTCCAGGGCCGCACCGAGCGGTTCCTCCAGCCGCTGCTGGCCAAGGCGGGCTACCGCTTCTACCAGATCACCGGCCGCGGCCTCGTCCCGCGCGACGCCATCGAGGGCCACAACGACGATCCCAACTACCTGTTCGTTCACGAGGCGGAGCCCCATGCATAGCGTCCTCATGGCCGCCTACATCTTCCCGCCGGTTGCGACGACGGGCGTGCACCGCACGCTGAAGTTCGTCAAGCACCTGCCCGCCTGCGGGTGGAGGCCCTGCGTCCTGACGACGGCCAACAGCGCCTACGAAGGCCGCGACGAATCGCTTCTGCGCGACCTACCGCCGGAGCTTTGCCTCACGAAGGTCGCCAGCCTCGAGTCGGCGGCGATGCAGCGCACGGTCCGCCGCCTGGGGCGGCTGATGCACGCCTCGCCGCGGGTAATGGCGGGGCTGGACTGGCGAGTCGAGCGGCTGATGTCGCCCCTGGGCATCCCCGACCGCCACATGCCCTGGGCCCTCACCGCCGCCGCGGCCGGCCTGTGGCTCGTGCTGCGGCGCGGCATCGGCGTCCTCTACACGACCTCCTGGCCGTACAGCGATCACGTCGCCGGCCTGATCCTCCACCGCATCACCGGCCTGCCGTGGGTGGCTGACTTCCGCGACCCCTGGCTGTCGAATGCCAACTACCGCCGCGACCCGCGCACCCGCCTGGGCCGACTGGAGCGGTGGTTCGAGGCCAAGTTCGTCACCCGCGCGTCGGCGGTCCTGGCCACCACCGACGCCGTCACCGACGACTTCCGCCGCCGATACCCCCATCTGGACGCGGCGAAGTTTCACACCATCTACAACGGTTACGATCCCGGCGACCTGCCCTCGCTGCCCGCGCCTCCGGCCGAGGGGCCGCTGCGGCTGGCGCACGTGGGGGCGTTCTACGCCGCCCGCACGCCGCGGCCGCTGCTGGAGGCCCTCGCCTCCCTCGCCCGCCAGGGCGTCACGCCGCGCGAACTGCAATTCACCTTCATCGGCCGCATGGACGCCCACCAGGGGGAGATCGAGCGTCTGGGCGTTGCCGCGTTCATCGAGTGCCTGGGCCAGCGGCCGCTGGCGGAGTGTTACTCGCTGACGGCATCATCGCACGCGCTGTGCATGGTGACGGCCGGGGAGCATGGCTACACCGTGCCGGGCAAGATGTACGAGTACCTCGCGTCGGACAAGCCGATCCTGGCACTGGTGCCGCCGCAAAGCGAGCCGCACCGCCTGCTGGCCCCCGCCGGCGGCGTTGCGTTCGCCTCGCCCGACGACCCGGCGGCCATCGCCTCGGCCATCGCCGAGATGCTGGATCGCCATCGCCGCGGCACGCTGCGCTGCGACCGCGACCGGGCGTACGTGGAGCAGTTCTCGCGGCAGCGCCAGACGCAACGGCTGGCGGCCATCTTCGACCGCCTCCTCCAGACAAGGGGCCTCCCATGAGGCACGGGCACGCCGACATCCTGATCCTCTCCGAGGCGTACTGCACACACACGCGGCGGTGGGCGGCGGCGCTGACCGACCGCGGCCTGCGCGTGGCCGTGCTCAGCACGATGCCCGCGGCGCCCATCGAGGGCGTCCAGACGCTGCGGTTCGAAGTGCCCGCCCCGTCGCTGAAATACCCCGCCCGCTGGCTGGGGCGGTACCAGAAGGCCATGTCGCAGCACCTCGACCGCCTCAAGCCTCGCCTGGTGCACATGCACTTCCTCGACGATTGGCGGCTGGACCGCCCGGCACTGGGTGAGCGGCCGCTGGTGATCTCCACGTGGGGCTCGGACGTGATGAGCCCCGACGAGTCGCCGGACGTTCACCACCGCAAAGCGGGGCTGCTGCAACTGGCTGACCGTGTCACGGCGACGACGCCGCTGCTGGCCCAGGCCACCGCGCGATACGCCGGGCTGGCGTTCGCATCCATCGCCGTGATCCCCTTCGGCGTGGACGTGGCGCGATTCGTCGTCGGCCGCGCCGGCGAGCCCACCACAGCCGGGTGGCGGCCTTCCCAGGCCGCCGCCCCTGCTGCGCTCAACGCTGATCGCCCGCCGACCGTGGGCTTCCTCAAGCACCTCCGCCCCACGTACGGCCCCGACGTGCTGCTGCGGGCCTTTCGCTTGGTGCTCGACCGCGTGACCGACGCCCGCCTCCTCATCGTCGGCGAGGGCCCCATGCGAAGCGACCTGGAGGCCCTGGCCGCCGAGTTGAAAATCTCGCACGCGGTCGAGTGGTGCGGCGCGATCGGCCATGAAGAGGTCCCCGCCGCCTACGCCGCGATGGACGTGTATGTCATGCCCTCGCGGCAGGAGGCGTTCGGCGTGACGGCCCTGGAAGCCCAGGCCGCCGGCGTGCCTGTGGTCGCGTCGGACCTGCCCGGCGTGCGGCAGGCGGTGGCGCCCGACGCGGGCGCTTCGGCCCTGCTCGTGCCGCCGGAAGACCCCGCCGCACTGGCGGATGCGATTCTGCGCCTGCTGGCCGACCGCGATCTCCGCCAGCGCATGGGCCTGGCGGGCAGGCAATTCGTGGCCGATCATTTCCAGTGGTCGCAGTGCGTCGATCGAATGACCGCCCTGTACGAGACGCTGCTGGAGAAACATGATTGAAGGCCGCCCAATCCGCAGGCTGCTGATCCTCGCGTCGGACCTCGCGCCCTCGCCGAGCGTGGGCCGCCTGCGCGTGCAGAAGTTCTGCAAGTACCTGCCGCAGTTCCTGTGGCAGGCACGCGTGGTGACGTTCGAGGTGGGCTACGGCGCGGACCGGCGGTTGCTGGCGGAACTGCCCGAGGATCTCCAGGTCGATCGCGTCCCCGTACCCAACATGATCGACGGCTTGGCCGCCCTGGCCAAGACGCTCCTGCGGCGGACGCGCGGCAAGTCGTGGCAGAGGCCCAAGGCCGCCCCGAGTGACCCCCAGCCGGCGCCGGAGGCGATGCCCGGCGGGGCGATCGACCGCATCTCGCGCCGCATCGATGGCTTCAAGAAGTTCCTCGACCGCCGCGTGATGATCCCCGACCCCAACATGCTGGCGATCGGCCGCATGGTCCGTGCAGCCGTGCGGGTCGTGCGGCAGTGGCGGCCCGATGCAATGCTGGTCAGCGTGCCGGGCTTCTCGCCTTTTGTCGCCGCGGCCCTGGTGCAGCGAATGACGGGCGTGCCGCTGGTGGTGGACTACCGCGACCTCTGGCATGGCGACGTGCTGCGCGAATGGGTGGGTCCGATCCGCAGCGGCGTGGAACTCGCCATCGAACGCCGCTGCCTGCGGCAATGCTCCGCCGTCATCGCCGTCTCCCGGAACTATCTCGCCGAGGCCCTGGCGGTGGCCGGCACGCGGGCCCGCCTGGCCTCGATGTCCCTGACCAACGGCTTCGATCGCGACGACTTCCACGCCGCCGCCCCACCGCCGCCCCGCAACGGGCGCCCGCTGACGGTGCTGCACGCCGGCAGGCTCTTCAAGAGCCGCACCGCCGACGCCTTGCTCGAAGCCCTCGGCCGCCTCAAGGCCGCCGGGCGGGCCGGCGCCGCCGACATCCGCCTCACGTTCCTGGGCGACGTCGAAGCCGCCCAGATGCGGCGGTTGGAGGCGATCATCGCCGCCCATTCGCTGGCCGCCATGGTCGAGTTCCGCCCCTACGTCACCCGCAGCCAATGCCTGGCGATGGAGGCCGCCGCCGACTGCCTCCTCGTCATCGGCAACGAGGGCACGCGCTCGGCCGGGACCATGAGCATGAAGCTGTTCGAGTACGCCGGCGCCGCCAGGCCCGTGCTGGCCCTGCTGAACGAGGGCGAGGGACGCCAGTTCGTCCTGTCCTCGGGCATCGGGCGAACCGCGCCCATCTCCGACGCGGCCGCCATTGCCGAAACTCTCACCGGCCTGCTGGACGATTGGCGCCAGGGCAGGCCGCTGGCGTCGCCGAACACCGTGTTCCTGGCCGACTACGACTTCCGCAACATCGTCGGCCGCCTGGCCGCGTTCCTGGACCCACTGACGGGGCACAGATCGTGAACAAGATGCGAATCCTGTTTCTGGATGAAGCCCGCGGGTTCGGCGGCTCGATCGCCGCGATGGCCCGCTACGCCCAGCCGCTGCGCCGGCGAGGGCTGGAGGTGCATGCCGTTCTCACCGCCGTCGACGAGCGCAGCCTCCGCGCCCTGGCGGGGTTCAATTCTGTGCACGTGCTGCCCCTGCCCCATCGCAACCCCGGCGTGTCGCGCCGCCTGGAAGAACTCGGGCGTCGCTCCACGTGGCTCAAGCGTCTGGCGCTGGCGGAGGTCGTCGCCGCCGAGACCAGCCGCCGCCTGGGCTGGCTGTGGCGGCTGGGATCGCTGATGCAGCGTCTGCGCCCCCACGTTCTGCACGCCAACAACGGCCCGGCCTTCAACGCCGCGGCCCTGGGCCTGGCCGCCGCCATGCGCACGCCCACCGTCGTCACCGTCCGCGGCGGCAGCGGGCAGACCGCCGCCGCCCGCCTGGGCCGCCGCTGGGCTGACCGCGAAATATTCATCTCCGAGCACATGAGCAGCATGTTCACCCGCCCGCGGCCAAACTCGCTGGTGCTTTACGACGGCCTGGACCTGTCGCATTACCCGCCGCCGGCGCCTCGCGCGGCGGGCCCGCTGCGTGTCGTGCACGTCGGGATGTTCACGCCCTGGAAGGGCCAGGAGCTCTTCCTGCAGGCCGCGGCAGAGGTGGCTGCACGCTGCGAGGGGGTCGAATTCTACCTCTGCGGCGACGCCATCGACCCCGCCCAGCGGGCCTACGCCGACGCCCTCCGCCGGAAGGCGGACGAAAATCCGCTCAAAGGTAGGGTCACCTTCCTGGGATTTCGTGACGATATTATAGATGCCCTCCGTCGTATGGATGTACTGGTGCACAGTTCGACCGAGCCCGAACCGTTCGGCCTGGTCGTGCTGGAGGGCATGGCCGCGGGCCTGGCGGTCATCGCCGCCAACGAGGGCGGCCCGGCGGAGATCATCCGCAACGGCGTCGATGGGTTGTTGACACCCCCGCGCGACGCGCGGGCCTTGGCCGCCGCGATCGAGGGCCTGCTGGCCGAGCCCCGGCGACGCGATGCCCTGGCCGCGGCCGCACGGGCCCGGGCGGTCGCCTGCTTCGATGCCGAACGCACCGCCGACGAACTGGCCAGGCTGTATGCCCGGCTGGGACGGGCGACAGGACGTTGATCACAAACTATGCCGCTTCGTGACGCCATCATCATGCTCCTGGGCCTGGTGGCCTGCCCGCTGGCCGCCGTGTACAACGCGTACTTCGCGCTGCTGGCCTACTCATGGCTGTCGTTCATGAAACCCCAGAGCCTGGCGTGGGAAGAGACCGCGCAGACGGCGCGTATGACCCTGGTGGTCGGCGCCCTGCTGGTGTTCCGCTGGGTGCTGACGCAGCGGCGAAGGATCAACATCCAGGGCCCCAGCCTGGCCTTCCTGCTCGTGTGGGGCTGGTTCGTGTTCACCTCGTTCGTCACCAGCACGCACCCCGACGAATCGCGAGCCCCCATCACCGACTTCTCCAAGATCGGCATCGCCGTGCTGCTGGCCACCGGCATCGTGCAGACGCGGGTGCAGCTCAAATGGATGATGGTGCTGCTGGCCCTGTGCCCCGGGTTCTGGGCCTTCAAGCTCGGACAGTTCTACATCCGCGCCACCTTTGGCGGCGAATCCGCCCAGTCGTTCTATGGCGGCCCCATGGGCATGGACAGCAACGACACGGCCATGTTCGTCACGATGGCCTTGCCGATGATGTATTTCTGCGCCTGCGAGGTCGCCCACAAGTGGTGGCGTCGCGGGATGATCGCTGCGGCCGCCATGGCCGTGCCGGCGGTGATTCTGACCACGTCGCGCGGCGGCCTGCTGGCGCTGCTGACGGCCATGGGCTTCACGATCTGGCGCCGCACGGGCCGGTGGAAGAGCCCCCTGCTGGTGGGCGCGGCCATCCTGATCGTCTTTGCCGTGGCGCCGCCCGAGACCACCGTGCGCTATTCCACCATCCAGACGTACGAGAAGGACGACTCGGCCATGGGCCGCATCTGGGCCTGGAAGACCAGCGTGAACATGGCGTGGCACAACCCGATCGCCGGCGTGGGATTTGGCCAAAGGGTGTACCTGTCCGAATACTTCCGCTACCAGGCCGTGCCTCAGGATCGCCCGCATGCGGCCCACAGCGTGTGGTTCTCGCTGCTGGGCGAGACGGGCTTCGTGGGCGTAGGCCTGTACCTGTGGATGCTGTGGCAGGCGATCCTGTGGACGCGGCAGGTGATGCGGAACTCCATCCGCCGCCACGGCCGCCGCGGCCAGTGGGACTGGGCCTACGCCGCCGCCGTGCAGTGCTCGATCATCGCCTTCATCGTCGGCGGCACGTTCCTCAGCCAGCCGCGATTCGAGTACGTGCAGATGCTGTGCGCCATCACCGTGCCGCTTCGCCGCATCGCCGAGGCCGAGACCGAAGCCCAGCTGCCGCTGGCCGCCAAGGCGACGTCGCTGCCCGCCCGGGCCGTCGCACCCGCCGGAGGCCGATAACGCTTGGCCGCCCACGTCGTCCAACTCGTGCAGGGCCTGGCCACCGGCGGCCTTGAGCGGGTGGTGCTGGACCTGTCGGCCGCCCTGGTGCAGCGCGGCGCCCGCGTGACCATCTGCTGCTACGACGGCGAAGGCGAGCTTGCCCCCGCCGCCCGCGCCGCCGGCATCGACGTGCAGTTCCTTCCCCGCCGGCCTGGCGTGGATCTCAAGTATCCCGCCCGTCTCGCCGCCGCCCTGCGGGCGTGGCAGGCGACGGCGATCCACATGCACAACGGCACCGCGCTGTTCTACGGCGCCCTTGCCGCCCGCAAGGCCGACCTGCCCGTGCGGGTCTATACCGAGCATGATGGCGTCTTCCCCCGCGGCATCGTGCGGGCGTGGGTCAATCGCCGCCTGGTCAAGACGCTCACGCAGGCCACGGCCGTGTCGCAGGCGGTGAAAGAGCTCTGGTGCCGCCATGACCGCATCAACCCCGTGGCCGTCGCGGTGATCCACAACGGCGTCGCCGCCAACCCCCGCCCGCGAGCATCGGCCTCGCAAGGCCGCGAAATTCGCATCGCCTGCGTCGGCCGCCTCAGCCGCGAAAAGGGCATCGACGTGCTCCTGGGCGCGATGGCTGCGCTGCAGGAACAGATGCCGACGCTCGCCGCCCGCCTGACGATCGTCGGCGACGGCCCGCTGCGGGCGGAGCTGGAAGCGCAGGCCGGACGCATCGGCGTCGCCGCGACCTTCCTGGGCTGGCGCGACGACGTGCCCGCGCTGCTGGGCGAGATGGACCTGCTGGTGCTGCCGTCGCGCAGCGAGGGCCTGCCGCTGGCGCTGCTGGAGGCGATGGCCGCCGGCCTGCCCGCGGTGGCCGCCGATGTGGGCGGCGTTCGCGAGGCCGCCGTCGACGGAAAGACCGCCCTGCTGGTGCCGCCGGGGCAGAGCGCCGCTTTGGCCGCCGCCATCGCCAGACTCTGCCTTGATGCACCGCTCCGCAGCGCGATGGGCCAAGCTGCACTGCAACGGTTCAACGAGCGATTCGATCTATCGAAGATGGTCGATGCCTATGCCAGATTGCTGATCGCATAGCCTTCCCTGGCTACTGATTACTGGTTTTGCCATGTGTGGAATCTGCGGAATACTGGATTTCGACGCGCGTGAAGGCGAGCTCGCCGGACGCCTTGGCGCGATGATCGATACGCTGCGTCACCGCGGCCCCGACGCCAGGGGCCAGCGGGCCGACCGCGTATGCGCGCTGGGCCACACGCGTCTGAGCATCATCGACCTCTCCGACGGCGCCCAGCCGATGTCGAACGAGGACGGCACGGTCTGGATCACCTACAACGGCGAGGTGTACAACTTCCCCCAGCTGCGGCAGGAGCTCCTCGCCCGCGGCCATCGTTTCAAGACCCGCTGCGACACCGAGGTCATCGTCCACCTTTACGAGGAAGCGGGGGCGGCGTGCGTGGAGCAGCTGCGCGGCATGTTCGCCTTCGCCGTCTGGGACACGCGGAAGCAGGAACTGCTGCTCGTCCGCGACCGTTTGGGGGTCAAGCCCTTGTACTATGCCCAGCGCGGCGGCCGCGTGCTGTTCGGCAGCGAGATCAAGGCGATCCTCGCCGCCGATGACGCCCCGCGGCGCCTGCGCGGCGACGCCCTGTCGGACTACCTCACCTTCCTCTACGTGCCCGCGCCCAAGACGATGTTCGAGGGCATCCTCAAGCTGCCCGCCGGCCACTGGCTCCGCGTGGCGCCCGACGCCTGCGAGCTCCGCCAGTACTGGGACCTCCCCTGCGGCGAGGTGGACGATTCGCCCGCCGCCATCGAGCAGCAGCTGCGCCAGCGGCTGGACGAATCCGTCCGCATGCGGCTGGTCAGCGACGTGCCGCTGGGCGCCTTCCTCAGCGGCGGGCTGGACTCCTCCGCCGTGGTGGCCGCGATGGCACAGGCCGCCGATGGGCCGGTGGTCACCGCGTCGGTGGGCTTCAACGAGGCGCAGTTCAACGAGCTTCCCCACGCCCGCCGCGTGGCCGAACGTTTCGCCACCCAGCACCACGAGGAGATCGTCCAGCCGCACGCGGCGGAGGTGCTGGGCACGCTGGCATGGCACTACGACGAGCCGTTCGGCGACTACTCCTCGATCCCGACGTACTACGTGTCGCAGGCGGCCAGGCGGCATGTGACGGTGGCACTGTCGGGCGATGGCGGGGACGAAAACTTCGCCGGGTACCGCCGCTACCGCTTCGACCTGCTCGAGCGGCGGATGCGCCGCCTGCTGCCCGCCTGGCTGCGGCGCGGCGTGGTCGGCCCGCTGGGTGCGATCTATCCCAAGGCCGACTGGCTGCCCCGTCCGCTGCGGGCGAAGATCACTCTGATGAACATCGCCGACGACGCCGCCGCTGCCTACTGCCGCAGCCTGGGCTTCCTCAGCGATGCGCAGAAGCCCGCCTTCCTGTCGCCCGACCTCACCGCCGCCCTGGCGGGCTACCGTTCTGACGAAACCATCCGCCGCTACATGAACGCCGGCCCGCGCGGCGACCTGCAGCAGCTGCTTTACACCGACATCAAGACGTATCTCGTCGACGACATCCTGACCAAGGTCGACCGTGCCAGCATGGCCGTGTCGCTGGAGGTCCGCGTGCCGCTGCTGGACCACAAGCTGGTGGAATACGCCCACCAGATCCCCGCGGGCCTCAAGATCGCCGGCGGCGAGGGCAAGGCCATCTTCAAGTCGGCCATGACGCCGCGGCTCGACCGCCAGACGATCTACCGCCCCAAGCAGGGCTTCACGCCCCCGGTGGGCCCGTGGCTGCGCGGGCCGCTGCGCGAGATGGCCCAGGACCTGCTGCTGGGCCCCCGCCCCGCCTACGCCGATTACCTCCGCCGCGAGGCGATCGCCTCGGCCTGGCGGGAGCACCAGTCGGGCGTGAGCGACTACACGCCGCTGCTGTACTCGGTGCTGATGCTCGAACTATGGGCACGCCGCTTCCTGTCCGGAGGCGGGCAATGATCATCCTCTCCTTTTCCTCGTGCTTCCCCAGCTCGCAGGACGCGCAGCGCGGCGTGTTCGTGCTGGAGCGGCTGGCGGCGATGGCGCGGCGAGAGCCCCTGGAGGTCGTGCATCCCTACGCCCGCTTCCCGATGTACCGCCCGCCCACGCCGCCGCCCGCCTTGGCCGAGGAGACGCTCGCCGGCGTGAAGGTCTACCACCGGCCTTTCTTTTACCTCCCCGCCGTGATGAAGCACCTCGACGCCCGCCTGTACGCCCGCGGCGTGCGGCCGTGGCTGAGACAATACGCACACTCGCACCGCATCGACGTGCTCGACGCACACTTCGCCTGGCCCGACGGCGTGGCCGTTGCGATGCTGGCGGCCGACCTGCACCTGCCCTTCGTGATCACCCTGCGCGGCGTGATCAACTCGCGAATCAAGCTCCCCCGCATGCGGGAGCAGATCGTCCGCTCGCTGCACGCCGCCGCCGCCATCATCAGCGTCAGCGACGAGATGGCCGAGCTTGCGGCGGGGCACGGCGTCGAGCGGGCCAGGATCCACGTGATCCCCAACGGCGTCGACGCCGCGGTCTTCGCGCCGCGCGACCGCCTTGAGGCGCGTCGCCAACTGGGCCTCGACGCCGCCGGCCGATATGTCGTGTGCGTCGCCAGCGTGCAGGCGGCCAAGGGAATGCGCGAACTCGCGCAGGCGATGGCGTCGGCGCCTCGCGACGTCAAGCTGCTGCTGGTGGGCAGCACGACCGACGCCCCCGCCTTCGTCCGCGAACTGGTGACGCTGGGAGCGTCGCTGGGGCTCGCCGGCCGCATTGTCTTCGCAGGCAGCCAGGCGCACGACCGCGTCGGGCTTTACCTGGCCGCCGCCGACGTGAGCGTGCTGGCCTCGCACGCCGAAGGCTGCCCCAACGCCGTGCTCGAATCGCTCGCCTGCGGCGTGCCCGTCATCGCCACCGCCGTCGGCCACGTGCCGCAGATGATCGCCCCAGGCCGCAACGGCCTGATCGTGCCGCCCCGCGACGCCGCCGCCCTGGCCACGGCGATCAACCAGTCGCTCGGCCGCCAGTGGTCGCCGCAGGAGATCCGCTCCAGCCCCGCCGTCGTGTCCTGGGACATCGTGGCCCAGCGCACGCTGGCTGTGCTGGCCGCGGCCGCCGAGGTGCGATCGTGAATGCATGGATCGCCGGCCACGTGATCTACCCGTTGCACGAGCGGCTGATCGGCCGCAGGACATTCGCCTACCTCCGCCAGCTGGAGCAAAGCCAGTGGTGGCCCGCCGAAAAGCTCCGCCAACTGCAGTTGGACAAGCTGCGTGCCCGCGTCGCCGCGGCGATGCAACTGCCGGCGTACGCCGAGCTGACCGGCCTGCCCAGCGGCTGGCGGCCGCAATCGCTCGAGGACCTGGCCCGCCTGCCGCTCGTGGACAAGGCCCTGCTGGACGCGCGGCGCGAGCAACTTGTCGACCGCCGCGTCCCCGGCGACGCGATCGCCTACGCCACGGGCGGCTCGACCGGCCAGCCGCTGCGTTTTTACCTCGACCGCCGCCGCCAGGCCTACGACAAGGCCGCCCGCATGCGGACGCACGCGTGGTTCGGCCACAAGGTCGGCCAGCGCGAGGCCTACCTCTGGGGCTCGCCGGTGGAACTGGGCCGCCAGGACCGCCTCAAGAACCTCCGCGACCGCCTGACCAACGAACTGCTGCTGTCGGCGTTCGAACTGTCCCCCGCGTCCGTGGGCCCCATGCTCGCCCGGCTGACGGCGTTTCGCCCGCGGTGCCTGTTCGGCTATCCCAGCAGCATCGCGCTGCTGTGCCGCCTGGCCGCCGAGGCGAAGATCGCCATCGGACCGCTGCCATTGGCGGCCGTTTTCACCACGGCCGAGGTGCTGTACGACGACCAGCGGAAGTGCATCGAGCATGCATTCGGCGTGCCCGTCGCCGACGGCTACGGCAGCCGCGAGGGCGGATTCATCGCCCACCAGTGCCCCCGCGGCCGCATGCACATCACGTCGGAGAACGTCATCGTCGAGTTCCTCCGCGACGGCCGCCCCGCCGCCCCCGGCGAGGATGGCGAGATCGTCGTCACGCACCTGGACAACTACGCGATGCCCTTCATCCGCTACCGCACCGGCGACATCGGCCAGGCGTCCGACGAGGCCTGCCCCTGCGGCCGTGG
>CAZTVF010000058.1:0-32906 GCA_964616985.1 uncultured Planctomycetaceae bacterium
TCTCCTGTGGTGCGGCTGTCAGCGTTCTTTGTCGTGATGTGGCGGGTGGCGGCCTTCCGAGGCCGCCGCCCTCAGAGCGTTCTTGGCGGCGGCCTGGGAAGGCCGCCACCCCATCCACCCTGCCAGCGTTCTTGGCGGCGGCCTGGGAAGGCCGCCGCCCCATCCACTGACGGCAGACAACACCGCGCCTGTCCCATTGAAGCCTGCGGGCGGGGGAATGTCGAGCGGTTTTCGAAGGCCACGCGCAGGCGAGGGCCGGTGCGAAGGTAGCGACCTTGTTGACGTGTGCGCCGGCGGTGATAGAATCGCCACACCTTTAGGAGATGTCCCATGAGTTACGAACGCGGCATGGCGGCGTTTAATCTGCAGGCCCCGGCGGAGATCCCGCACACGCAATACATCACGCACCCCCAGTGGCTCAAGCATGTCCAGCAGAAGCAGGGCAAGCCCAACGCCGGGTGGGACCAGCTGCTCGATTTCGATTTCATCTGGTCGGTCGACACGCCGTCCATCGCCCGCGGCCGGTGGACCGACATGGGCCACGCCGTCTTCCAGGCCGACGGCAGCGACTACCGCCAGCCCAAGGACTCGCCCTGGGCCGACATCGAGGACATCTACAACCTCGACCCGCTGAAGGAATACGGCCCCGTGGACGAGGAGGCCCAGACGGCGAAGTATGCCGACTGGTGGGCGAAGGTGTCCAAGGGCGACCACGTGATCACCGGCGGCACGTACAACTCCGTCGTCAGCTGGGCCATCGCCGCCTTCGGGTGGGAGAACCTGCTGGTGGCGGCCGGGGCCGATCCGCAGCGATTCGGCGAACTGCTGAATCGCTGGAGCGATTATCTCATGGCCTACGTCCGCTCGTGGGCCCGCACGGGGCTGGAGGTGTACCACACGCACGACGACATGGTGTGGACGGCCGGGGCGATCTTCAAGCCCGAGTTCTATCGCCAGTACGTCTTCCCCAACTACAAAAAGCAGTGGGAGGTGGTGAAGAACGCGGGCAAGAAGGTGATCTTCACCTCCGACGGCTGCTATACGGAATTCGTCGACGACATCGCCGCCGCCGGCACGGACGGCTTCATCTTCGAGCCGACGACGGACCTCGAGTTGATCTGCCGCAAGTACGGCAAGACGCACGTGATCATCGGCAACGCCGACTGCCGCATCCTCACCTTCGGCACGCGCCAGGAGACGGTGAAGGAAGTCGAACGCTGCATGAACACCGGCCGCAATTGCCCGGGCTTTTTCTTCGCCGTCGGCAACCACATCCCGCCCAACGTGCCGATCGAAAACGCCGAGGCGTGCATGGAGACCTACTTCGCGGAGCGGAGGCACAAGTAAGCGTTCTTTCACCGCAGAGAACGCTGAGAACGCGGAGAGAAGAAACGGAAAGAGAGCGGGATTCAGGAAGATTCAGCTGATTTCAAGGGAGCTCTTCAATCCCTTGAATCCGTAGAATCATCCTGAATCCCGCTCTCTTTTTGCTTCCCTCTTTTATCTCTGCGTTCTCCGCGAACTCCGCGGTGAAATCCCCGCCTGGAAGCAGCCGGCGCTACTCGACCTTGCCGATGCGGATGTCGAGGTTCTCGCGGGCCTCGAGGCGGTCGCGGCGGCCGTCCTTGATCCAGAGGATGCGGTCCGATTTGTCGAGCATCTTGTGATCGTGGGTGGCGGTGATGATGGTCACGCCCCTGTCGTCGCAGAGGCGGCGGAGGATGTTGATGATCTCCTCGCCGGTGTGCAGGTCCAGGTTGGCCGTCGGCTCGTCGGCGAGCATGATGCTGGTCATCTCGGCCAGGCCGCGGGCGATGGCGACGCGCTGCTGCTGGCCGCCGGAGAGTTCGCCGGGGCGGTGGTGCAGCCGGTGGCCCAGGCCTACGTCGGTGAGCACTTCGGTGGCCTGCGCCTCGGCCTCTTTATTCTCCATGCCCGAGAACAGGATCGGCAGCATCACGTTCCGCAGAGCCGTCAGCGAGGGGATCAGGTTGAACGCCTGGAAGATGTAGCCGATGTGGTGATTGCGGAAATAGGACAGCTGCGAGCTGGTCTGCTCGCGCAGGTTCACGCCCGCGATGATGACGGTGCCCTGGGTGGGCTTGTCCAGCGCGCCGATCATGTTGAACAGCGTGCTCTTGCCCGAGCCCGAAGGACCCATCACCGAAAGATATTCGCCCTTGTATATGTCGAGGTCCAGGTCGCGCAGGGCGTAGACTTCTTCCTTGCCCATGCGGTACATCTTGCACAGGCCGCGGCACTCGACAATCGTCTCTTTGCTCATACTTGGCATTCCTATTACCGTGAATCCTGAGTAATGCTTTGGCGGCGGCTCGTCCGTTCGGCGCTGTCAGGTCTTGGCCGCAACGCGACAGCGCCGAACGGACAAGCCGCCGCCCAAGCTCATCGAACAAGATCGACCACGCTAGAACGGGATCTTGATCACGCTCTTGGTCAGGAAGTTGAAGCCCACGGCGAGCATCGTCACCAGGCCCGCCCCGCAGCCGAAGCCGGCCGTGACCACCGGGGCGTATTGCCGCCACTTCATGCCCATGCGGCGCTCGAAGTGGAAGCGGGCCACGCAGGCGCCGATGAACTGCGGCACGATGCTGTGCATCGATTGCCCCAGCCCGCCGATCACGCCGTACACGAACATCACCGGCACGTTGAACGACCACAGCAGGGCGAAGAGGCTCACGCCGATCGTCGAGCCCGCGGCCAAGTACAGCGGGTTGAACGCCTCCTGGAACTGGCTGAACTTGCCCAGCGTGGCGCTGTAGATGATACACTGGTTGGAGGCATTGAGTTCCCACATCATCTGTGCGAAGGGGTACTCGGGCCCGGGGATGGGCGCCAGCGACCAGATGAACTGGGCGAAGACGATCGAGGCCACCAGCACGATCGGCACCAGCACGATCTCCGCCTTCCAGATCGACCAGAGCTTGGTGCCGGTGAGCTCGGCCTGGCGGTAGAAGACGGTGCCGGCGCCGTAGTCAGCCATCGGCACGGGCAGGAACCAGATCTTGATGCCGGTGTAACCGCTCAGGAGGAAGGCCGCCTCTTTGACCATGGGGATCTGCACCGACTGCCCGGCCATGCCTTCTAGGCGGGCGGTGACGTAGCTGACCAGCGGCGTGTAGATGTAGGCGAAGAAGATCAGCACGAGCATCACGCCCGTGTCCCATTCGATGAGGTAGCCGCTGAGCAGGATGTAGCACAGCGTGGCGGTGACGTACACGCCGATGATGAACATGAAGTTGATGTCGCCGCGCTTGGGTTTCTCTGCCTGGGGCTCCAGGCTGATCGTCTGCTGCTGCAGGGCCATGTTCGCCTTGTGCGCCCGCAGGCTTCGGACGACCTGCCAGATACCCACGGCCGCCACGGCCAGCGAGACGCCGATGGAGAAGCTGAAGTAGAAGTCGAGGCTGTTCTTGAACTGCGTCTGGATCGTGTTGTCGCCGGGGCGCCAGCTGGGCAGCAGGCCCCGATCCTGGAGGATGGGGTTGGCGATGCAGGTAACGATCATGGCCAGGAACGTGCCCAGCATCGCGTAGAACGGCAGCACCAGGCCGATCATGAACACGCCCAGGTCCAGCGTCAGGCCCGTGGCGACGGCCGGCAGCAGGTCGGCCGTGCGGGCCGAGAGATCAACGAACGGGATCGGCAGGATCTGGATGGGCGTGCCGAAGATGGCGCCCGAGATGGCCGGCAGGGCCGTGTAGACGAGGGCGAAGCACATGCCCAGCACGCCGCCGATGGAGAAGACCCTCCATCGCCAACCTTCCTTCGTCTGAGTCTTGGCGCCCTCCTCGCTCTGCTGCTCGACCAGGGCCATGATGCCCTGGGCCCCGATGGGGGCCAGGGGGAAGGGCAACTTTTCGATGTCGCTGGCGATTCGGAACAGGCCGTACGTCAGCACCGTGCCGGAGAAACGCCCGACGATCGTGCCGAACAGCACCATGCCGATGGCGGGGTACCAGGCGGGATTGAAGAAGTTGCGCTGATCGAGCACGGCCGGGTCCGTCGGGGCCAGCCAGTACACCTGCGAGATGGCGTCGGTGAGGCCCGCCCCCGCGACGGCCTGGCTGCGGACGAAGAACTGATTCCAGAGCATGCCCCCGAAGGGGTTGCCCATGGCGGCCGCCGACATGTAGAACAGCACGAACAGCTCGGGGCGCTTGATCTGCTTGTGGGCGCGACGGGCGACTTCCAGGAAGAGGATGACGGTCACCCACTGGCTGGAGATGCCGCCGCCGGCCAGCAGGCCCATGTACATCGCCCCGGGCACCATCAGCAGCGCAATGAACGTCGCGCCGATCAGTGCGGTCCAGGTGAAGCCTTCCTCGAACGTCGAGGGCACCTGCATGAGGCTTCGGTACTGCTCCAGCTCCTTGTCCATTCGAATCGTACTCACGAGGCCTCTCCAATGGTCGTGGGGTCAACCTGCTCCACGGGCAGGTGAGCGAGAGATTCCAGCGTCTTCTGGCGGTAGCGGTCGGTTACTTCCGTGGGCAGCGAGCGCCAGATCAGCAACTGCTTGCGGAGGTCATTGACGAACACGCGGTTGGCACGCTGCCAGTCGCCCTGGGCGCCGCTGAGGCGGGCGATCATGATCCGCACCTCGTCGATACCCTCGATGTCGCTGGGCTGGCTGAGCAGGGCGAAACGCTGGTTCACGCCCAGGTCGAACGGGGCCAGTGCCACCGTCGCACGAAGGCCCAGCATGTTGTTGTTCTTCTGGCGGAAGACGGCCGTGTCCGACGTGGCGAACACGCCCAGGGACGTGTCGCTGTAGTTGTCGAAGTGCCCCTTGAGGAACGTCACCACGCCCACGATGTCGTAGGCCGAGACGGTGAACGGGAACACCAGGTCGTAGAGGTTGCCCACCGGGTTGGGGATGCGCCACGCCCGCTGGATGCCCGGGTTGGCCGAACGCGAGGCCTTCAGCGCCGGGTAGATCGTGGAGACCAGCACCGTCGCCATCACGATCAGGATCGTCACGATCGCGTTGGTGGAGCTGTAGTTCATCGTGGGCACCGAGAAGTTGAAGAGGGTGCTCAGCCACGCCAGCAGGCGTGCGACGATCTGGCCCAGCAGGTAGCCGCCCATGCCGCCGGTGACGGCGTAGACGGCGGCCTCGGCGAAGAACAGGCTGGCCACGTGCGGGGGGGCCAGGCCCAGCGAGCTGAACGTGTAGATTTCGCGTTCGCGGTCGCTGACGCTGCCCAGCATCGTGGCGAAAATGATCATGCCGCCCAGCAGCACCGGGATCAGCAGGTCCTTCCAGCCGCTGGCGCTGGTCAGGGTGGTGAAGTACAGCCGCGACACGCTGCCGCCCTCGCCGACGTAGGTGGGCAGCTTGGTGATCTTGGCGGCCCGCTGGCCGAGCTCGGCGATCCGCTGCGGCTGCGCGGGATACAGCGTGATGGAGCGGATCTTGCCGCCCATCCGGCGGGCGGACGCGTCGGAGACGATGACCACTTCGTCGGGGCTGTAGTTGACGAACTGGTGGCTCTGCACGTCGGAGGTCTCGGTGACGGTGCTGGTCGTGGTGGTGGTCTGCGCGTCGCCGGACGACGACTGATAGTCGACGGGCATGAGGCTGGAGCCCTCGAGCATCGTCTGCGAGGCGATGGTCGAACGGGCCACGCCCGCATACACCATCGTGTAGCCGTACACCAGCAGGTTCTTCTTGCCGACGTCGGCCTCCGTCAGGCCCAGCGTCTTGCGGTAGGCGTCGGAGAGGAACACGCCGTTCTGCTCCAGGAGCTCGAGCTTGCCGTCGAAGTGGTCGGCCAACTGCTGGCGGCGGATGTCGATGGGGTTGAGGCCGATGGCGGCGGAGAAGGGCACGACCTGGTCGGGCTTCTCCAGCGTCAGCAGCGAGCGAAGCTCGGCGTTGTTTGCGGCGGCGGCGGCCTTGGCCTCGGCGGCCGTCGGCGCGATCCAGTAACGCGGGATGACGGTGGCCTCGTCCCAGAAGTGGCCGCGGAGGGTCTCGAAGCTGGCGTCACTCAGCGGCGCCCACAGCTGCTGGCGGATCAGGATGCGCGAATCGCCGCCGCTCATGGGGCCCAGGTAGTTGGAGCGCACGCCGTATTCGCTGCCGAAGGAGGCGAAGGTGAGGATGGTGAACGTCAGCAGCACCACCGTGGCGGCCGTCAGCACGGTGCGGATGGGCCGGCGGCGCATCGTGGAGATGCCCATGTTCACGGCGGCCATCATCGTGCTGAGACGCGAGACGTCGGCCGAGTGCACCGTGAGCGAGAGGCCCTGGGTCTTGCGGATCTCGGCCTGCAGCTTGCGGACCATGATGAAGATGACCAGCGTGCTGAGCAGGATGATCGTGAAGGCCAGGAAGATGATCACCGGCGTGGAGGCGATGCGGAAGGCCGGGTTCACCAGATACAGCACGGCGAAGGTGAGCAGGAAGAACAGGCCGAACCACGCGATCTGGCGGTAGATGTGGGGCGTGCCGATCAGCAGGCGCTCCAGGGCGAAGGCAAACGGCATGGCCAGCAGCAGCAGGAGCACGACGGCGGTGACGAGGTCGTTGATGACGGCGACCAGCGGGGCGTACGCGCCGCGGGAATAGGCGGTGGCGGCGGCCAGGTCGCCCATGGGCTTCTGCAGCGAGGCGTTGGCGTCGGCCGTGCCCGAGGCGAGTGCCTCGAGCTGGCTGGCGCCGCGTTCCTCGATCTCCTTGGCCTCGCCCTGGAGAACCTCCAGCGAGCCCTGGTGGATGCGGACGCTGCGGAGGAGCTTGAGGCGATACTCGTTGAGGATGCGCAAATCGTGGGCGGTGAACTGGAGCGTCTTCGGGTGCTCGAACGGCTTGCGCAGCGAGATGCCGTCGCCGAGGTATTCCCGGGCGGTGTCGTTGTTGTGCAGGATGACCGCGCCGTTGAGGTTGAACAGCTTCATGCCCTTGGCGTCGTAGGGGGCGAAGAGCGTGAGCATGTTGCCCACCTCGCACGACAGCGACCGATCGCCCGGGAAGGCGGTGGCCGACTCGGGAATCTCACGCATCGCCAACGTCGTGCTCGACCCGCGATCGACTCCGTAGCCGACGACCGTCTTGGACAGGCAGCGGAACAGCTGCACGCTGGCCTTGGCGAGGTTGTCCTCGCCCTTGAGCGCGCCGGTGACGGCGCGGAACAGGCCGTTGTCGTCGTGCTTGGCCGCCCAGACGATCGGCTTGTCGTTGAGGTAGGTGGTGATGGAGTACGGCCCGGCGGCAAAGTTGCCGTTGGTGTTCGTCTTGTACATCAGCGCCGGCACGAACCCCGGCGGGATGGCCGAAGGCGCCATGGCCGACCAGTGGCCCGAGAGCACGGTGACGAAGCAGTCCTTGGCCGGGCGGGCCTGCAGGGCGTTGCCCGAACCCAGGATGCTGGGCCCGGCGGACTTGTTGCCCGCCCACTTGGGCTCAACGATCTTGGCGTCGGCGGCGAGGTTGCGGGTGAGGTCCAGGGCCGCCGTATCGCCCAGGGCCTTGACCAGCGACGGCAGCTGCAGCGCCTGGGCGGCCATCGTGTTGCTGTCGAGCCTGTCCAGCGTGTCGCAAGGCTGGCCCTGCCGCGGCATTCGGTCGAAGATGGTCATGGCCGCGAGGTTGAAGAAGCTGAAACTTCGGGCGACGGCGCTGCTGTCGGCATAGAGGCCCGGGGCGTACATGCGCGAGTCGAAGGTCTGGGCGATGGTAGGGGCGAAGAAGGTGTTGCGCGCCAGACCCGCGATGGCCGCGCGGATGGCGATGTACAACTGGCCGTAGTTGCCCACGGTGTCGTTGTGCAGCGCCATGCTGTTTTCGCCGTGGATGAGGCCCCACTGGTTGCGGGCGTCGGAGAGGTTGAGGCTCAGGTGCAGCACGACGTCCTGCTTGCCGTAGCCGATTTCCTCGCGAAGGCCAATGTCCTGCACGTTGCGGGCCAGGGCGGCGCCCAGTTCTTCCAGCCGCCGCTTCTGCAACGCGATGGTCTCGTTCGTCAGGGTAGAGGTCATCGCCAGCACGGTGGCGTGCTTGTCGATGTAGTTGGCGTCCGGGTCCTTCTTCTGCTCGGGGAATTCCTGGTAGTGCACGGTCCGCAGGACCATGTTCCAGCCGTCGTCGGTACGCTGGAGCATGTTGGCGTCGCGCTCGAGGCGGTCGGCCTGCTTGAGGAGTTGGTCCATCTTCGTCTCGTCGGACAGGGCGCGAGACTGGTACTTGAGGCTCTCGGCCTCGATGCGCAGCGGCCGCAGATCCTCCATCAATTCATTGGTCTTAAGCTTGGCCGCCTCGCGAAGGATGAGGATGAGGTCGTGGAAACGTTCATCCTTCCGGACCACCTCGGGGATGACCGAGGCAAGATCGTGGAAGGGGGGCTTCTGCGTGGCGGCGATATTCTCGAGGTTCGCCTGCACCTTCTCCAGCAGCGACAGGATCGTGCGGCGGAAGGAGGTTTCCTCTTCGATATTCTTTCGGACCTCCTCGAGCTTGATGGCCTTGACCGAGCCGCCTCGGAAGGCGGCGCCGTAGAACGCGCGGGCGCCCATGTGGTTGAGCGTCTGGGCGTCGAAGAAGCACAGGATGACGTCGCGGCGGGGGCGGTTGACGCGGAGGTAGTCGGCCAGGGCCAGCAGGGCGGCGCAGTTGCCGGCGTCGCGGGCGCCGGGCGACAGCAGCGGCACCTCGCCGTAGGTGTCCAGCGGGGCGGCCAGCACCAGGGCCTGCGGCATGGCGTTCTTGTCGCTCTTGTCGAACCTGGGGTCGGTGCCGCGGATGCAGGCGATCACATTGCGCCCGGTGCATTCGGCCCAGCGGCTGGTGGAGACGAGCTTCACCTCCCGCGGCCGCGTGGTGAGCTCGAGTTCCTTCGCCTGCTCGGCCGTCACGAAGAACCGCGGCAGGTTGGCGGGCATGAGAACGAAATGCTGTGAACTGACGGCAGGCTCACTGGACCCGATGAAGATGACCGCCTGGGCGCCCATGGCGTAGGCGTCCTGCCAGCGGTTCTCACAGTCGAAGTCGAGGACGACGATGCGGCCGTCGGGCAATTGCTTGCCGTAGTCGGCCAGGAGGCCCTTGCCGGCGTAGAGCGTCTTGCCGACGAGGCCCTCGGGGGGCGTGACGACGGCCTGAAGCACGTTGGGCCGCAGGGGAAGGATGTTGATCTTTTTGCCGTCGGCCTCCAGCGTGCACTCGCCGGGGAAATTCTGGACGATCGGGAAATCCTGGATGAACAGTCGCTGGGGGGCGTTGGGCTCCTGCACGAAGCCCATCAGCTCCAGCCGCGTACGGACGTACTCGCCGGCCCGGAGGCTGCCGGCATTGGGGTCCTTGAAGCCAGCGAGGCGGTGGTTGCCGGCGGCCAGCATGCCGATGTCGAGCTGAAATGCCGACCCGCTGGACGGCGTCCACTCGGGCTGTTGCGGCGTGACGGAGGCCAGCTTGGCCGACAGGCCGGCGAAGAGGTCGTCGCCGAACAGGCGAGGCACGAACGCCGGCTGCGTGGCCGATTGGCTAGTGGGCTTGCTGGCCGGGGCGGGGGGCGGGGCGATCGCGGGCTTCTCTCGTTTCGCCAGCCAAAGGCCAGCGACGGCTACCACGACGCCGATCATGACCAGGATCCAGCGACGCCTATTCATTTTCCTTGCCTCCGATGCTGCCGGTCTCGATCTTCACGTCGCTGCGCTCGGCGAGCCGCTCGATCTGCCCGTCGCGGATCCACATGATGCGGTCGGACAGGTTGATCAGGCGGTGGTCGTGCGTGGCGCAGATGATGGTGACGCCCTTGTCTTTGTTCAGGCGGTGCAGGATCTCATGGATCTCGGCCCCGGTGCGAAGGTCCAGGTTGCCCGTGGGCTCGTCGCACAGCAGGATCGACGGCAGGTTCGCCATCGAGCGGGCGATGGCCGTACGCTGCTGCTGGCCGCCGGACATCTCGATGGGCTTGTGGAACCAGCGTTCCTTGAGCCCCACCATGTCCAGCAGGCCCATGCCGCGCTCGCGGGCCTCGTCGGGGTTCACCCCGGCGAACGCCATCGGCACGGTCACATTCTCCAGGCACGTCATGTACTGCACCAGGTTGTAGGTCTGGAAGATGTAGCCGATCTTGCGGCAGCGCAAAAAGGCCAGCTCCACGGCCGACAGCTGTGCGACGTCGACCTCGTCGATGAAGACGCGGCCGGAGGTGGGGCTGTCGAGGCCGCCGACCATGTTGAAGAAGGTGCTCTTGCCGCTGCCGGAGGGGCCCAGCACCGAGATGAACTCGCTGCGGTAGAGCTCGGTATCGATGCCGCGCAGGGCCCACGTCGTCATCTGCCCCATCTGGTAGGACTTCTTAAGGCTCTTGGTGCGGATGATGACGGGGCGTTCGCCCTTGTCGGGCACGACGCCGGCGCCGCTCGTTGCTGTATTTGTCTCGTTCATATCCACTCGCTACTCATGCTGGGGTGCTATTCGATTCGCATCGCTTCCATCGGGGCCAGCCGGGCCGCCACCGCCGCCGGATACACGGCCGCCAGGGCCGAAACGACCACGCCCACCACCAGCGACAGGCCGGCGGTGGCCAGGATGTCCATCACGGGGAAATTCTGCAAGGCCACCCACCCGTACGTCGCGCACGAGCGAAGCCCGCCCAGCAGGAGGCCCAGCAGCATGCCCGCGCCGCTTCCGGCCAGGCCCTGCATCACCGATTCCAGGATGAAGTTCACCATGATGAAGGAGTCGGTGGCGCCGAGGCATTTCATCGTCGCGATCTCGCGGAATCGCTCGGTCACGCTCATGAGCATGGCGTTGGCGATGCCCACGATGCACACCAGGAAGCTGACGACCAGCAGCCAGATCGTCCGGCTGCTGAAGGCACTGGAGCTGCTGGTGGTGCCGCTGGCGGCCGCCTGCGAGACCACGGCCTCGACGAGGTTGAGGTTGGTCTGTGCCTGCTGGTGCGCCGCCGCCTGCATGATCCGCTGCGGCGTGAGGTTGAACTGGAGGATCTGGTCCTTGGCAGCCAGCAGGGAGGAATCCTCCGGCTTCATGGCCTCCGGTTTTTCGCTGGCGACCTCGGCAGCCAGGACCTTGGCGATGCGTTCATTGAGCTGCGGCACGTCGGCGGGCTTGATGCCGCACTCCTGCAGCTTCTTGTGGCTGGCCGCCGTCAACAGTTCCAGGGCCTGCGGTGCGGCCTGGTACTTGGCGGGGATTTTCACTTCCTTGCCGGCGCTGTCCTTTTCCTTCCGCGCGGGCGAGAGCAGCTTCTTCAGTTCGGCCTTGTTGTCGCACAGCTCGCGCCGGGCCACGTCGCACAGCACGTCGGCGAGGCGGTCGCGGAGCTCGCCCACCTGGCCCACCAGCCACTGCGCGTCGGCCTCGGAGGTGACGGCGGCGAACAGCTTGGCCGCGTCGGTCTCGCCCACCGGGGCGCCGACGCGTTCGGCCAGGCGGCGCTTGAGGCGGACGATGGCCACCAGGCGCCCCAGGCGGTCGGCGTCCAGCGTCAGCGAGGCGAACTGCTTCAGCGAGCCCAGTTCGTCCCGCGTGATCTGGAAGCCCTGCTGCGTGATGGCGGCCAGCACGGCGTCGTCGCCCTGGGCGAGCACCTCGGCCGGGGCGCGGTTGCCCTGCGATTTCAACAGGGCGGCGAAGCGGGCGTCATGCGTCTTGATGATCGTGTCGCGCAGGGGCTCCTGCGTCTTCCAGTCGGCGAGGAACGCCTGGAACTCCTCGGGCTTTCCGGGCAGGGGGTCGGAGATGTTGGGCAGTTCGCCCTGGAACTGCGCGAGGTGCGCGGGGTTCTGCAGGCGGTCGAAGATCTCGTTGGACTTGGCGCTGCCGACGAGCGGCTGGCGCTGCCCGGGCGAGAGGCGGGCGAAGTAGTCTTCGTACCTCACCTGGCGGCGGGCCACGTCGCACAGCTGCTGCATCTGCGCTTCACTGAGGCTGCCCCAGAGGGCAATTTCCTTCCAGCGGGGGCCGCCGGGCGACAGCCCGGCCAGCTCGCGCGTAAGGCGATCCTCGGTGATGGGCTGGCTGATGCGGCCGACCCAGAAGCTGAAGTTCTCGCGCGGCGCTACCTGCGAGCTGATGGCGGCGGCCACGCGGCGGGCCACGAGGCTCTCGGTCAGCATCGTCATCAGGAAGGTCACCGCCAGGGCGATGATGGTCACCGTGATGGCCGCACGGAAGAGGCGGTATTTCACGCCACTGAGGACCAGCTCCATGCACTTGGCCATCGACAGCCGGACTTGATTGCGTATTTCGATGTTCATCGTTTCTCGGAATCCTCTTCCACGCCCACGACGGCCACCAGGCCGCGTTGGGTCAGCTGGCGGAGGAACTGCATCACCGCCAGCTGGGCCTCGCGAAACGTCAGTTTATGGTCCGAAGCGAACTGCTCAACTATGGACTCTACCGTGTGCCGCCCGTCGCAGCGGTCGAGCACCTCGACCCCCAGGGGGTCCAACTCCACCCGCCGATGTGACGAGAACGGCAGCAGCCAACTCAGGGGCGGCACCAGGTATCGCGGCCGCCGCAGGGGCACCGAAACCACCAGCCGCCCGTCCGACAGCCGCTCGCGCTCCATCGCCTCGTTGGCGAAAGGGCGCGCTCGCAGCATGGCCTGGGCATCGACGCGTTCGGAGCCCTTCTCTTCGCTCATGACCCGCTCCGGACTACGACCGGCGCGGGCCGGCAGCAACGGATGGCGAACGCCTCGGGCAGGTCCAACTCCTCGTCTCGGCCTTCCTGCACGAACGTCACGTGGTAGACCCGCCGCTCGATCGGGCACTGCCATGCCCAGTCGTGCCGCAAGCGGCGACGCCCTCGCAGAGAGGCAAATTTACCGATCACGCCCCGACTTAGCAACTGTTCTCCGGTGTGACCGCAGCAATTCACCGGCCCTTGCTCCACGATCGTCTGGTCGGCCGGCAACTGCCGACCCAGCCAGTCGGCCAGCGAACCCTTCAGCCAGTACTCCGGCATGGCGATCCGCTGCACGGTGAACGAGGGCTCCTTCATCGCCTCGCGGCGGAACACCCATTTCACGCGGCCCACCTCGGCGTTCGACTCGTACAGGTCGTAATCGCCCGGGGCGGTCATCTCAATTCCCATCGCCTGCCACGTGTGGCGGCCGTCCTGAATCGCCCGGGGCGTGATCGACTCCAGGATGGCGTGTTCGGCGTCGGCGTCGCGCTGCTGCGGCCAGACGAGCATCGCCTCGACCATCAGCCGCTGGGTTTGAAAAAAGCGTCCGGCGTGGATGATCGTGGCGCCCTGGGGGGCTTTTCGCATCAGCCCGCGCCACTCGGGCGGGGCCTGCGTGAGGTTCGAAAGCTCGGTTTCCTTCTCCAGACGCTGGCGGTGCTTCATAACCATCGTCTCAATGTCGGGCACGTACTTCAGCGGCCGCCAGCGGACGTCCAGCCGCTCGTACGCGCGGTCGCTGAAGCCGCAGCGGCCGTCCTCGCCAAAGACTGACGCCGTGGACAGCTCCCACTCGGCAGGGTGGCAGACCTGCATTCCTCGCCAGATTGTCGTGTCCAGGGGTAAGGCCATTCCTTCTCGTCTTTCTCAATGATCCTTAAAAACGTTGACGCGCTTCAGGTTCCTCCCTATATGACTACTTTCGCCCCTCCCGTTCAACTCTTTCGGCGCTGAACGGGCATGGCGGCCAGAAAGGCAACAGGTATGACCAAGGAATTGCGGATCGGTGTGATCGGTGCCGGCGGCAGGGGCGGCCTGGCCGCGTACGCGCACAAGCCCGAGGCAGGCGTGCGATTGGTCGCCGGGGCCGACCCCAACCCCAGGGCCCTGGACGCCTTTAAGGCCAAGTATGGCCCCGACACCTTCGTCACGGCCGACTACCGCGAGATCCTCGCGCGGGGCGATGTCGGGGCCGTCTTCATCACCAGCCCCGACTTCTGCCACGAGGAGCATGCGGTGGCCGCTCTGGAAGCCGGCAAGGCCGTCTACCTCGAAAAACCGATGGCGATCACCATCGCCGGCTGCGATCGGATTCTCCATGCCGCTTATAGGAACAAGGTGAAGCTGTACCTCGGGCACAACATGCGGCACTTCGCCGTGGTGCTCAAGATGAAGGAACTCATCGATTCCGGCGCCATCGGTGAGGTCAAGGCCGGCTGGTGCCGCCATTTCATCTCCTACGGCGGCGATGCGTACTTCAAGGACTGGCACGCTGAGCGGGCCAAGTCCACCGGGCTGCTCCTGCAGAAGGCCGCCCACGACATCGACGTGCTGCACTGGCTTTGCCATGGCTACAGCCGCCGGGTCTCAGCCATGGGCGGGCTGACCGTCTACGGGCAGATCGCCGACCACCGCAAGCCCACCGAGCCGCCGAAGATCTCCTGGACCTTCGACAACTGGCCGCCCTTGTCGCAGAAGGGCCTCAACCCGATTGTGGACATCGAGGACATCAGCATGATGCTGATGGAGCTGGACAACGGCGTGTTCTGCAGTTACCAGCAGTGCCATTTCTCGCCCGACGCGTGGCGGAACTACACCGTCATCGGCACCGAGGGCCGGGTGGAGAACTTCGGCGATGCCCCCGGCGAGAGCGTGGTGAGGCTGTGGAACAAGCGAGCGTTCTACAAGCCCCAGGGTGACGTGGAGTATCCCATTACCGCGGTGGACGGTTCGCACGGCGGGGCCGATCCGCGGATCGTCGAGGAGTTCGTCCGCTACGTTCGCGAAGGGGGCAAGGTGAGCACCTCGCCGATCGCCGCCCGCTACAGCGTCGCCGCCGGCTGCCAGGCCACCGACTCGCTTCGCAGCGGCTCGGCCCCTCGCGACATCCCGCCCGTGCCGCCCGATGTGCGCGCCTACTTCGATGCCGATTTGGCGTAGGGCATCTTCGCCTGCGCGCCCCGGCCGCAATTGGGGGTGACGGCCTTCCCAGGCCGCCGCCAAGAACGCAGTCAGGGGCGGCGGCCTGGGAAGGCCGCCACCCGTTCACCAGCGACGTGGGCCTATACGGAGATCTGATCGCCGCCGCGGCGGGCGCTGCGGTTCATCCACAGCATGGCGCGCTGGAGGATCTTATCGATGGAATCCTTGGGGTCGGCGCCGGCAGCGCCAATGGACACCGTCAGGCTGGCGGGCTTCTCGTTCACCATGAGGAACGCCTTGCCCGCCATCGTGCGGATGCGTTCGCAGATGATGTACAGGTCGCTGTATTGAAGGATCGGCACGATCGCCAGGAAGATGTGCTCCTCCCACCGGCCCACCACGTCGAACGATCGCAGGCTGTTGGCGAAGGTCTTGCCCATCATCGCCACCAACTGCTGGTAGGTCGCGTCACCCCACTGGGCCCGGGCCTCGACGTGGCCGTCGATGCTCGCGCAGATCACGCCGAACGTCCAGCCGAAGCGGCGCATTTCGTCGAAACGCGACCGCAGGCGGAGTTCCAGGTATTGCCGGCTGGCGAGCTTGGTCTGGGGATCGATGAACGCCAGAGCCTCCGCCGACTGGATGCCAGGCGGCATCTGCTGGTCCTTGAGGATCTCCACCACGCCGGCCATGCTGCCCGCCGCGTCATACAGCGGCACCACGCGGACGTGCACCGGCAGGAGGTGGCCTTCACGATGGCGGAAGAAGACGTCGGCCGTCCGCGCCTGGCCGTCCTGCAGCGTTTGCGCGGCGGGATACCAGCCGGAGCAGGCGCCGGCGGGGTCGTTCTGAAGGTGGACGAGCAGGTCCTCGCAGCAGCTCTTGCCGACGACGTGCTCGCGACGATAGCCGGTGAGGGCCTCGGCCGCGGGGTTCCAGAACGTGATGCTCCGCTGCGGCGTGGCGAAATACACCGCCTCGAAGAGATTCTCCAGGAGCCCCTGGCAGCCCACCGTGCCGAATTTCACTTCCGACGCCGTGGACGTATTCGATCCTATGAGCGTACTGGTGGCCATAAATCTACCTCCAACCTTACACTTATCATCGTGGTTCGGAGGGCCAGGCTTTAGTAGCGTGTTCATCCCGGCAGCACGGGGAGCGAGAGCGTGCCGCCCAGCAGGTCCAGGCGGCCGGCCTGCGGGGAGTTTTCGAAGAACGGGTGGTCGCTGAGCGAGAGCGTCACGGCCAGCCGCTGGCCGGCGTCGAAACGATGGCTAACCGTCCAGAACGACACCGCGGCCTCGAAGGGTCCCTTGGGCAGCGGCTGGGGGCGGCTGCAGGAGTCGCGCAGCGTGAGCTTGCGGGCGCCGAAGTTGAGGCGACGCACCTTGCCGTCGCGGCCGACCGCGCAGATCCATCCGATGACATTGGCGTCGGGCAGGTCGGTGCGAAGCTTCAGACGCAGTTGTGCCTCGCCCACCACGGTGAGGGGCTTGTCCAGCGGGGCCGTTTCGAAGGTGACCGCGCCCGCCTGAGAGCCGAAGCCGTTGGTTTCCTCGGGCGTGCGCGGCGAGGCCAGCGGCCTGGCCGGGTCGTGCGTCAGACAGGCCGGGGCCGCCAGCGAAGACGCCGCTTCCCGGCCCAGCGTGCCGCCCTCGCCAAGGTGCAGCGCCAGCGGTTGGGTGGGGGGCATGTCGTCGAAGTGCAGCCACGTTCCGGCGCCGGTGCAGTAGTAGGAGACGCGTGGGTTCAGCACGTCCAGCGGCCGGCCCTTGAGGTAGTGGTCGAACCACTCCAGGTCGTTGTGATAGCTCGCCGCGTCGTCATAGGGGGCTTCGAAGCCCAGGTTGCCGGGCACCATGATCAGCCGCTTGGGGCCCGGGTGCAGTTGGAACCCGCGGACCGTGCCGATGCCGAAGTGGTCGTAGATCACGCCCGTGTGCAGCACGGGGACGTTGATCTGCTTGAGTCGCTCGGTGAGGTCGATGGCGTCCCACGCGGCCGTGCGGATGGGGTTGTCGAAGCAATCCTTCGCCCAGTGCAGGCTGCCCATGGGGGCGTTGCGCAGATTGCGCTCGAAGGCGGCGAAGCGGTCGGCGTGCAGGCGGCGCTGGCGCTCGTAGGCGGCGTCGCTGATGTCCTCGCGGCGGTCCTGGAAGACCGCGTCGGGGCCGCAGCGGCCGTTGGCGACCCCCTGGCACCAGCCGATGCGGTTGGCCAGGCGAAGCACGCCGCCGGGGTACCACTGGTCGGTGTAGAAGTCCAGCGGGTAGGCCGCGGCGCTCATGCAACGCAGG
Organism: uncultured Planctomycetaceae bacterium; assembly: GCA_964616985.1. Classification (GTDB taxonomy): domain Bacteria; phylum Planctomycetota; class Phycisphaerae; order SM23-33; family SM23-33; genus CAZTVF01. The sequence goes on from CAZTVF010000058.1 coordinate 17,125, forward strand.
TGTGGCGGCCGCATGCAGCCGGTGAGGATCTGGTAGATGCCCCCGGCCGATCCGCCGCACGTGCCGACGTTGCCGTCGCAGAAATCCTGTGCCGCCAGCCACTCCACGAGGTCGTATCCGTCGGTGATGCCTTCCTGGATGTTGTAGTAGGTGTAGCGGCCCTCGGAACTGCCGGAGCCGCGGCCCTCGGCGGCGAGATAGACGTACCCCCGGGCGGCGAAGAACTCGCCCGCTTCCTTCGCCGCGCGGCCGTAGGGGGTGCGGGAAAGGATGGCGGGGTATCGGCCGGCCTTGACGGGGCGGTACAGGTTGGCGGCCAGGTGCACGCCGTCGCGCATCGGGATGTAAACGCACGCCTTTGTTTCCACGCGGAGCAGCGGTTCCATAGATGAAGTCTCCTCTGGTGCGGCCATCGTGCGGGGAGGCTGCGCTTTTGTCAATCGGCATCGGGGCGCGGCGTGCATCGCCCGCCTCGCGTGCCGGCGACGAATGCGTGCGAGCCTATTGCCAAACGGCGGTGCGAAACTTACCATTCTGGCTCGTCAAGATGCGGCGTCCCTGCGGGCGTCGCCCAAACAAACGCTGAAAGAGGAAACGCAATGGCAACCAAGACAGTCGCGGATATCAATGTGGCCGGCAAGACCGTTCTCATGCGGGTGGACTTCAACGTGCCGCTCAAGGACGGCAAGATCACCAACGATCGCCGCATCGTGCAGGCGCTGCCGTCTATCCAGCACGTCCTCAAGCAGGGCGGCAAGCTGGTGCTGATGAGCCACCTCGGCCGCCCTGATGGCAAGTTCGAGCCCGACGGCTCGCTGAAGCCCGCGGCCGACCGCCTGGGCGAACTGCTCGGCAAGAAGGTCGTGCTGGGGCCCAAGGAAGTGGTCGGCCCCGAGGCCCAGAAGCTCGCCGCCGCCCTCAAGCCCGGCGACGTGCTGATCCTCGAAAACGTCCGCTTCAACGCGGGCGAGACCATGCCCGACAAGGCCAAGAAGAACCCCGACAAGAAGCTCACGGCCGAGCAGGCCAAGACGCATGACGACTTCGTGGCCGAGCTGGCCAAGCTGGGCGACCTGTATGTGAACGACGCGTTCGGCACCTGCCACCGTAAGCACGCCAGCATGTACGGCGTGGCCAAGGCCATCCAGGCCAAGGGCGGTTCTGCCGTCGCGGGCTACCTGGTGGAGAAGGAAATCCGCTACCTGCACGAGGCTGTCGCGGCCCCCAAGCGCCCGTTCGTGGCGATCCTGGGCGGGGCGAAGGTTTCCGACAAGATCAAGCTGATCTCGCAGCTGCTGGACAAGGTGGACACCATCCTCATCGGCGGCGCGATGGCCTACACGCTGCTCAAGGCCAAGGGCGTCAGCGTCGGCAAGAGCCTCGTGGAGGCCGACCAGGTCGAGGAGATGAAGGGCCTGCTGGCCAAGGCGGCCGGCAAGATCGTCCTGCCCGTCGACCACATCGCCACCGACAGCTTTGACTTCAAGGCCCAGACCGCGGGCAAGCCGGTGGCCGTGGGCGACGTGAACATCCCCGACAATCTGCTGGGGCTGGACATCGGCCCCAAGACGATCGCGGAGTACGGCAAGATCATCGCCTCGGCCAAGACCGTGGTATGGAACGGGCCGATGGGCGTGTTTGAGATGCCCGATTTCGCCAAGGGCACCAAGGCGGTCGCCGAGGCCGTGGCCAAGGCCACCGGCAGCGGGGCCACCAGCGTGATCGGCGGCGGCGACTCCGCGGCGGCCGTGGAGCAGATGGGCCTCGAGGACAAGATGACGCACATCTCCACCGGCGGCGGCGCCAGCCTCGAGTACCTCGAAGGCAAGGCCATGCCCCCGATTGACGTGCTCGATAAGAAGTAATCGCCCGCCGGGTGCCATGCCGAAGCGTACTCGCGCCGGCATGCCTCGGTCGCAGTGAGCGAGATGATGGTATCCGCAGCCGCGAAGACATGCCCAGGCGAGGCATGCCGGCGCGTCGCGAACAGCGCGACGCTTCGGCATGGCACCCCAGAGAGCCTGGCGACTTGAACGACGCAACGTGATGCACCAAGGAAGACTCGATGATCCAACACCGTGGCGTGGCGTACTATCCCGAGTATTGGCCGGGGGAGCGATGGGATGAAGATATCCGCCTGATGAAGAAGGCGGGCATCAATCTCGTCCGCATCGGCGAGTTCGCCTGGACTGAGATGGAAGTCGCCGAGGGGCACTTCACGCTGGACTGGCTGCACACGGTGGTTCGAAAGATGGCCGCCGCGGGCATCAACGTCCTGATGTGCACGCCCACGGCTGCGCCGCCCGCATGGCTGACCCATCAGTACCCCGACACGCTTATCGTCGGCCGCGACGGCAAGCGGGCGTCCCACGGCGGGCGCCGTCATTATTGTCCCACCAGCAGCACGTACCGCCGGCACGTGGCCCGCGTGGTCGAGCGGCTCGCGGCGGAATTGTCGACGCACAGCAACGTGATCGGCTGGCAGATCGACAACGAACTGGGCCCCGAGTCGCCGGGCTTCTGCCACTGCGACCACTGCGTGGGGCTGTTCCGTGCCTACCTCCAGCAGCGCTACGGCACGCTGGAGGCCCTCAACGCGGCGTGGCAGACGAAGTTCTGGTCCGTCCGCTTCACCGCCTGGGAGCAGGTCACCCTTCGCCTGGCCGGGGGCTACCCCAGCATCGAGCTGGACATCCGCCGCTTCCACAGCGACAGCTTCTACGACTTCGCCGCACAGCAGGCGGGCATCATCCGCCGCCTGCACCCCAAGGCCCTCGTCTCGACCAACATGATGGGCCCGATCTACACTCCGCTGGACAATCACAAGCAGGCCGAGCTGTACGACATGGTCTGCGACGACCTCTACTTCGACATCGCCACGCAGTCGGCCGACGCCCTGGCCATGGACCTCTACCGCAACATGGCGCCGGGCAAACCGTTCTGGATCACCGAGACGGGCTCGGCGGCGCTATCGAGCGGCAAGGGCCCCTCGGCGGCGCAGATGCGGGCGTGGGCGTTCTCGGCCATGGCGCGGGGCAGCGTCGCGCACATCTTCTTCCGCTGGCGGACGTGCCTGGGCGGGCAGGAGCAGAACCTCCAGGGCATCATCGAGACGTCCGGCCGCCCGCGGCGCCGCTACAAGGCCGTGGCGAGTCTGTTCAACGAATTGGCCGCCCTGGAGCCCAAGCTGGCACGCATGCCGCTGCCCAAGGCGCAGGTCGCCATCGTGCACGACATCCAGTCGCATTGGGCGTTCGAGACGGGCGGCCTGGGCAAGTACGTCGCCTCCACCGGCCAGATCACCGCGATGCACGAGGCGCTGTACGAGCGAAATATCCTGGCCGACATCATTCCTCCCGACCGGCCGCTGAAGGCGTACAAGCTCGTGCTGCTGCCCTCGATGTGCATCGTGGGCGAGGAGTTTGCCGAGGCGCTGCGCGAATACGTCCGCGGCGGGGGCGTCGTGCTCGTGCAGCCGCAACTGGCCACGCGCGACGCGAACAGCAACTACCACCCTCGCTGCGCGCCCGACGGCCTGCAGGATGTCATGGGCCTGCGCGTCGAGAGCCATTACTATCTCGACAACGCCTGCGAGGCCGACCAGGCCCTGTGGGTGCCGGCCGCCAACGTGGTGAACGAGACCGCGACGGTGAAACTGGGTGATGACCAGACCGGGCAGGCCGTGAGGTACATCGAGGATATCGAGCTCGAGACGGCCAGGGCGATCGGCACGTTCGCCGACAACAGCTTCGCCGGTCAGCCGGCGGTCACCGTCAACAAGTTCGGCCGCGGGGCCGCGTACTACCTGGCGGCATTCGTCGACAAGGCCTTGCTCGATGCGATGCTGACGCTGACGCTCGAACGCGCCGGCGTCGAGGCCGGGCCCTACGCGCCGAAGTACGTCGAGGTCGTCCGCCGCGGCAACATCACCTTCGCGATCAACCACCGCCGCGAGGCCGCCGAGGTCGAGGTCGGCCCCGGCGAGGTCATCGTCGGCCAGTGCGCCGAAGGCATCGCCAAGCTGCCTGCCTACGGCGTGTGCGTGGTCCGGACGAAGTGACCGTTCATAACTGGCTGGGCTTGTTATCCAGGAAGCAGCGGACGAACATCTGCCGGCTGGGCGGGGAGACGACGAACTCGCCGCGATGGGCGAAGTAGATGTCCTCGACCTGCTTGTAGAGGCCATCGGAGATCGCGTCGTGGAAGCCCTTGGTCCGCTGGAGGTCCACGTCGATCTGCGCCCGCAGCTTCAGCAGGCGCCACCGCCAGCCCGCGCGGGCGGCGGAGGTCATCTTCTTTTCCGCCGCCTCGATCAGCTTGAGGCAGGCGGCCGCCTTCGGCATCTCGGGGGCGTTCACCAGCGACGACTTCGACGGCCCGCCATCAGGGGGGAAGAGCACCGATTTCGCTTGTGACAGCGGCTCGGGCAGGCCTTTGGTTGCGTGCTGGAACTGGTGATTATGTTCCATGATCTCCACGGCCGCGGTCACCTCTTCGGCCACCTCGGGCGAGGCGACGTACGCGGCGTATTCGCGGACGGTGTCCATGGCGTCGCGGTCGCCCCAGTAGTGCTGCAGGTTCACGGCCTTGTTGAGGTCCTCGAAGATGCCCTCGGAATACGGGAAGCCGCCCGCGACGTGCTTACCGCATACGTCCCAGATATGCTGCAGGTGCCTGGGCAGGGGGTTAGCGCCGTAGCCGCCCCACGGCCACATATTGTACATGCTGATCTCGGGGAAGGTGACCATGGGCAAGCCGCCGGGCACGCCATGCTCCAGCGGGTACTGCGGGAAGTGGTCGCCGTAGTCGTCCACCATGAGCAGGTCGGCGTACTCGGGCTTGTCCTTGCCGACGGCCTTGGCGAAAGCCTCCCACTCGCCCTTGATGAAGTGGTCAAAATACCACGTCGAGAGGATGACCTTGGCCTTGGGAATGATCTCGCGGACGAGCTTGGCGTAGGGCTTGGCGCAGGCGAGCAGGCCGTTGGCGCCCCAGGGCGTGCACTCGCTGCACGTGCAGCCGCCCTGGTCGTACGGCCACATCCACACATATTCGATGTTGAGGTCGGCGAAGGCGTTGAGCATCTCGCGCCGCGTCTTGATGATGTAGTCCAGGCCGCCGGGCTTGCGGGGGCAGATTTCGCGATGGTAGTGCCCGCCCGGCGGGCTGGTGTAGCCGTCGTGCCCGGCCGTCCAGTCGGCGCGGATCGCCTCGGGGCTGTCGTTGTAGCCTTCGTTGGCCAGCGTAGTCAGGGCGCCCGTGATGCCGACCGTGTTGGCGGCCTGCAGGATCATCCGCAGCCGCTGCACCATGTCCTTCGCCGCCGGGTCGGCCATGCCGTTGAAGTGGTGCATGTCGAACCATACCGCCAGGGTGTTGCAGCCCCACAGGGCGAGTTCCTCGACGTACCGCTGCACCGCCGCCACGGGGGCCGCGTGGTAGAAGTTGAAGAAGTGTGACGCGAAGTAAATTCCGCGCACGGGGCGTTTGGGAACGCTCGTGCCCCGCCAGGCCGACGGCGTGAAGCCGCCCTGGGCGTAGTGCGAGGTGCGGATGAACTTGCCCACGCCGTAGATCACGCCCCGCTCGTCGTTGCCGACGATCGCGACCGAGCCGCCGGGCCCGTCCTCGATGGCATAGCCGTCCGTCCCCATGCCCGGCCGCACGCTCAGGACGATCTGGCCCTTGCTGCCGGCGGCGACAGGGATGCCGGTCTGTTCCTCGATATGGCGCTGCAGCAGCTGTGATGCCTTGAGAACAAGCGGCGACATCGCGCCGACGATTTCGATCGTGACCGAATTCATATATTCAATCTCCTGGGGAAAGGGCGGTAGTGTATCGACGGGGGTCGATGTAGACAATGGGGTTCGTCGATTCGGTGATTTTCAAAGCAGCAGGGCCTTGACCCGGGCAACGAACTCGATGATCTGTTTGTCGGCGGCGGCCTGGTCGGCCAGCGGCTTCTTGAGGCTCAGCGAGTCGGCGAGCCCACCGGGGACGAGTTGGCCCAGCGAGGCCATCGTCTTGTCTCCACCGCTGCCGTCGAACGTGCAGAAGCCGAAGACCTTCTTCCCGGCCAGGTCCACCTGCGTCACATAGGCCCGGATCGGCGGCGGGGGCTCGAACGCCCACACGGGCATGCCGATGAGGACGGCCTTGCGGCCGGCGACGGTGTGTTCGCTGACGAGTTCGGAGGGCTTCTTCATGACGGCGTCGCGGCCGCTGCCCAGCCAGCCCATGACGCCCGCGCGGTCCTTCTTTTCGAGGATTTCCTCCACGTCGGCCCCCAGCAGTTCAGCCAGCTTCTGGGCCACCCACCGCGTCTTGCCGCTCCGCGAGTAATAAACGACGAGGATGTCGCTCATGAAATGCTCCTTCCTCTTAACGTGGCACGAGCGTCTCGCCCGTGCGTCCCATGGCCGTCCCGGCCATGGTCTTTCTGTTCACGCCCGCGACCGGTGAATCATACACCCGCTCCTACCGCGGACTGCGAAATATCCATACCCGGCGGCGGTCGTGAACGAGGATCTCATCCAGCCCGTCGCCGTCGATATCCTGCACCATGGAGTTGTACTTGACGCCGCAGTCGTACGAGCGCCCCGCCCGGATCAGCCGCGAGGGCTGGGCGTATTCATCGCGCCAGGGCAGCACGTCCAGCAGTTGGCCGTCGCCGTCGATGAACTGCGGCCACAGGCCCCGGCTGTCGGCGGGCTGGCTCCAGGCGGGCAGCTGCGACAGCGGGCGAAGCTGGGGGGTGAACAGGGCCCACGTCTTGCGCTGGCCGCGCGACCAGCGGACGACGTGCGTCGCGTAGCCGTTGATGTCCTTGCGATTCCACAGCACGTTGCCCGCGGCGTCCAGGCCCCAGAGGCCCAGGTTCTTCTCGCACAGGATGATCCGCCGCTCGCCGGACGGGCCCCAGTCGCCCTCGGTTGATGTCTGGCTGTGTCCCGCGTGCGTCCGCCACAGCACGTTGCCGGCCAGGTCGACGACGAAGAAGTCCTCCGAGCCGGCGTAACGGATGTGCAGGCCGTCGGGCGTTTCCTCAATCCCGATCTCGTCGGCGTGGTCGTCGACGTAGTCAAAATCCGGGCCGAAATCCAGCCGCCACATCTGGCGGCCGTCGTGATCCAGCAGCGAGTAACCGATGAACATCTCATCCCGCCCGTCGCCGTCGATGTCGCGCAGCACCGGCACGTGGCCGGCGGCGCGCGTCTCGAAGGCCTCGAGGTAAACGCTGAGGTCGCTGTTCAAGACGATGGTCGGGTTGCCGTACGTCCAGGGAGCATAGGCGCGGTCGTTCACCTTGCAGACGATCTGCCGGCCTCGCGAGGGGTCGCCGAACTGCGCGGTCAGCACGATGGAGAAGTTGTCCGAGGGCAGAGTGTGGCGCGCCTTGACGGCCCCGCTTGCCGCGTCGAGCACGACCAGCGTGTCGTGGTCGATCAGGATGATCTCCATTCGGCCGTCGCCGTCGACGTCGTCAATGCAGTACAGTTCGCCGCCGTGACAGGTGAAGGGGGCTTCCTCGGCGTAGGGTTTGCCGTACTGCCACAGCACGCGGCCGTCGAGCGTCAGGGCGGTCAGACACGTCAGCTCGCGGTCGGCCGGGGCGATGTCCGCGCGAGTCTTGAAGAATGACTGGTTCATCTGGCCCGCCGACTGCAGCGTGAGCAGTTCCAGCTTGCCGTCGCCGTTGATGTCGGCCAGGCGGTTCATGTCGCCGCCGAAGGGGGCGACGGCGAATTCACCGATCAGTTCTGCGGTCGCGGGGGCGTTCATCACAATCTTGCTCCATGGGTCGCGGGTGCCATGCCGAAGCCTACCCGCGCCGGCATGCTTGGGCGAGGCATGCCGGCGCGTCCCCTGCGGGCGACGCCTGCCTCCGGCAGGTAAACTTCATGGCACGGGTCGCCCGTTATGCGCCGAACTTCTCGAGCTTGCCCGTGTGGGCCATGGCCAGCGGCAGGATCTCCTTGGAGGGAATCACGCCGATCTCGCCGCAGCGGCAGGCGACTTCGTCGAAGGTTTCCGGGCCGCCCCCGCGAAGGTGCGGCGCCGCCATCAGCACCGGCACCGGGTGCCAGCTGTGCGACTTCATGCTCGGCGGCGTCGAGTGATCGCCGGTGATGATTAGCACGTCGGGCTTGGCCGCCAGCAGCTTGGGCAGGGCGGCGTCCATCTCCTCGATCCGCATGATCTTGCCGGCCAGGTCGCCGTCTTCGCCGGTCTTGTCGGTGTATTTGAAGTGGGCGTAGATGAAGTTGTAGTCCTTCATGGCATTGGCTGCCTCGGTGCAGACATCCGCCGCGGTGGTGGGGCGGGAGACGACCGGCATGCCCACCAGGCGGGCCACGCCGCGGTACATCGGGTACCCGGCGACGGCCGCGGGTTTGAGCTTGAAACGCTCGGCGAAGCTGGGCCAGTTGGGGTGCTTGGCGAAACCGCGGGCGACGATCATGTTCGCCTTCGGCTCGTCGGCCAGGATGGCCTGGACCTGGTCGATGATGTCGGTCACCTTGCGGGCTGTGTCGGAGGCAGAGTACTGCGCCCGCGAGGCCACCAGCGGCGGCACGCCCGTCTGCTGCGGGTCGGTGTCCCCGATGTTGTCATCCAGGTGGCTGCCGCGAAGCACCAGCACCGCACGGTGCTCGGCCTCGGTCTCGAAGAACACCTCCATGCCGGCCGGGGTGCGGAGCTTGGCCTTGATCTTCGCCAGCACGCGGCGGTTCTCTTCGTCGGGAATGCGGCCGGCGCGGCGGTCGGTGATGTTGCCGTTCTTGTCGATGGTGCAGAAATTGAGGCGGGCGGCCACGTCGGTGTTCTCCAGCGGGAACTCCACGCCCAGGGCGCTGAGGACGCCGCGGCCGACCTCGTACACCAGCGGGTCGTAGCCGAACAGACCCAGGTGCCCCGGCCCGCTGCCGGGCGTGATGCCGGTCGCGACGGGGGTCAGCAGGCCCACCGCGCTGCGGGCGGCGAGGGCATTGAGATTGGGCCTCTTCGCCTGCTGCAGGGCCGAGCCCTTGCCCGAGTTATCGACGTCGCCCAGGCCGTCCATCACCAGCAGCACGATGCGCTTGTCGTTGGGAATGGCCAGCGAACTGATCAAGTTGCCGTATCTGTCTTCCATGCTCGATTCCTTCTTGTTGGGTTCCGTAAAACGAGAGCCGGAAGTCTACCCCGTCGCTCCATGAAAATCCACCACCTTGAGAGGCGGGCAGAGGTAGGGCATGCGATTGACGGGTGGCGGCCTTCCCAGGCCGCCGCCCTCCGGCGGCGTTATTGGCGGCGGCCTGGGAAGGCCGCCACCCTTCGATAGAGCCTATACCTCCGGCTCTTCCAGGGGCACGGGGCAGTGTTCCTTGCGGTCGCAGTCGGTGCACTGGCCGCCGGCGAAGATGTCCTGGAGCATGTCGGCCACCGGGTCGATTAGCGTGAGGTCGTCGGTGCAGATGCCGGCTTCGAAGTTGCGGCGGCGGGCGCTCTTGGCCCCCAGCCCCGCCCCAGTCAGGTTGGCCGAGCCCAGGTACATCCACTTGCCGTCGGCCACGATCACCTTGGCGTGCACGCGGACGCAGCGCCGCATCACGAGATTCGCCGGGATGCCGCCCTTCTTCAGTTCCTCCAGGAACGGGCCGCTGGGCACGCCGCTATGCAGCAGGTCGATCTCCACGTCGCGCTGCGACAACTGGCGGAACAACTCGAGGATGCTCACGCCGCGCGATTTCCTTCCGCGCCCGCCCGTCAGCGGAATGTACAGGTCCTTCACGTCGGCCGTCGCGATGAACAGGCGGTGGCGGCAGCTGTCCAGCGCCTCGCGAAGCGCGTCGGAGAGGTGGCCGTCGTTGAGTACCAGTTGCAGCATTCGCTTAGCTTAAAACCAACATCGCCGAAAAGCGAGCGATTGCGACAGCGGGGGTATCACGCACGTCTTGAAGCTCCTCCCCTATACCCCGCAACCTGCAACCTGTCCCTTCTCCTACCCGTACATCTTCAGCACGCGGTCGATTGCCTCGTACTCGGCCTTCATCTGCTCCAGTTGTGACTGTGCCCTCTTGATGATCGAGGCCGGGGTCTGAGAGAGGAAGGTCTCGTCCTGCAGGCGGTAGGTGAGGTCGGCGATCTTCTCGCCCAGCATCTCGAGGTGTTCGCGCAGCATGCCGATGCGGTCCTGCGTCGAATCGTTCAGCACGCTCTGGATGACCTTCTCGGCCACGTAGATCGGCGTCTGGAAGGCGGCGCCCAGGGCGATGGCGTCGGAGGGGCGGGAGTCGACCTGCACGACCTCTTCGCCGCGGCGGATGTGGAGCGTGGCAATGAAGGTCTGTCGCGAGTCGCTGCGCTTCAGCAGCCGCAGGTCCTCGATGACGATCTTCTCCAGCACGCCGCCCATGGAGGTAATAACGGAGGCCAGCAGGTCGTGCGTCATCGGGCGGGGGGTCTTTTCGTCGTTGAGGCGGCGATGGATGGCCAGGGCCTCGGTGGTGCCCACGACGATGGGGAAAGTCCGCTCGCCGCCCTTTTCGCGGAGGAAGATGAGCTGGTCGCCGCCATACTCGGTGATGACGACCCGGGATAATTCCATCAGCACGTACACGCGCGGCTCCTGAGTCTCTTATTCTACGCCGCCCGCGCCGGCGGGTGCAAGATCGCAACGCAAGCGAATCGACACCGTCGCCCGCGGACGGTAGAATTCCCTCGGCCAATCCGCCGAAGCACCGCGTCACCTGCTTGTTCTGAAAGGGACCCTATGGCAACGTTCGCGTGTCCGACGTGCGGCAAGGAAGTGGAGATTCCCGAGGCCTCGCAGGGCAGGTCGTCCCGGTGTCCGCATTGCCAGGCCGAGTTCACGGTCGGCGCGCCGCCGGTGCCCCCGGCGCTGCAGGCGCCGCCGGTATCCCAGGTGGCGGTCGAGCAGGGCCCGCCGCGCACGAGCGGCCTGGCGATCGCGGGCTTCTCGCTCTCGCTGGGCGGGCTGATCCTCTCGGTGCTGGCGAGCGTGCCGGCGTTGATCCTCTCGATCATCGCGATCACCAAGACGGGGGCGGGCAGGTTGCAGGGCCGCGGCCTGGCGATCGCCGGCCTCGTCCTGAGCATCGTGATCCCGGTCGTTCAGGTTCCGGTGGTGATCGCGATCATGGCGCCGTTTCTCAATAACATTCGCGAAGTGGCCAGGCAGACGGCGTGCAGGACGAACCTGCAACTCCTCGCACAGGCCATCGAGTCATATCGAGTTCACAACGATCAGTACCCGTTATCGCTGGAGGTTTTGCTGAAGGAAGGGCAGCCGGCGTCGACGATGCACTGCCCGTCGGACAACTCCGGGCGGCGGATCAGCTACTTCTACCTGCCCCCGGCCGGCGACGACTCGGACGCGATCATGGCCTGCGACATTGCCGGCAATCACATCGGCCTTGAGGGCGACATACGGAATGTGCTCTATGCCGACGATCATGTCGAGATACTGGAAGAGGAGGAATTCCAGGAGGAATTGGCGCTGCCGGTCAACGCCAAGTTCGCCACGGCCCTTCGCGACGCGGAGGCCAAGATCGGCCTGCATCGGTAGGGCCGCCGCGTGCTAGTAGTTCTTCCCAATCGAATAGGTGAGTGCGTCTGGCTGCGGCTTGCCGTTCGGCGCTGTAAGCTCAGGGGCGCCACCCATATCTGACAGCGCCGAACGGCAAGCCGCCAAGGCCTTACTCCTGGAATCAAGCGTGAAGGACTACTAGTACGGCCCGCGGATGTGGGAGGCGACGCGGGAGGCGTAGAAGTCGCGAAGCTGCTGGTGCAGGGCGGGCGAGAGGGGCGGCAGGTCAGCCGCGGAGGCATTGCTCTGCACGTGCTCGACCTTGGTGGCCCCGGGGATCACCACGCTGACGGCCGGGAAATCCAGCACCCATCGCATGGCCATCTGCGCCATCGTCAGGCCAGCGGGCACCAGGGGCTTCAGCGCGTCGGAGAGTTCAACACCCTTATCGAAAGGCAGGCCGGCGAAGGTCTCGCCCACGTTGAAGGCCGCGCCGTCGCGGTTGAAGTGGCGGTGATCCTGGGGAGCGAACTTCGTCTCCTTCGTCATCTTGCCGGCCAGCACGCCGCTGGCCATCGGCAGGCGGACGATGAGGGCCACGCCCTGGGCGGCGGCCTGGTCGAAGAGGTCGGCGATGAGCTTCTGGCGGAAGATATTGAAGATGACCTGCAGCGACGCCAGGTCCGGCTGCTGGAGGCACAGGCGAGCCTGCTCGACCGATTCGACGCTCGCGCCGAAGTGGCGGATCTTGCCTTCCTGTTTGAGGCGGCGAAGGCCGTCGAAGACTTCCCCGCGCCGCAGCACCTCCGTCGGGATGCAGTGCAACTGCGTGAGGTTCACCGTCTCCATGCCGAGGTTCTTGAGCGAGGTTTCAGTCGCCTTGCGGAGGTGGTCGTAGTCGTAGTGGTCCGGCCACAGCCCGCCGCCGCGCCCCAACTTGGTGGCGACGAAGACGCCCTTGCCGCAGGTGCGGACGAAGCGGCCGAGGCGCTGCTCGCTGCGGCCGCCGCCGTAGACGTCGGCGGTGTCGAAGAAGTTCACGCCGCGGTCGAGCGCCGCCTGGAGGATCTGCTCTGCACGGGCGTCATCCATCTCGCCCCAGCAGTCGCCGCCCAGTTGCCAGCAGCCCAGTCCCACTTCCGAGACCTGGACCTGCGTTGCTCCGAATGATCTGTATTGCATGAGTGTCTCCTGGGTGCGAATTCGTCAGGGTATCGTCGCATCGCTTTGGCTAGCCCTGTTCTGATGGGCGGCGGCCTTCCACCCGTCATCTCGTGCGAAGGGCAGTGAATCAGCGCTTACGCGGCCGGCAGGACAGCCCTCTGCGTGCGAATAAGGCCTACTGCGCTGCGGGGGCCTCGGGCGCGGGCGGTTGGGACGCGGGGGCTTGAATCTCGACTCCGCCCGCCGCGTCGGCCATTTTCTCGGGCGCCTGCGCCTCGGGGGCCGCATGGGCGTCCCCGTTGCCGCCGGCAGGGGCCGCGGCGTCGGGGGCGTTCTGAGGCCGCTCTTCACGCGGGCGCTTTTCCTTCTTCGGCTCGCGGGGCTTCTCGCGGACGGCCTCGATGTCGGCCAGCGGGATCTGCATCTCGAAGATGCCCGACTGCACGGTGGCCAGTTCCTTGTCGAGGTTGATGCGGATCAGCGTGGCCTTCTTGTTGAAGGGCACGACGAAGACCTGCTGGCCGGGCTTGGTGTCCAGGACGGCCTGGCGGTTCTGCTGGGCGACCTGGCTCTCGGCGGTGCGGCGCTGCAGCGGGCGGTCGGGCACGTCGCGAAGGTCGTCCTGCGGCGGCGCGGCGGGGGCCTCGGCGCCCGGTCGGGCCGCCTGTTGGGCCGACCAGCCGCGGCGGTTGCCCGCCGGCGCGGGTTCGTTGCGGCCGCGGCGGCCTCGGTCGTCCCTGCGGCATCGGTCGCCGCCGGGGCCGCCCGGTGCGCCCTGGCCTCGTGGGCCGCCGGCGCCGGGTGCGCCCTGGCCGCGCGCGGGCGGGCGGGATTCTTCCCTTCGGGGCGGACGCGCTTCTGCAGGCGGGGCCGGGGGGGCCGGCGGCGGAAGGTGGGCGAACGGCCCCGTCTGCGGGAACAGGTCCTGGATGGAAATCGTCTTCTCGCCGTCTTCCATCTGCACCACGGCCGTCAGGCCCGGGAGGTTCATGGAGACCAGCTTGGCCTTGCCCGGCCGCTGCGAGATGGCGACCTCGTCGCCGACCTTCGCGCGGGCGATGGCGCCCAGCCACGCGTCGAACTGCCGGGCGCGTTCCTTCTGCTGCTCGATGCTGCGCTGGTACTCCTGGCACATGTGCATCGCCTCGGTGCGGGCGGCCTCGGCCTTGCGGGCCTCGTCGATGATCTGCTTGCGAAGGGAGGCGATCTGTTCGCGGACCTCGCTCTGGCCCAGGTCGGGCATGAGGTCGCGGAGGGGCACCTCGATCTGCATGGAGCCCGAATCGACGACGGCGATCTGGCGGTGGATCTCAAGGCGGACGAGGCGGCCGGTCTTGCCCAGCGAGGGCACCTGGATCTCGTCGCCTTCCTTGAGCTCCGGTAGCGTAGCCAGCCACGTCTCGAATTCCTCCTGCAGGCGGTGAAGGTCGGCGAGCTTGGACTCGTACGTCTCCTGCACGGTCTGGGCCTCGAGCGTCGCGGCGACGGCCTGCTGGCGTGCCTCCTCGGCCACCTGGCGGACGGCGTTGGTGGACTGGATGGCCTTGCGGAACTGGCGGCCCTGCTCGCCGAGGTGCTTGCGGGCCATGGCCATCAGGCGCTTGGGCATGCCGAGCTTCTGGGCAACGGTGATGGCGTGGCTCTCGCCGGGGGTGCCGATGCGAAGGTGGTACGTCGGCGACAGCGTGACGGTGTCGAACTCGACCGAGGCGTTGTCGATCCGCTCGTGCGAATAGGCGTACGCCTTCAGCACGCTCAGGTGCGTGGTCACCAGGCCCTGGCAGCCGATCTTGAGCAGCTCGTCGAGGATGCATTGCCCGATCGCGCCGCCCTCGTCGGGGTCGGTGCCGCTGCCAAGCTCGTCCAGCAGGACCAGGCAGTTCTTGTCGGCGTTGTGGAGAATGTATCGGATTCGCTTCACGTGGGCGCCGAAGGTGCTCAGCGACTGCTCCAGCGACTGCTCGTCGCCGATGTCGATGAAGATGTCGCGATAGACGGGCATCGTTGCGCCGCGCTGCACGGGGATGTGCATGCCCGACTGTGCCATCACGGCCAGCAGCGCCACCGTCTTGAGCGTCACGGTCTTGCCGCCGGTGTTGGAGCCGGTGATGACCAGCAGGTCGAAATCCGTCCCCAGCCGCACGTCGATCGGCACCACCTTGATCCGCTTCTCCGGCGGGCAGTGGCCCTTTTCCTGGCGGTGCAGGCGGTCGATGAGCATCGGGTGGCGGGCCTGGGTGAACTGCAGCGGGCCGCGCTCCGACACCTCCGGACAGGTCATGTTGAACTGGTAGGCGTACTGCGCCTTGGCCGACAGCACGTCGACGTGCGCCAGCGTCCGCAGCGAGGCGGCGATCTCGATCGCACGCGCCTGCACCCGCAGGGCCAGCTGGTTCAGCAGGCGCTGAATCTCGGCCCGCTCTTCGTCGCCCAGGTCGGCCAGGCGATTGTTGAGCTCGACGCACTTCTCGGGCTCGACGAAGAGCGTCGCCCCGGTGTTGCTCTCGCGATGCACCACGCCGCCCAGCCGCCCGCGGTACTCCTGCTTAACCGGCAGGACGAAGCGGTCGCCGTGCAGCGTGACCGTCACGTTCTGGAGGAGCTTGGCCACCTCGGGCTCGTGGAGGTAGCCGTAGATGACGTCGTGGATGTGCTGCGTGATGTCGGCCTTCTCCTTGCGGAGGCCGGCCAGGCGGACGGAGGCGTTGTCGCTGACGGTGCCGTCGGGTTCGACGATGGAGCGGATGGCCTTGACCTCGCTGTCGAAGTCGCCGATCTCCTTGCCCATCTCGTGCAGCAGTTCGAGTTCCTCCGGCATCGCCAGGAGGTAGGCCTTGACGTTCTGGGCCCCTTCGAGGGCGGCGGCGATGACGGCGAAGTCCTCGCCCGTGGCCCCGCCGCTTGGATGCGCGCGGCCGAGCGCGGCGCCGATGTCCGTCACGCCAGCGAAGGGCGGCAGGCCCTTGTCGCCGATGGCGGTCACCGTCTGCGTCGTCTGCCGCAGCCATCGCTGGACGATGGCGGGGTTGCGGCTGGGACCGATGCGGATGGCCATCGTCTTGCCGAGGGAGGTGCTGCAGAAATCCGC
>CAZTVF010000059.1:0-32874 GCA_964616985.1 uncultured Planctomycetaceae bacterium
GGCGGGCCGCGCTTGCCGCTGTGGCAGTTGGCGCAGTTCACCGCCTGGGCGGGGGTGGCCGTCGGGCGCGGCGAGGCCGTCGGCGCTGCCGTCGGGCGCGGGGTGGCGGTTGGCGCTACCGTCGGACGCGGGGTGGCCGTCGGGCGCGGCGTCAGGGTCGGGCGCGGCGAGGCGGTCGGGGCAACGGTCGGGCACGGCGTGGCGGTCGGCGCTGCCGTCGGGCGTGGCGAGGCGGTCGCCCGGGGGGTGGGACCGCCGGTCGGGTGCACCTTGGGC
The DNA here is from genome assembly GCA_964616985.1 of uncultured Planctomycetaceae bacterium. Classification (GTDB taxonomy): domain Bacteria; phylum Planctomycetota; class Phycisphaerae; order SM23-33; family SM23-33; genus CAZTVF01. The sequence continues at coordinate 277 of CAZTVF010000059.1, forward strand.
TTGGGGGTGTGCTTCCGAACCCCGTCGTTCTGGCGTTGCTGCTTATCGCCAAGGTTGCTTCGCGACGAATCGTCGCTCACCTTGCGGCCCGAATCCCGGGAACCGCTTCCATCCCGATCCTCGCCGGCGGCCAGCGGGGCGAGGGCGAAAAGCCCGACAGAAACGATGCAGACAATGGGAAGTGCAAGTTTCCTCATACGTACTCCTATAGCAGACAGTTGAAAGGACAGAGAACCAGACATGAACGCCGCCGAGAACTGCCGGGCCGCCGCAAGACGATGTCTCCGCAGGCCCGCACGTGCCGGCGACGGCAGGCGGGGCCCGCGGACGTCGCTATCACGATGTGACACGTTGTAGCAAAATCGGCCGCGGCGGTTCAAGGCGATTTGCCGTCACCCTGCCAGCCAATTCGGTTTCAATTCCAAGGAGCACCCCTATGACGAACTGGAAATACATCGTGCTGCTGACGGCGGGCATGACAGCCTGCCTGGCCGCGCAGGCACAGGAGCCCCAGATGAGCGAGGTCAAGCTGCCGGTGGAACTGAAGCATCCTTTCATCGCGTGCACCGCCGATGAACTCGCCCGCCTGCAAAAGGCGTGGGCGGGCGCGGGCGCCGAGCATGACGTGGTGGCCGCGGTGGTCGCCCAGGCCGACAAGGCGCTGGCAAAGCCCCTGGTCTTCCCCCCGCGCGGCGGGCAGCATAACCAGTGGTACCAGTGCGAGGCGTGCCAGCTGGCACTCAAAACCGTCGACGACACGCACCACCAGTGCCCCCAATGCAAGAAGGTCTACAGCGGCGAACCCTACGACGACGTGCTCTATTCCCGCGTGCACGAGGGCAACATCCACGCCGCCTACGTCGCCGCCTGGGCCTTTGCCATCACGGGCAAAGCCGAATACGCACGGCTGACCGCGGACGTCCTGCTGGGCTACGCGCAGAGGTACTCGCAGTATCCCTATCACCTCGCCAGCCGAAAGAACGACGACTCTTCCGGCGGCGGGCGGCTTTTTGAGCAGACGCTCAACGAGGCCAGCAGCATGGCCTCACGCATCGCACCGGCATATGACCTGGTGGCGGCGAGCCTTTCGAGCGAGCAGCGGGGGCAGATTCGCCAGGGCCTCCTGCTGCCCATGCTCGTCAGCATCGACCGTCACAAGGCCGGCAAGAGCAACTGGCAGACGTTCCACAACGCGGCCATGCTTTGGGGCGGGGCGGTGCTGGGCGACGCCAACTGGGTGAACAAGTCTCTGTCGCATCCCGAGCACGGGTTCGGGCTGCAGATGAAGGTCTCGGTGTCGGCCGAAGGCATGTGGTACGAGAACAGTTGGGCGTATCACATCTATACGCTCAGCGGTCTGGTGAAGCAGGCCGAGGGCGCCCGCCGGCTGGGCGTGGATCTGTGGTCGCACCCGGCGCTGAAGAAGATGTTCACGCTGCCCGCGCGCTACACGATGCCCGACGGCAGCCTGCCTCGCTTCGGCGACGACGCCGGCTGCACCGCGACGTCGGCGCCGGACCTGCTGGAATATGCCTACCGAGAATACCATGACCCGGCGATCGCGCCGCTGCTGCCGCCAAAGCCCATCTGGGAGACGGTGCTGACAGGGCGCGACGCCAACAAGCCCTTTCCGGCCGCCGCTGCCGCCGCGAGCGAGGTGTTCGGCGGCGCCGGCCACGCGGTGCTGCGAACGCAGGGCGCGGCGGGCCTGACGGCGGTGATGACGTTCGGGCCGTACGGCGGCTTTCACGGGCACTTCGACAAGCTGAGCTTCGTGCTGTTCGGCCACGGCCGCGAAGTGGGCGTCGATCCCGGCCGCGCAGCCAGCCAGGCCTACCGCCTGCCGATCCACACCCAGTGGTACAAGGCGACGGTCTCGCACAACACGGTGCTGATCGATGGCAAGTCGCAGGAGCCGGCCGAGGGCAAGCTCGACTTCTTCGCGGCGAACAACGACTACGCCGCCGCCATCGCAAGCCTCGCGTTGCCGGCCCCGCCAAACAAGTACGTCCCGGCCGAGGCGGGCGTGTTTCGCCGCGCGCTGTGCCTGACGCCGGCGTACGCGCTGGTGGTGGACGTGGTGCGTGCGCCCCAGGCGGGGCGGCTGGATTGGATCTACCACAATCGCGGCCAGGCGGTGCGATGCGACCGCGCCGCCAAGCCCCGCCCGCTGGACGGCGGCTTTCCCGGCCGCGAGTACATCAACAATGTCCTGGGCGGCGAGGCCGAGGGCGGATTCGTGGTGGAGTTCACCGACGCCGGCGGCCCCACGCGCGTGGTGATGGCCGCGGGCGGCAAGTCCGAGGTGCGTATCGGCGACGGCGTGGGCGGATCGATCCTGGACCGCGTGCCGCTGATGATCGTCACGCGGTCGGGAAGCGAGGCGGTCTTCGCCGCGGCCATCGAGCCGCTCAAAACGGGCGATTCGCCGCGCGTGAAGTCGGTGGAGGTTCGCGCCGAGGGCGATGGCTTCGTGGTGACCGTCGGAACCGACGCCGGGCCGGAAGAGTTCACCCTCGCCGCCGATGCCCTCACGATCGTGCGCGGAGGCAAGACGGTGCTGGCGGGTGATCGGTAGCGCTCGGTTGCTCTCGATCGGCGCGGCGCCGTCCGGGAACTCGCTACGGCTGGATGCTCATCTTCTTCTCCGCCTCGATCAATCCTTGGCGGAACCTGGCGTTCGCGGGCTCGCGCAGGGCCTGGTTGAACGCATCGGCTGCCATCCACTCGGTCCTGCCGTCGATGAACATGACGAGGCGCACGCCCTCGTGGTTGTCGCCGTAGTCGCATAGGACGATCCGCGAGGCGGGAAAGGTGGTCTCCGGGCTCATGTAGAAATAGGCGATGGGGCGTTTCCTGGCGTCGGCGGCGCACATGAGAAGCTCGGGCGACAGGCGCTTCGCCGACAGCAGTTTCTCCAGCGATGCCGGCCACTCATGCATGCCGTTTTCGAACGTGCCGACGTTGTAGATATCGTTGAGTCGTTTGACGCAGGTGGCCCGTTCAACCGTTTCGGTGTAGTGCGACACGACCGGCCAGAGCACCAGCCAGTGCCCCAGCGGCACGAACAGGCCCAGGATCAACGCGGCGACCGTCAGTCCCATCCCGCTGAGTTTGTCGCGCACGATGGCGCCGATGCCGATGATGGCCAGGATGACCGCGATGATCGAGGGCACGATCGGCACGGCAAGGCCGACCAGGGAAAGGATGAACGCGATCTTCCCCGAACGGGGCATGGCCTCTTCGGCGACGCGGGTCCTGCGGCGGCGATACTCGGCCGGGGCGTCTCCGGCATGCGTCGGCTGCGTGTCGGAGTAACGTGGTTTGTCAGGAATCGCGGGCGGATCGACGGGGATCTGCACAGGCGGATCGATGGGGATTTCGACGCGGGGCTCTTCCTGCGGCACGAACGTCGGCTGATGGCATTTGGGGCACCGGATCCGCTTCCCGCCGGCCTCGTCTTTCACCCGCAGCTTGACGCCGCACTCCGTACAGATGAACGTGATCATTTTGGCCCCTGCTCGTCCTTGAATGTTAGACATGAACGCGGATCAGAATTTACGCCCCTCCTCGCGGCATGGCAAACAAAAAGTGGAAGACGCCCCCGGCGGTGATCGAGATGATTTCCTGGCGGTTGGCAAGAGCCAACCCGTATGCCGTGCTTTTGGATGCGGTGGCAGAGGCCGCGCAGCGGCCGCGACACCGCTCTGGGTCTAGCTCACCGGCGCCTGAATCCACAGCGGCGTCGTTGCCGCCGCACTCCATTTAGGGCAGCCCCATTTCAGGGGTGGCCATCTCTCTCACTGCCGCACGTGCACCGACGATCAGGCGGCGGCGGTGAACTCGGGGCTGTGCTTGACCTGGTCGCTGGTCATGTCGATGTGGACGACCGAGTCGGTCCATTCCACGCGATGAACCCAGCCGGGCGAGATGATGACCTTGCGCCCGGGAAGCCAGTTGCGGGTGTTCACCAGGAGGTAGCGGATGCACCAGCCGTCGGTCTCGGCGACGAAGTCGTCGACGTGCCCGATGCGGCGGTCGCTGGCCTGGATGTGGTAGTTCACGATCTGCCGCACGCTGCGCAGGTTGAAATCGAGGTCGAGCGGCTCCTGGGGAGGCGGCGGGGCCATCGGCGGCGCCGTCACCGGCCCAGCCATCGCCATGCCCGGCAGCCAATAGGATTCCCACCCGTAGTACTGAGCAAGCTGCAGTTCTGCCTGCCGCGATATCGGCAACTCATTGCTCAACGGCGGGGCCGTCGCCACCTGCTGGCGAGAGAGGTTCACGGGCACCGCGTGGTCTTCCCACAGCGGGCGGCGGATGGCCTCGGGCGAGATCAGGACGTTGCGGCCGGAGAGCCATTGCCCGGTGTCGACGACGGCGTAGCGGACGATCCAGAGGTAATCGTCGAAGAGGAAATCCTTGATCCTGCCGATCTCCCCATCCAGAGCGGCAATATGATACCCGAACAAGTTGGTGAGGTTGCGAATCATCATTGGCTCCCTGGCGCCCCGCGGACACCTCCAAATTCTACGCCGCCGCCGCCGGATGTCCGTAGGGCTCGGGCCCGAACCCAAGGCCGGCGGTTTTACTAGGCGGCATTACTCATCGCTCGATGGGTGGAGGCCTTCCTTGGCCCGCCCCCAGATTACGAACATCAACGGTCGCTTGCCGCCTCTTCCGTGTTCCACTCGTAGCACGTCTTGCATACACTCTGCAGGCGGGCGACTCGATTTGGGGTGGCGGCCTTCCCAGGCCGCCGCCTGTGAGACGGCTTGATCTGCGAAAGGAGCATCCACGATGCCCGCATTGTCGACGGCGATTGCGTTGTTGAGTCTGGCGTTCCAGGTTGGGCCCGAAGGGCTGACCTCGCTCAAGGCGGGCGATGCCGAACTGCTGGCCGATGGCAAGTTCCAGGTGCAGGCGTGCTACTTCGCGCGGCAGGACGGCTCGACGTATGCGGCCGATCTCGCCGGCGGCAAGAGCTCGTTTGACCAGGAGGCGGGGCGCGTGACGCGGACGTACGCCTGGGGCACGGTCAGCGCCGCCTACAAGCAGGGCGAGGGCCGCCTGGCGGTCGCCATCGACGTGACGAACCTTTCGCCCACCGACAGCATCGTCTCGCTGCAGCTGGTGCCGCTGCGGCTGAAGTTCCCCAAGCCCACCGATCCCAGGAACCCCGCCTTCCGCACGCCGTGGATGGTGCTCAAGGGCCCCAGCCTCTCGCACGGCATGGGCGAGCCCGGCCTGGTGGTGGCCGACTACGGCGCGGGGGTGCTGGCCATCTGCAACGAGCAGATCACCCAGCCGCTGGCGATGGGCCTGGCCTCAGCCGACGGCAACGCCCGCCTGACGTATGACCTGCTGGTCTACACGGGGCGGCACAAGGTGCTGCCGAACAAGTTTCCGTTCATCGATCGCCCGGTGGCGCCGCTGCGGTCGGACAAGTACGAGCTGACGCTACGGTTCGCCAAGACAGGCACCAGCTATCTCGACCTGGCCGGGGATCTGTACGAACGCTTCGCCGCGGCCTATCCCTACAAGCTTAAGTGGACGGATCGCAAGCCCATCGGCGTGATCCACCTGGGGCGCAGCGAGCCCGGCTGGCCGACGAACCCGCGCGGCTACCTCAACGACGCCAAGATTGACGTGACGTCGCCCGAGGGGCGCGAGTCGTTCCGCACGCGGCTGATGGCCTACGCGGACAGCTGCCTCAAGATCATGAACGACATGGACGCACAGGGCGTGATCGTGTGGGATATCGAGGGCCAGGAAAGCAAGCACCCCATCAGCTACCTGGGCGACCCCCGCAGCCTGCCGCCGGAGATGGAGCCCATCGCCGATGAGTTCATGAAGAAGTTCACGGACCTGGGCTTCAGCGTGGGCATCACCATCCGCCCGCAGGTGCCGGTGCGGCGGCCTTACTCGCCGGCCGTCATGCAGATCATGCCCGAGGACACGGTGGGGAATATGAACGCGAAGATCGCCTACGCCAAGAAGCGGTGGGGGTGCACGATTTTCTATCTCGACTCCAACGTGAAGGACAAGCCCGACCCGGTGGCGCTGGACGGCAACCGCGGCGTGTCGCTGCTGATGATGGCCGACGAGCTGCGCCAGGTGAACGCGGCCCACCCCGACGTGCTGGTGATCCCGGAGATCGAAGACGTGCAGACGTACGCGTACGGCGCGCCGTACCTGCAGCTCAACTACGACAAGCTCCCCGGCACGCCCGCCGATGTGAAGCGAGCCTATCCGCAGGCGTTCGGCATCAACAGCGTCGCCGAGGGCGACATCGACAAGCGCCCCGACGAGATCGCCCGCTACGTCAAGGCCGGCGACGTACTGTTCTACCGCACCTGGTTCGGCGATACGTGGAACAAGCACGTGAAGCGTGTGTACGATCTGGCCGGCAGCCCGTTGACGCCACACACCGAGAACGACCCGCCGCGCACGCCCAAGCCGACGCCCACGCGCCCGCCCAGCAAGGAGTCGACGGGATTCCCCGGGTCGTGAGACGGGACCCAAGGCCGGGCGCCGCAGGCAATCCCGGGCCTCGAAGTCGCTCGTTTTTCAGCGTGTTGCTGACAGTCGTCTCAAACAGCGCTGAAAGGCGAGCGATAGCCGGCCCGTGGATTCCCTGTGCCTTCTTATGCGTGCAACTCAAAGGCGAACGCCCCGGGCGCCCGCGAAGCGATGATCCGCATGACAATCGGCCTGGCATTCGCTAATCTACCCGCGTGACCGACGCCGCCGAAAACCTCGACCTCCCTCAGCCCCCGCCGTGCAGGCGGAACATCAAGCTGGTCATTGCCTACAACGGGGCGGCGTATCACGGCTGGCAGCGGCAGCTGGCGGGGGTGGACACGGTCCAGGAACGGATCGAGCATGCCGCCGTCCGCGTGCTCAAGCACCCCGTCACCGTTCACGGCGCGGGCCGCACCGATGCGGGCGTGCACGCCGAGGGGCAGGTGGCGAACTTCTACACGACCAACTTCTCCGTGCCGCTGCTGGGCATGCGTCGGGCCATCAACTCGCGGCTGCCCGGCGACATCGCGGTGCTCTCGGCCGAGGAGGTCGCCGATGATTTCAACGCGTCGCGGTCCGCTGTCGGCAAGACGTATCGCTATCGCATTTACCTCTCGCCCAACAAGTCGGTGATGCTTCACCGGCAGGTGTATTCGTACTGGCGGCCGCTCGATGCGGCGCGGATGCACGAGGCCGCCCAGCGGCTTGTCGGGACGCACGACTTCCGCGGCCTGGCCCAGTCGGCGGAGGAGCGCGAGAACACCGTGCGGACAATCTACCGGTGCGACGTGGCCGAGGTGGCGGGCGAGATTCACGTGACGGTGCAGGGCAGCGGCTTCCTCTACAACATGGTGCGGAACATCGTGGGCACGTTGATGGAGATCGGCCGCGGGCACTGGGACGCCGGCCGTATCGACCTCATCCTCGAAAGCCGCGACCGCCGCAACGCCGGCCCCACCGCCCCCCCTGACGGGCTGGCGATGGTGTGCGTGCACTACTGATTGACGATTGCCGAGTGCCGATTGTGCGTGGCGACAATGGCGTCATGTTGATGCGGCTGCGGCTTGCCGTTCGGCGCTGTCAGATCCGGGTGAGGCCAGCGGCTTCCACAGCGCCGAACGGCAAGCCGCCACCCACGCCCTGCGAAAGCGCCATTCACGCTACGCCCATCGGAATCGCCATCCGGCAATCAAAAATGATCCCAGAGGCCCATGATGGGGTGTTGGTTGGGGAAGAGGATCGGGGCGAGGCGCTGGGCGTCGCCGGTGACGGTGATCTTGCCGCCCTCGATGACCTCGCCGGGCTCGTCGGTGCCCAGCAGCAGTTGGGCGATGTGGTCGTCGCCGCGGATGGTGTTGCGGGTGGGCCCGGCCGGGGCGACGGTGACGCGGCCGCGATCGATCTTCAGCGCCACCTTCTCCCGCGGGTCCTCGAGGGTCACCAGGCCGCGCCAGCCGTCCATGCACGAGGCGCCCAGGCGGCGCGACAGCTCCGGCGAGATCTTCGCCAGCGTGGTGGCCAGGTTGACCGTGCGGATCATCGGCCCGCCGTTGGCGGTGTAGTTGGCCTCCAGGCGGCAGTTGCCGCGCCGCAGGCGCCGCGCCAGCGGGTGGTCGTAGGGCAGTTGGCTGAAGAACGCCTCGCCGCAGGCAAACTTGCGGCACAGGACGGCGATGGTCCGCAGGCATTGGTCGGTCTCGCCGACGGCCTCGACCACTTCGAAGCGTTTGCCGTCCTGCACGTAGATCAGGTAGCCCTCGACCTTGCCGCCGCTCTCCCACAGCACGCCGCTCCACTTGTCGGGGTAGCGGCAGGTGCCGTACGTCGGGCGCACGGCCGTGCCGGTCAGCCCGGCGTAGTAGCGGTTGTAGAGGCGGTCGAGGTCGTCGCGCTGGGCGGGAGTGAACTTCTTCGCCGGGCGCTGGGGTTTCTCCACGGGCAGCAGGCCCGCGGCCACCACGTGGTTCACGTCCGGCCAGGCGCGGACGTAACCGAAGCGGTGGTAGAAATTCCAGATGCCGAACAGCACCGTCACGTCGTAGCCCAGCGGCTTGAGGGCGTCGATGCTGGGCTGGGCGGTCTTGGCCATCAGGCCTCGGTTGCGGAAGTCGCCATGGGTGGCCACCACGCCCACGCCGCCGGTCCGGACGACGCACGTGCCGATCCGCATCGGGTATTCCCACACGCCCCAGTGCGTCACCATCTGGTCGTCGATGAGCCCCAGGCGCGACGCCTGCCAGTCGTAGCGGCTGTGACCGATGTAGCGGTCGCGGCAGTAGTCGCGGAAGTTGAAATACCCGCGGTGCGAGAAGACTTTGGCGATGAAGTCGTACATCTCATCCTGCCGCGCCTTGTCGGGTGGCACGACGACCAGCGGCGAATCATTCTTCTTCATGTGGATCTCCACAGCGATTCATCGGCCAAGCGGCGGCGGCAACTGAAACAAAGGTCGCCCGCTTCATCGTAGGTGAGCGAGATGGCTGCCTGGGGGTTTGGCAAGCGCCAGCCCGTATTCGTGCGACGGCCTTTTGGAGTCTGCGGCAGGCAGGCTCCGGATGGGGCAGTTTCATTCCACTGCAATTGCGACTTCGGGCGCGAATTGGTGCTCCGTCTGGGCAGGAAATGCGGATCGGTGAGAATACGAGAGATTTTCAGGGTTTGTCCGGATACGGCCGAAATAGGTATGTTTTGCGCGCCGCAACAGCCTGATTTTCAATGACTTATGGGATGCTCGAATGTCACCCTTAGGTGCCCATGGGCATTGGGAGGGTGGTAAGTTGCCTCGTGGTCGGGCTCATGTCTTGACCCTCGCCTGCCGATAATATAATGACCACGTCAGCAGCTTCGTTCGGAGAACGAGACGGTTACTAAAAGGAATTGAACATGTCGATGAAAGTTCTGATTGCAGATCCTGATTGGCGCTTTACCGGCCAGGCCGCCTCCTACCTCGAGGCCCACGCGCATCTGGTAGTGACCGAGACGAGGCCCAAAGAGATCAGAACTCATGTTGAACACTGGCGGCCCGACCTGGTGATCCTGGCCGCGGAAGTCGCCGACAAGGGCGTGTTGACCTGGCTGAACACGCTGGAGAACCGCCCGGCCGTGCTGCTGACCGGCAGGATGGACCGCTATAGCGTGGCGTGGAAGGCGTGGCAGAAGGGCGGCGACGAGCTGCTGATGAAGCCCGTCTTCAAATCCGAAGAGATTCACGACGCGATCGTCACCGCGATGGAAAACCGCGTCAGCGGCAGGCGAGTCGCCCCGCTGTCGGCCACCGCATAGGACCAAAACCTTTCGAGTTTCACCGCGCCGCTCCGACGACCCTCGGGGCGGCGTCTTTATTAACTGTCCCTTCGGCCGTACCGCGCCAGCCAGACCACGCCGCCCAGACTGACCAGCGGGAACCCGCAGGCCGGGATCAGCAGCACCTGCCAGAGTGATTGCGGCGGCAGCTGGTCGCCGATATATCCCATGCCCGTGCTCATCAGGAAGACCATCACCCCGGCCGCCACCGTTTGAAGCGCCAAGGCAGATCCGAACTTCTCTTTGTCGTGCGAGAGACGCTCGAGGATCGCGGGATACTCCAGCGACCAGCAGAAGGCCCCGGCGATATACCCCGCCGCCAGCAGCGGCTGGCTGCGCGACAGAACGCCCGCCAGCAACAATCCGCCGCCCAACAGGCCCGGGGCCACCAGCATCGTCCTTCGGCCCCAGTGCTCGGGCAGGAACGTGAGCAGCCCTCGCGACACCACGTACGCCAAGGCCGAGCCCGCCAGCGCCGTCCCCGGCGCGATGCCCTGCCCGCGCGTCAGCTCAAAGCTCTTGCTGCCCAGCACCGTGGGCATCCAGTAATAAGCCGACATGTCGCACATGACGTGAATCACCATCATCGACGCCAGCAGGATTGTCCCGCCCCCCAGGGCAAAGCTGGCCCACGGCTTGGGTGTGTGCCCAACTCTCACGGGCAGCGCTTCGAAGCGGGGGCGCTTGCGGTAGATCAGTGCCGCCCCCAATACCACCGCGGCCATGATGGCAAAGGGCAGGTAGAGCACCTGCCCGAAGTCGAGCACCCCGGCGATCGACATCTGCAGCAGCCGCTCGGCGAGCAGCGAGAAGCCCATTGAGAACAGGGATGCGAAGACGAGGTTCAACGTCAGGACTCGTCGCCGGCTGGTGGGAAACAGTCGCACGAGGTACGCCTGGGTGGCGATGTTCAGCGGCTGGGAAAACAGCGTCAGTGTGCACAGCCCGCACAGCAGCACCCACCAGGGCCCGCCGCACGCGGCCGCCCCCATGCCCACGGCCGAGCCGACAAGGCAGATGCGCAGGACGCGCCGGGCGCCGCCGCGGTCCACCAGCCAGCCGCCCGTCAGCGCCCCGGCGATGCCCACCACGCTGCCCAGCGTCAGCAGCAGCCCGAATTCGGTCTTGGAGATACTCAGGAATTCCTGCAGGCGCTCGCGGAACACCGGCAGCATGCCCGTGATGCCCATCAGCGACAGCAGCGCGATGCTGACGGCGGCATACAGCGTGCGCAGGGGCATGCGCCGATCGGCTTTGTTCGGGGTCATAGGTTCCATCATACGATCGCGTCGTGAAGCACGATCACTTCATGCGGCCGCAGGAGGTCGAGCTTGAACTGCAGTCCGTCACGGTCCACGTCCCACAGCAGGCGGTCGGCAGAGCCCGCCCGCGTGATGCAGGCCGGGGCGCCCGCGGTGCGAAGGCGCACACTCACGCCGCGGACGGGATCGAAGCTTCGCATCCGCACCGGCGGCAGTCCGTGACGCGGCATGCGGGACGAAACGACGTGCACCACCACGTCACCGCCCTTGCGGTGCACGGCCACCTCGACGGTGGGGCCGGCGTCGGTCTCCACGACCGGGGCGGGGATCAGCCGCCGCAACAGCCTGGCCATCGCGTGCAGGAACGCCCACGCCCCATCCGTATGCACCACCTGCGGCAGCGGCACGCCGCAAAGGATCACGTTGCCCCTGGCCACGATCGCCGGCCGCCGCGGGGCGTCGTGGTTCACCGGCCCGTAGGCGTGATAGTTCTCGGGGAACCCCTTGTCGAACAGCGGGTCGATGGCGTGCGAGAGAATCTCAGCGCCGTCGGGCGCGGCGAACGTGTAAACCTTCTCATACACCGCCTGCGGCATGTCGGCGATCAGGTCGTGGGCGAGGGGGCCCTCGAACGTCATGTGCTGGCCGAAGAGCGAGGACTGTTCCGCACGCCCGCAGCCGACGAGATCCTCAAAGCCCAGCACGTGCTGCGCGAACGCCAGCAGCGGCCGCCCGGCCGCGACCTGCTCGCGCACCTTCGCCACCACGTCGGCCTCCAGCGGCTTGCCGCCGGGCAGGACCATCACCGCGCCGTCGGGAACAGCCGCCCCCGCGTCGATCACCGCGAACTGCACGTGCTCCTCCAGCAGCGAGCGCGTCGCTCCCAGCTGCGGCTTGGCCGACTCGGCCCGCGAGGAGTTGAACGGATCGGGGCAGGGCTCGATCAGCAAGGCCGCCTCCACCAGCGGCTGGGCGCCTTCCACGAGCGGCGCGACGATCTTGCACCGCTCGTATGCCTGGCCGATGAGCTTGTACACGCTGGGCTGCAGCACGCCGGCGGGGTGCAGGTGGTCGCCCAGCGAAATGTACGCCGAGCCGGCGGCCATGATGTTGCCGATCTCGAACTCCAACTGGGCCGGTGAGCGCAGGCCGCCGAAGTCGCCCCAGCAGCGGTGAAACCGCGTGGTCAGCCCGTGGTGCATCTTGCCCAGGCGGGCGACGTAGCGGCAGCGCAGCGGCAGGTCGTGCTGCGGCCAGAAGCTCGGGTCGGATTCGATCTCGATGACGTCGCTGTATTCGAAGGCCCGCGTGTCGCCCAGGATCGCCTGGTTGTTGACCAGGACGCTGACGTCCGCCCGCACCGAGCGGGCCGCGTCGAACAGCCGCTTCTGCGCCTCCAGCGTGATCGCCCGGGCCAGCCGGCCTCGCGACTCGAGGGTGTCTTCCAGGCCGCGGCGTTTGAGCTCGGCCGTGACGAAGGTGCTGTAGAAGGCGTCGTTGGGGTACATGACGATGTCGAACCACAGGCCGTCGGAGGGGACCTTGGCGACGACTTCGCGCGTGAACGGCAGCACCACCTCCTCCAGCAGCGGGGAGGCGAGGTCCAGCAGCACGCTCACCTCGCTCCAGCGGGCGATGCTGCCGTCGGCGTTGCGGCACGACCATTCGGGGTGGCGGAGGAACGTGTAGTAGTCGCAGCAGACGCTGATGTACGCCTCGGTGGCGATGCCTCGCTTGCGGCAGGCCTCCACCGCCAGCGGCAGGAAATCCTTCTCCAGGTGCGGGTGGACGGGATTGGTCTCGCTCTTGAAAAACGCGTAGCCGTAGTGCCCCTTGGCGAACAGGGCCACGCAATCAACGCCCGCATCGGCCAGCGTGCCGGCGAAGCGGTCGGCGTCGAAACGCCCCGCGAGGTTGGCGATCTTGCCGTGCGTGTGATAGTCCAGGTGGATCTTGCGGTAGGTTTGTTTCATGCGGCTCTCCAACAAATAGGTCCACCGATTGCACGGATTGCACGGAAGGAAAAGAAGCCACTCTGCTTGTGCGGCCTGTTGACTGGGCCGCTCCTCTTCTCTCTGTGTAATCGGTGCAGTCCGTGGACAGACTCTTAGTTCGACAGCAGCGCGACGACCTCGGGGCGGATGCAGAGCTTCACGTCGGCGCCCGGCGCGGCGGCGGGGATCGGGGCTGCAAGGGCGGTGACCTTCCACGTCTGCCCGCCGCCCAGCCGGCAGATGTACTGCACCGTCTCGCCCAGGAAGGTTCGCGACTCGACCTTCGCGGCCAGTTCCGATTCGCCGTCGGCCGCCGCCGATGCGATGCGGATGTACTCGGGGCGTACGCAGCAGGTGACGCGCCCGCTGCCTTGGGCGTGCGCTGCGGCGGCCAGTGTGCCGGCGGGCGTATCCACGCGGCCGCCCGCGGCGAGCGTGCCGTCGATGAAATTCGCCTCGCCGAGGAAGTCGGCGACGAACCGGCTGGCGGGCTTGTGGTAGAGCGTCTCGGGCGGGCCGACCTGCACGATGTGCCCGTCGTTCATGACCGCGATGCGGTCGGCCATCGAGAGGGCCTCTTTCTGATCGTGCGTGACGTAGATGCCCGTGGTGCCGCTGGATTTCACCAGCCCGCGAAGCTCGCCGCGCATGTGCAGGCGCAGGCGGGCGTCGAGGTTGCTCAGGGGTTCATCGAGCAGCAGGCAGTCCGGCTGGGCCGCCAAGGCCCGCGCCAAGGCCACGCGCTGCTGCTGGCCGCCGGAGAGCTGGTTGGGGCGGCGCTTGAGATAGTCCTGCATCTGCACGCGGGCGAGGTTCACCTGGGCCAGCTCGCGCCGCTGAGCCGCCGGCAGGCCTTTCATCCTGGGCCCAAACTCCACGTTCTGGCCCACCGTCATGTGCGGCCAGAGGGCGTAGTTCTGGAACACCATGGCCGTGTTCCGCTTCTCCACCGGCAGGGCGGTGACGTCCTTGCCGCCGAAGGCGATCGTGCCGGCCGAGGGCTCGATCAGCCCCGCGATCATCCGCAGCAGCGTGGTCTTTCCGCAGCCGCTGGGCCCCAGCAGGAAGAAGAACTCGCCCGACTCGATCACGAGGTTCACATCCGCCACCGCCATGACGGCCGGCGCGTAAACCTTCGTGATGCCCTTGAGCTCAATCTGACTCATATGCTGCTCTTTCCATCTTCAAAAAGAGAGGTAGCAGGGATAGACCTGCCTGCCGGCAGGCAGGCGCAGATATACGCAGATAAAGCAATCTATAGAAAGCTCAGACTTCCAAGCCTTATCCTCTATCCGCATTCATCCCTTCCCATCCCTGCTCCTTGCTTCTTCTACTTCTTCTTTTCTTATCTGCGTTTATCTGCGTTCATCCCTGCTATTCCGTGTCTTGACTAAGCCCGGAAGATCGCCCCGAGCTTCTTGCCCAGCAGCGCCCCGGCGACGGCCATGGTCGTGGCCAGCAGGGCCATGCCGTACACGCCCAGGGCAGCGGCCTGGTAGCCGGTCTCGGGCGAGCCGGTGCTGGTGGCCAGCTCGTAGATCTGCTTCGTGATCGGGTAGAACTCCTGCGTCTGGGCGAGGATGAGCGAGTCGCTCACCTCGAGCATGGCGAAGGCGAAGGTCAGCACGCTGGCGGCGATGATGTTGGCCGCGATCAGCGGCAGCGTGATTCGCACCACGGCCCCCGCGCGCCCCGATCCCAGGTTGCGGGCGGCCTCCTCCAGCGTGGTGGGCACCTGCTCGAGGCCCGCCGAGACGCCGCGGACCATGAACGGCACGCGGCGGACGGCGTAGGCGATCACCAGCAGGAAGAACGGGTCCTTCGTCGGCCGCATGTTGTGCAGCCACTGGCCGAAGTCGCCCCCGGTCCAGTTCTTCGCCGTCAGCGCCACGTAGCCCGCAGCCAGGATCAACCCCGGCACGGCCAGGGGCAGCATCAGCACGCCGTCGAGGATGCTTCGCCCGCGGACGCGCGTGCGGACGATCAGCCAGGCGGCCAGGCCGCCCAGCACGATATCCAGCGCCGTCGACAGGCCCGCGTACTTGATGCTGTTGATGAGGCTGTTGTGCGTGGCCGGGTGCTGCACGACGAAGGCGAGGTGCTTGAGCGTGAATTCGTGCGGCAGGATGGTGTTCACCCAGCGGTCGGCCAGCGCGGTGAGGACGACGCCGGCGTGCGGCAGGGCGGCCAGGGTGATCACCACGCCGAACGCCGCCCACGCCCCGAGCGTGCCGACGAAGCCGAGCTTGCGGCTCTCGGCCGCGATCGAGGCCTTGGTGGACTCGCCCGCGCTGGAGCGGCCGAAGAAGAACTTGCCCAGGATGTACAGCGTGACGGAGCCCGCGAGCATGACGAAGACGAGGCTGTAGGTTCGGCCGCCGGTGTCGGCGCGGGCGAGTTCCTTGAAGATGGTGACGGGGGTGAGGGCGTCGAAGCCCATGATCAGCGGGGTGCCCACGTCGGTGAAGGCCCAGATGAAGACGATGGTGCCGCCGGCGAACAGGCCCGGCCTCATCAGGGGCAGCGTCACGCTCCAGAAGGTGCGCAGGGGCCCCGCGCCCAGGTTGCGGGCGGCCTGGGCGTACGTGGGGTCCACGTTGGCCAGGGCGGCCGAGGCGTTGAGGTAGAGAATCGGGAACAGGTGCAGCGCCTGCAGGAAGACGATGCCGCCGAAGCCGCTGCCCAGCCAATCCGGCGGCAGCGACTGCGAGAAGTCGAGCAGGCCGATCTTCGCCAGCAGCTGGTTGACGATGCCGAACTGGCTGAACAGCCGTCGCATCGCCAGGGCCCCCACGAAGGGCGGCAGGATCATCGGCACCAGCACCATCACGCCCAGCAGACCCCGCCCGGCGAACTTGCAGCGGGAGTGGATCACGGCCAGCGGCGTGGCGATCGCCAGGCAGGCCAACGTCGTGCAGACGGCGAGAATTCCGCTGTTCCGCAGGCCCGCGATGAGGACCTCGTTGGAGACCACGCGGCCGAACCAATACAGGCTGAAGCGGTCGTCGTGCATGAAGCCGCTGCCGATGGCCAGCACCAGCGGCACGAGGAAGAACAGCACCATCAACGCCGCCAGCAGCAACGCCAAGGTCGTCGACGCCGGGCCCGGGCCTCGCGAGCGGCCCGCCAGTGGGAGGGAGTGGGGGGCGCTCATTGGAGCACCTCGGGGAGGCGGAATTGCGGATTGCGGATTGCGGACCTGCCTGCCGGCAGGCAGGTTGCGGGATTGAAGAGCATAGCGACTGCAGACATCAGGCAGCGGCATGCTTTCGCGCCGCTCCCCAATCCGCAATCCGAAATCCGCAATCCGCAATTGCCGCCGTGAGGCATAGTCATCGAACCTGCTCCCGCCTCCCCCGCCTTCCATCCCACGATCCTCTCATACTTCTCCCGGAAGAATCGCTGCCAGTCGGTCAGCAGCCGCTCGGCGGCGGTGGGGTCTTTGAGGGCGGCGGTGATGGCGGCCATCTTGTCGACGCTGTCGATGTTCGGGGGCAGGCGGTGGAACTCGGCGAGCATCTCGGCGGGGCTGCCCGCGCGGTGCAGCGCGGCGCGGGCCGCGCGGAGACCGTCGCTGTTGTCCACCGCGGCCGTCTTCACCAGTTGCGTCAGCACGCGGTAATCCACCTTCGTCCGCCAGCCTTCGAGCATCATGGCCTGCCCGGCCTCGTAGGGCTTCACGATCGAGGCGATCATCTTGCCCGCGTAGAGGTCGTACACATCCTTGCGGACGGGCTGGCGGCCCAGGACGCTGCGGGCGGGGCCGTCGGCCGTCCCGACGGGCAGGGCCCACAGCGACTGGCCTCGCGTGCCCAGCACGAACTCCACGAAGTGCTGCGCCAGCTCCGGGTTGGGCGGGTTCTTAAGGATCGCGATGGGGTCGGGGTTGAACGCCGTCTGCCCCTGCGGGCTGACGTAGACGACCTGGCCCGGCGCCTCGGTAACGCGGACCGCGCCGTAGAAGTCGATGCACGCCGCCACCAGCGCCTCGCCCAGCACGGGCGCGTTGGCGGCCGAGCCTGCCGAGTCGGTGAAGCGCTTGGCGTTGGCCAGGATTCCCAGCAGCTTGCCCCAGCCCTGCGGCCAGTCCTCGCCCGACTGCGCGACGATGGTGTATGCCGACGCCGCCGAGCCCGACTGCGATGGGTCCGCCAGGGAGAGCAGGTCGGTGAATCGCTTGTCGGCCAGGTCGTCCCACGTGCCGTCGGGCAGGGCGATGCTGCAGCGTTTGAGCATCTCGGCGTTGTAGATGTAGCCGAATGCCGAGATCGCCGCGCCCACCCAGTACAGGTTGGGGTCGTACATCCGCACGCTGCCGATCTTCTCGGGGATGTTATCGCGGATCTCCGCCGGCAGGTTCAGCGGCTCGAGGATGCCCAGCTTGGCCAGCGGGATGAAGTTGTAGTCGCCGCCGCCCCAGAGGATGTCGATCTCCGAGGTGTCCTTGTACTTGTAGGTGTTGGTGAGGAACTGGTTGATCGAATTGCTGCCGCCGCCCACCGAGCGCCACTCGAAGGTGATCTTTATGCCGTAGCGCACCGCGTGGTCGAGCGAGAACGCCCACTCGAACTCGTTGCGGATGTTCTCGCTGTGCGGGCTGATGATCACCAGCTTTCGCGTCGGCAGCTCGGCCAGGCTCTTGCCCCATTTCGCGCGGACCTGCTCCTCCGCGGCCTTCGTCCGGGCGTCATTGGGGAACGAGTCCTTGCCGCTGCAGGCAGCCAACGTCAGCATCAACAGGATTGTCAGCGTCTTTGGCATTCTTCTCTTACCGCAGAGCTCGCGGAGAACGCGGAGTGAAGACAGAGATAAGATAGAAGAATCTCCATCGTGGCCATTCGCGTTTCTCTCGATGCCCTGGCTCATTCGCTTTCTGTTTTCGTTACTCTGCGATCTTTGCGGTCTCTGCGGTGAAAACAACGCCGCCGCGGGAAACCGACTCCTCCCGCTGGTGCCACTTGGGCAGGTCGATCTTCTCGGACATTCTCCAGGCGGTTAGATATAACGAGGTGGTGAAGCGCACACAAGCCGCCAGCCGTTCGGCCGCCAGCGCGGCGGCGGGGGACGCGGCGTCCATCTGGGCCTCGGCCGCCGGCAGGTCCTTCTCCAACTCGTACACCTTGTCCACCAGGGCGTGGCTGGCGGCGAATTCCTTCAGCACGCCTTGCAGCACGTTGTCGTACGCCTCCACCCCGCCTGCCGGCGCCGCCGTCGTCCCCGGCGGCAGCTTGCTCAGCAGCGCGTCGACCTTCAGGTGAATGCCCGTCCTGGCGGACGCCCCATCCGCCTTAACGCGGCCGTCATAGTGGATCGTCGTGTGCAGCGGCTGTTCCAGGTCGCAGGCGTAGTGGGCCACCATGCCCGCGTACATCGCGACCTTGTGCTGGATGAACACGTTGTGCGGCCACTTGCGATGCTCGGCCAGTGCGACGGCCAGCCGCTCGGTCCACTCGGTGATGGCGTAGGGCAGCAGGCCCACCTTGCGCGGGTCCAGACCCGACTTGTAGCACAGGGCGAGGAACTCGTATCGCGTCGCCGGGGGCGCCTTGCCTTCGAGCTTCTCGACGTCGAAATAATGCTCCGACGCCTCCGCGTCGTGCAGCTCGGGTGGGCCGACGGGGCGGGTGAAGTTGTCCGGATCGACCGAGCAGTGCGCGATGAAGTTCGCCTCCTTCGCAAACACCTCCGGAAGCGTCGTCGCCATCGCCGCCTGCGTCGCCGCGGCGCGATGTCCCTTCGCCAACCACGCCTGGGCGGGCGCGCACGCGAGGAGCGCAATCATCAAGATCATGAACACGCAGCGTCTCATGTTTCACCTCGGGTGGTGATTATACTCGTCCAGTGCTTGTGCGGGTGAAGCGTTTGGGTTTGCGATGACGCGATGGGCAAGCGCTGGACGCGGGCGCACCGGTGGGTTACAAGTGTGCGATACGAGGAATTCTATGACGATGACGCGAAGAGAACGCCTGATGGCGACGCTGGAGGGGAGGGCGGTGGATCGCCCGGCGGTGTCGTTCTATGAGATCGAAGGCTACAGCCAGCGAACGGACGACGCCAACCCCTTCAACATCCATTCGCACCCCAGCTGGAAGTCGACGCTGGAACTCGCCGCCGCCTGCAGCGACCGCATCATCCGCCGCTACCCGCGGCTGGTGAACGCGCCGGCCGACCCGGCGGCGGCGCTGGCGAAGTGGGAGTCGCACGTCGACGAGCACGGCAGCCAGTGGACGACGCTCACGATCCGCGCGGGCAAGCGGACGCTGACGCAGAGGACTCGCCGCGACCGCGACGTCGACACGACCTGGACCGTCGAGCACCTGCTGAAGGACGAGGAGGACCTCGAGGCGTATCTCACGCTGCCGGAGCCCACGTTCGGCGGCACGATCGACGCCTCGGGAATCCTCGCCGACGAGAAGGCCTTGGGCGACAGCGGCATCGTCATGATCGACACCGGCGACCCGCTGTGCGCGGTGGCGTCGCGTTTCGACATGGGCGCATACACCGTCATTGCGCTGACCAACCCCGATCTTTTTCATCGCGCCCTGCAGCGCGAGGCCCGATGGTATCACCCGCTGACCGAGGCCGTCGCCAAGGCCCTCCCCGGGAGGCTGTGGCGGATCTACGGGCCGGAGTACGCCTCGCCGCCGTACCTGCCGCCGCGGCTGTTCAACGAATATGCGATGCGGTACACCCAGCCGATGATCGCGTCGATCGCCCGCTACGGCGGGTTCCCGCGGGTGCACTCGCACGGGCGGCTGAGGGACGTGCTGGACCACATCGTCGCCGCCGGCGCGATGGGCCTCGACCCCGTCGAGCCTCCGCCGCAGGGCGACGTCGCGCTGCGGTACGTCCGCGAGAAGTACGGCCGCCAGCTCGTCCTGTTCGGCAACCTCGAGGCGAGCGACCTGGAGAATCTGTCCGAACCCGCCTGGCGGCAGAAGGTGGCGGCGGCGCTGGACGAAGGCACCGCCGGCGAGGGGCGAGGCTTCGTCCTGATGCCCTCCGCCTGCCCCTACGGCCGCGTGCTGGGCGACAAGGCGAGGCGGAACTACGAGATCATGATCGAGATGGCTGGCGCGATGTAATCCGGCGGACGCCCGTTGATCACGTCGGGAATGGACTCCCGCCATGAATAAGGATGATGCCATGACGATCAAGTTGTTCAATTGCGACCTGAACTGGGTTCGGTACGACAAACCGGTGTTCAGCATCAACGCCTCGGCCCCGCAGGACTGGGCGAACGTCGACGCCCAGCAGTACTTCGACTGGCACCGCGCGATCGGCAACAACGTGACGTACTGCCAGGCGTACGCGTTCGGCGGGTACGCGTTCTACCCCACGCAACACGGGCCCGCCGCCCCGGGCAAGGGGGCCGAGCTCATGCCGCGGCTGTTCGATCTGTCGAACAAGGCCGGCATGCCGTTCTGGTCATATTTCTGCGTCGGGGCCGACCTGATCATGTCCAACCTCCGCGACCACTGGCTGGTGCCCGGCAGCAGGGCGTTCATGCCGCACGGCTTCCTCGCCCCCGAGAGCCCCTGGACCGACCTGCTGTGCGCGCGGGTGGAGGAGTTCCTCCGCCTTTACCCCGTCGACACGATCCTGTTTGACTGGTTCGTGTACGGACACCTGCGGCCGGACCAGTCGAAGGTGCAGCCGGCGTGGTTCGTCGAGAAGCCTTTCGAGGAGATCGTCGGCCGACCGATGCCCAAGACCGCCGACGAGATCACGCCGGCCGAGAACCTGCTGTACAAGCGTGAGGTCCTCGCGCGGCAGTTCGAGCGGATTCGCCAGACGGTGAAGCGCACGAGCCCGGCGACGAAGATCGGCTTCAACGTGCCGTACTGGGAGCCCGACGAAGCGATCTGGCGCGGCCACCCGATGCTGACGGGCAGCGACTTCCTCTTCGCCGAGTGCTCGCGCGCGGACGTGATGGACTGGCTGCTGGCCAGCCGCAAGCCCAGCCAGCGCGTGATGACGACGATCATCGGGCGGCTGGACAGCGGCGAATGCGACGCGACGAGCTGGCGGCACTGGCGCGATCGCGGGTGCGACTTCTTCGGCTACTCCTGGGGCACGCCGCCCGACTTCCGTCCGCACCCCAGCTACGAGTCGCAGCTGGCCATCGTCCGCGAGGCGTTCGCCGAGATGAAGTAAGAGATCGTCGCCGCCGGGCAGATCGGGCTCTCACTGGGCTTTGAGGCAATTCGCGTCTCCGGTGCATCCGGGTCCATGGGTCACTGAAGTGACCATGCCGGAGATTACACGTCGAGGTTCTTGACCTCCAGGGCGTGCTCTTCGATGAAGGCGCGGCGGCGTTCGACGTCGTCGCCCATCAGGAGGCTGAACATGCGTTCGGCCTCTTCGGCGTCCTCGGCCTGGACGCGGAGCAGCATGCGGCGCTCGGGGTCCATCGTGGTTTCCCACAGCTGGTCGGCGTTCATCTCGCCCAGGCCCTTGAACCGCTTGATCTCGATGCCCCTGCCGCCCACCTGCCGCACGCCGGGCGCGATGCCCGCGATGTTGTCCAGTTCCAGCGGCTCGGCCTCGTTCACCAGGACGTACTTGGCGGGCTCTTTTTCGCCCGTGATCGATTCCTCGCGGCGGTAGAGGTAGTCTTCCACGCTGAGGCCGCGGGCGCGGACCTTCTCGAACAGCTTCTCGATGTCGCGGATCTCGTGCAGCTCGGCCCGCTTCTGCACGACCGGCGCCGCCTCCGGCAGGGCGTTCTTGGGCTTTTTGGTCTCGGTCTTGACTGCATCCTGGGGCAGGTCGTCGTCGTCCAGTTCCGTGTGTTCGTACTGCTTGAGGACATCCTCGTACTGCTTGGGCGAGTGGCAGAAGATGTTCTCGCCGGCCACCACGATCCAGTGCGTCGGCAGCTTGCCGTCGACGCGGTGGGTGAGCAGATCGGTGAATTCCAGGCCGCGGCGCTGCAGGATGTGCACCTTGTCGGCCAACTGGTCGAGGATCTCGACAAGCTCTTCGAGTTTGGTGTTGCGGAACTCCTTCACGACCTCGGTCTTCTTGCCGTTGGTCTGGCGGACCTCCAGCACCGTGCCCTCCAGGCCCAGGCCGATCAGCGTCCGCCGCATCTGGCCCTCGTTGAGGACGTATTCCTTGTGCTTGCGGCGGGTGACCAGGTACAGCGGCGGCTGGGCGACGAAGACGTGCCCTTCCATGATCAGCGGCTTCATGTGGCGGAAGAAGAAGGTCAGCAGCAGCGTGCGGATGTGGCTGCCGTCGACGTCGGCGTCGGTCATGATGATGATCTTGCCGTAGCGCAGCTTCGAGAGGTCGAACTCGTCGTTGCCGATGCCGCACCCGATGGCCGAGATCATGTACTGGATTTCGGCGAAGTTGAGGATCTTGTCCAGGCGGGCCTTTTCGACATTGAGGATCTTGCCTCGCAGCGGCAGGATCGCCTGGATCGCCGAATTGCGGCCTTGCTTGGCCGGCCCGCCGGCCGAATCGCCCTCGACGAGGAACAGCTCGGTGGAGCCCACGTCCTTGGAGCGGCAGTCGGCGAGCTTGCCCGGCAGCGATCCGCTGGACAGGGCGCCCTTTCGGCGCGTGAGGTCGCGGGCCTTGCGGGCGGCCTCGCGAGCCTGCATCGCCTGCATGGCCTTGTTCACCATGCGCTTGGCGTCGGCGGGGTGCTCTTCCAGCCACGCGCCCAGCAGGTCGTTGACGGCCTGCGTGACGAAGCTTTCGACCTCGCTGTTGCCCAGCTTGGTCTTGGTCTGGCCTTCGAACTGCGGGTCAGGCACCTTGACGGAGATGACGGCGGTGAGGCCCTCGCGAAGGTCTTCGCCGGAGGGGTTGTCGCCGTTCTTGAGAATCTCGGCCTTGCGGGCGTAGGCGTTGACCGTGCGGGTCAGGGCGCTCTTGAAGCCCACCAGGTGCGTGCCGCCCTCGACGGTGTTGATGTTGTTGGCGAAGCTGAACAGCGTCTCGCTGTAGCCGTCGTTGTACTGGAACACGACGTCCACCTGCAGGCGGCTGCTCTCGTCTTCCTTGTGAATGGTGATGGGGCGGTGGAGCGTTTCCTTGCCTTCGTTGAGGTGCGTGACGAAGGCGACCAGGCCCTTGTTGTACTGGTAGGTCTCTTCCTTGCCGCTCCGCTCGTCCTTGAACTTGATGCACAGGCCTTCGTTGAGGTACGCCAGCTCGCGCAGGCGCGTGATGAGCACCTCGGGGCGGAACTTGATGTCGGGGAAGATCTCGCCGTCGGGCTTGAAGGTGACGCGCGTGCCGCTGCGCTTCCGCTGGCCGATCTTCTCCAGCTCGACCACCTTCTTGCCGCGCTCGAACTCCATGCGGTAGATATCGCCCTCGCGGCAGACCTCCACCTCCAGCCACTCGCTGAGGGCGTTGACCACCGAGGCGCCCACGCCGTGCAGGCCGCCCGATACCTTATATACATCGTGGTCGAACTTGCCGCCGGCGTGCAGCTGGCAGAACACCACCTCCAGCGTCGAGATCTTCTCGGTGGGGTGAATGCCGACGGGAATGCCCAAGCCGTCGTCGATGACGGTGCACGAGTCGTCGGGGTGGACCGTCACGGAGATGGTGCTGCAGCGACCGGCCATCGCCTCGTCGATCGAATTGTCGACGATTTCCCACACCAGGTGATGCAGGCCGCGCGGCGTCGTGTCGCCGATGTACATGCCCGGACGCTTGCGGACCGCGTCCAGCCCTCGAAGCACCTTGATCTTGCTCTCGTCGTAACCCGAATTATCTGCGGGAGTATGAACCTCGGCCGTATCCTTGGCCACAGCAACTCTCCTTCCGGCCGCTGGGTAAAACCTCGCGGCGAGGAATAAAAACGATGGTAAAACGCCGTCCCAAAACCGATCCGGCATTATCCCAGAACCCCCTCGATTCTGCCAGCGAAAACGCCCATGACGGTTCGGTTATTCTCCACCTGTAACCACTTATTATTACGACAGTAAACGCCGTAAGGATCGCCGCTTTGAATTCGAGGTCGCACGTCCCGGCAGGGGGGGCCGCAGTAAGCGATTCGCACGCGCCGGGGTCGGCGGTTGTGTGCCATTGCCGCTCGTGACGCCGGGCATCGGCCAGCGTTTGGCCAACGCACGCCCGCGCAGCGCTCCTTCGCCGCGTTACGGCCTATGACCCGCGACCTTCTTCCTCTACAATGCCTCCATGCCTGAGTTACCCTACCTGACCACGGACCTCCCCGGCATCGGCGGGCGGATCAAGGAACGCGTCGAGGACTTCCGCGTCGACGAACTGCCGGCGATGACCCCCACCGGCCGCGGACGCTACGCGCACTTCCGCGTGATCAAGAAGGGCCTGCCCACGCCCATCGCCGTCAGCCGACTGGCCAGGTTCCTCGGCGTGTCACCCGGTGATATCGGCGTGGCCGGCATGAAGGACTCGCAGGCCGTCACGTCGCAGTGGATGAGCGTCGACTCCTCCTGCACCGGGCGGCTGGAACGGTTCCGCGACGCGCAGATCGAGATCGACGAGATCATCTGGCACAGCGAGCGCCTCCGCGCGGGCCAGCTGGTGGGCAATCGCTTTGCCATCCGCATCCGCGGCGTGGGACGAAAGCAGCTGGCCGATGCCCACCAGGTGCTTGACGTGCTCAAGCGGCGGGGGGCGCCGAACTTTTTCGGCCCCCAGCGCTTCGGCAACCGCGGCGACACCGGCCGGCTGGGGGCGGCCATGGTCCGCGGCGACCTGGCCGAGTTCGTCGCCCTCTTCCTGGGCAAGCCCCTCGACGGCGAGGAGCCTGACATCCAGGCCGCCCGCAAGGCCTTCGACCTGGGGCAGTACGACCGCGCGATCGGCCAGTGGCCGCGGCACTTCGTCGACCAGCGCAAGGCCTTGGCCGCCTACAAGCGCCGCCAGAACCCCGTCTCCGCCCTGGCCGCCATCGACCCGCGGATGAAGCGGCTCTTCGTCTCGGCCTTCCAGAGCGAGATCTTCAATCTCGTGCTGACGCGGCGGCTGGCCACGTTCGATCAGCTGGCCGCGGGCGACCTGGCCATGGAGGCGGGCTCGAACCAGTTCTTCCTGGTGGAGGACCCCGCGCCGCTGGCGCCGCGCGTGGCGAAGCTGGTGATCTCGCCCACCGGCCCCATCGCCGGCAACCGCTGCCCGCTCGCCCAAGGCGAGATGGGCGCGCTGGAGCAGGAGACGCTGGCCGCTTTCGAGGTGACGGCAGAGAGCTTCCAGCGCGTCGATCGCCTGGAGGTCAGAGGCAGCCGCCGCCCGCTGCGGTTCGCGATGGTCGAGCCGCGCCTCTCGGCCGGCAAGGACCGCTTCGGCGAATTCATCGAACTCGCCTTCACCGCCCCCAGCGGTTGCTACGCCACCATCCCCCTGCGGGAGATCATGAAGGTCGACGTCGAGCCGGGGGCATAGAAGAAAGACTCAGCAGGGATGAACGGGGATAAACGCAGATAAGAAGAAAACTCAGTGCGCACGGCCCCATCGGGGTGCCATGCTTTTAGGCCCGCAGGGCCAAAAGCATGTTTACACCAGAGGTTGATCGCATTGACTCAACGCATAGAGATTACATCATATATCACTGACTGGATCAGCTCCGGGCTCGCTACTATCCGGAGTCACGCGCCGTGCCTCGAGCACGGTGAACATGCTTTTGCCCCTTACGGGGCTAAAAGCATGGCACCCGGAGGCGGGGCACCAACGGCAGTGAAGACGCATCTATGGCTGATTCTTCTTCTGATCTGCGTTTATCTGCGTTCATCCCTGCTTACTTCGGCAGCATCTCCACAATGGTGGGCAGCATGACGGCGAAGAATTCGCGCACGCCCAGGTCGGCGTTGGGAAGGTTGGCCAGCTTGGCGCTGGTGCTGATGTTGATGACGCAGAGATATTGCAGCGGCCGGTTGAGGTTCCGCACCGCCTGCCGCGCGTGCCATGGCGACAGCCGCGGCACGCCGTTGACGATGTAGACGTAGTAGTTCAGCATCACCACGTCGCCCTCGGCGTTGGGCACCGCCTCGCGCACCGCCGGCAAGGCTCGCCAGCGGGGGTCGACATCCTTGGCATTCGTCCCCAACGTGGCGCCCGTGATGTTCGCGGGGTCGATGGCGCACACGGGCGGCTCCAGGCGGCCGGTGGAGTCTGAAGGCAGCAGGCCGTAGTAATAAACCGCCAGCTTGAAGGCGTTCTGGCGGCCGGGACGGCGGTCGCCGTAGTGGTTCAGGATGTACCAGTTGCCGACGCGCTCCTTTCGCAGCGCCTGGGCCTGCTGGGAGACGAGCCCCAACTGCGTCAGCAGATTCGCATCGAGGATGCCCTCGCCGACGCGGCGATTCTCTTCGGGGCCCCGGGGGCGGGCCGAGAAGCCGTTCACGTCCAGCGGGAAACTGTCGAGGTGGTAGTTGTCGCCCACCTTCACGGTCGCCGGCCAGGCCACCGGGGTGTCGTTGGCGCTGCCCAGCAGGGGCTGGTGACCCCAGGAAAAAACCCAGGCGACGAAGGCGACGACGAAGCAGATTGCGCCCAGCGCCGCAGCGGTGAACGGCACATAGGCCCACACCGGGTGGGCCGTCTGCAATGCCCGCGACTCGCGCCATCCCAGCAGCGCCGCCAGCAGGCCCGGGATCACCGACACCAGCATCGTCGCCAGGGCCGGCACGTACGCCGTCGTCTTGTCGGTGAAGTACAGCTGCGCCTGGTAGATCGTGGCCACGATCGACAGCCCGGCCAGCATGATCACCGGCATGGACAGGGGCTTCCGCGCGCGCCGGCGGAGACGCTCGGCCGCGGCCCCGTCGAGCGGCTCGCCGCAGTAGCCGGCCGTCCGCTCATCGAAGTACATCAGCACCACCAGCAGCAGCAACATGCCCGGCACGTAGTTGCCCAGGCCGCCGGCAACGCATAGCGCCAGGGCGGGCATGGCCCAGCGGGCGAACTTCCGCTCCCACCGCTGCACGAACATCACCAGCATCGCCGTCGCCGCCAGGATGGCGAGCATCGAGACGATGCGGCTGGCGACTTCCAGCCCGCCGGGGTGCTGGGACAGCATCAGCGGCAACGACCAGATGCTGATGATCGAGGTGATGAGGCAGAAAAGCACCGCCGCCCACAGGATCGGCGGGCGGCAGCCCATCCACGGCTCGTGCGCAACGGGCGTCTCGACCGGCTCCTCGGCCAGCAGCTTGCGGATGAGCACCCACAGCGTGATGATGGCGACCATCGTGATGAAGATGCTGGAGGAGTCCACGATCACCAGCGTGTCGATATCAAGGGGGCCGCCGCTGCGGCTCCAGCCGCCCAGGATGAACCCCCACAGCACGCCGCGCGTCACCGGCAGCATCAGCGGCGCCACGATTACTGTCGCCAGCACGGCGAGGTTTCGCCACAGCCCCAGCCGCCACGTCCGCCAGACCATCGGCACCGCGCACAGCAGGATCAGCAGGAGCATCGCGCTGTGCGCGCCGAGCTTGTCGGCCGCCATGGGCACGGCCGGCAGCCGCTCGCCCTTGGGGCCGATGACGACGAGGTTGTTGCGCATGACCTCGAAGGACACGTCGCGCGCCTGGAGGATGTTGCCGGCAATGGTCGCCTGCAGGCCCGCCAGTGTCTGCGACATCGGCAGCGGGCGATCCTCCACCAGCCGCTCCAGCGGCTTGCCCACTTCCAGCAGCACGCCCAGGCCGACCAGCAGAAGCGACAGGACAATGGTGCCCATCCAACGTCGGCCCAGCGGGGCCGGAGGCACATAGGGCTCTGTTTTCATTCCGTTTCCTCATCGCCCGCATCGCGGGCAGGGACCGAGCAGCTTCGTGAATTGACTTTCCGCAACTATATAGATTTCGACCCAAACGGGCTGTTCTCTTGAGCAATCACGCAGGGTGGGCAGGTCCGCCGCAGGCGAGACTCGCCGTGGCGAGCCTGCCCACCTTGGTGTGTCGTCAAGATCGAAACTATGGGTGCCGTGGTTTGCGGAGCGTAGCGCAGCAACCACGCAACGCTGCCTGGTGGCCGTGGCGTGGTTGCTCGGCCGAGTACGGCCTCGCAAGCCACGGCACCCATACAATCAAGCCACCGCTGTGCGAGACGTCTCGCGTGCTCTGGTGGGCAAGCCCACCCTACGGGCCACGCTCACGCCAGCTTCTGGCCGAGGGCTTCTTCGTAGACGGCCAGGACGTTGGCCAGCGGAGTGCCCGCCTGGATGCAGTGGGCGGGGGCGAAGATGTATCCGCCGCCGCGGGCGATGACGTCGAGGCGATGGCGGGCCTCAGCGCGGCAGGCGGCCTCGTCGCGGAAGGGCAGCGTGTCCTGCGTGCTGATCAGGCCGCAGAACGCCAGCCGGCCCTTGCACGCCTGGCGGATCTTCATCACGTCCATGCCGCGCGGCTCGGGCTGCATCGCGTCCAGGATGTCCAGGCCCATCTCGATGAACTGCGGCATCAGCTCGTGCGTGTCGCCGCAGGAGTGGCACATCGCCTTGGCCCCGAACTCGTGCGCCAGGTCGATGTACCGCTGCAAGGCCGGGCGGAAGATCTCCGCGAAGTCCCGCGGGCCGAACATGCGGCCGTTCTGGTTGCCCATGTCCTCGCCGATGCACAGGATGTCGATCTTGCCTCTGCCGGCCGCCAGCGTCCGCCGGGCCACCTCGTAGTAGTAGTCGACGCGCCTCTGGATGATCGCCAGGCCCACTGCGTCGCGCGTGGCGATGTCGATCATGACCTGTTCCATTCCGCGGCCGCGGGAGACGCCGTTGAGGATATCGGGCCAGCCCGCGCCGCCGCAGCAGACGGCGAAGCCGGCCAGGCGGTCGCACGCGGCCTCGATGCCGGAGTAGTCGTATTGGTCGGGGTCGGGCCAGGGGTAATCGCGGAGGTCGTCCATGGTCTGAAGCTTCGCCAGGGAAAGGATGGTCGCCTCTGGATATGTTCCGCCGGCCTCGTGGCGGAAGTCGGTGTAGCCCACGCCCCATTCATCCCACCAGATGCCGTCTTTTCGCGGTTTGACCGGCCCGTGGTAGGGCGCGTTGACGGTGCGGAAATCCACACCGAGGCACTCGTACACATCGCGCCCGCCGAAATGATCCTTGAGCTGCTGGTGAATCTCCGGCGTCAGGTACGTCTGGATCGGCACGCGGTCCGTCTCCTGCCACCGCAGCGACGTCATCACGCGTTCCTTCGAGGTCATCGGTTTCATGGGCGCTCCTTGAAGGAGGGGATTATAGCATGACGAGGTAAGTTTACAGCCAGCTCGGCCGGCCACGTCGGACGTCTTCTTCGCTCGGCAACGATTGCAGAATGTGCGGCAGCATGTGGGTGAGAAATTCCGTTGCGGCCTGGTCCAGCCGATCTGCTTGACCTTCAGGCAGAATGATTTGGAATTGAACATGGGATACATAGCCCGCCCGTGGAACGCTCTGATGATAATTGGCAGGGGAGATGAACCTGCCATCTACGATCTTGAACTGGTAGATGCAGGAACTGCCTTGCTGCTCACGGTCGCATGGTATGTCTCCCCCCGGAGCACTTGCGATCCCGAGTCGTATGCTCGTAGGGTTATACAGCAAAACGTCGTTGAAACCGGAAGTCAGCGGTACGTAATATACTGCCAAGCGGTGCGGGGGTGTCCCAGGGGCTCGCGAGTCTTGACAACGGCGTCGAAAGAACCAGGCGCCCTGTCGAGACATGGTCAACGGCGGATCCGCTTGGGAAGTGCTGGCCTGCGCGCTGGCATCGGTTTCGCTCTCGTCACTCAGGACAAAGGGTCCGATCTGGACAGGGAACGAAACCATTCTTTGGCCGGTGACGCGGACGTGTTGTGGCCAAACGGGGAATTCGGCCACCCATCGCCGATATTCTTGGGTGCGAACGTGGTCCCCGAAGCCGGCGAACGAACCTGCCGCCGCCAGGAAGAGCAAGGCCAAGCCCGCAACCAACATTCCTCTGCGGGCGAGGGCGAGGCCACTACGACCGCGCAGCGAACGCCACTCCCAAAAAGCCAGCGCCGCGGCGGTAGCCGTCAACCCAACCGTGAACCAGCTAGAGAGGCTCTCCGGCACATAGCCGATCCAGACCAGCGGACGGCGCGCAAAGCACCTGAAGAGTTGATCGGCTGCCCCGAGAACAGCAATGATCAGCATAACCCACACGATCGGAGTCAACGGCCGCTGCGAGCGACGGTTGAGTTGATCCCGCGTCTCGGCGTCGATTGGCTCATCGCACATAGCCCGCGCGTGGGTTGTCCGGGTGACCAGGGCGGCGATCAGGAACAACCACCCCGAGCACAATGCCAGCGGGGCAATCGCCCAGACCCTCGCCCACCGCTGCCCGCCAATGCACAGCCAGAGCATGATCACGCCGATGGCGCCAAAGCAACAGAACAATGCGACGCGGGCCGAGATCTCCCCGCCAACGCCATTCGTCACCAAGCACCAGATCAGCAGCACCGAGATCCCGATCGCGACGCCCATGAGTTCAGGTGCATTTCGCCATGGATCACGATTGAGATGCCCGGTTTTATCGGCGATCGCCTGCCTGCCTCGCAACATCGGCAGCCATGCCATGACGCACAGGCTCATCGCGATGGCCTCGGCTGCCATAGCAGCGATTTGCACCTGAGCCGAGCGACCTCGCGGATCGAGGCCATTCTGCAGCGATTCCGCCAGTGAATATCCCGCCAGAAGCACGATCGGACTGATCAAGAGGTTTGACGCCAGCAGCGCCGCGCGCCGTACCCAGCTCATCGGCCAGCAGATCGCGGCGATGACCGAACCAAGGAGGAGGATCCCCCATTGGCAGGGGACTTGGTAGTACGTGTAATAACTGCCCAGTTCTCTTCCGCGATCCTCGTCGGTGATTCTCACCGAAGTGCCTACGACCTGCGAATGGACTCGCAAGGCGGCCAAACAGAATGAGACGATGTTCTCTCCCACCGGGTTCTGCAGTTCCACCAGCCGCTCGCGATGGGCGTACTGCAAGAACTTCACCTTCTCCGTGGAAACGAGGAAGATGCCAATGGGGACCATGGCGATGAAGGCAGCCGCAACCCAATGACGAGCCGCGAGGTTTCGGTCGGGTTTGGCCCATTCATCCGTGTAATCCATGAACGTCTCCCGCTCGTCGAGGTGCAGCGGGATTATAACATGAACGAAGCCCGCGGACAGTGATGTCCACGGGCTTCGTGAATCAAACAGCGCCCAAAAGCGAGCGATGCCCTGGCCATGTCATGTGCCAGGTTGCCCGCCGATGACCTACTAGCCGCAGCAGCAGCGGGGCTTGCCCTGGGCGGCCCAGAGCAGGCCGCGGACGGACATGGCCAGGACTTCGGGATAATCGACGAATTCCTTGGCGCAGTGGCCCAGGGCGGAATAGAAGACGCGGCCCTTGCCCCAGGTCTTGGTCCAGATGCAGGGCATGACGATGCGGTTGCCGTCATACTCGTACAGCGTGTCGGCCAGGGCGGTCACGCCGGGGTCGACCGTCATGTAGTACTGCTCGCTCTTGTAGGGGAACATGCTGGGCATGCCGTCGGTGATGGGGCTCTTGACGCCCGTGAGGCGGACGAAGTAGTCGCCGACGTGAGGGTGGCCGACGAACTGGCCGCCGGTCATCCACTGGTATTCCAGGCTGCCGCGGAAGGCGTCGCCCATGCCGCCGTGCACGCCGCCAAGGCCCACGCCGCTCTTGACCGCGCCGTTGATGCCCTTCCACTGCTCGGGGCTCAGGGCGCCGCACGTCCACAGGGGCATGATGAGGTCGAGCTTCTTGAGGGCCTCTTCATCGGCCAGGGGGTCCAGCTTGTCCGAGCGCGTGACCTCGAAGCCGTTGGCCTTCAGTTCACGCTCGAAGATCTCCGACACTTCCTTGGGCTGATGGCCATCCCATCCGCCGTATACGATCAATGCCTTTGCCATGGTGCATCCTTATATAAGGTTGTTGGTTCCAAACCGGCCCAACAGCGTAGTCGGGCGGGAGGCGATATGCAAGAAGGTCGTAGGCCATAGGTCGTAGGCAGTAGGGAAGATGCGTTGCACGCGGGGGCACTTGGCCGTGACTGGACCATCGCTCCGCTCTTTCCCTACGACCTACGACCTACTTCCTACGACCTTCCGTCCGCTACAGCG
This sequence comes from uncultured Planctomycetaceae bacterium, assembly GCA_964616985.1. Taxonomy (GTDB): domain Bacteria; phylum Planctomycetota; class Phycisphaerae; order SM23-33; family SM23-33; genus CAZTVF01. Next base: position 32,457 of record CAZTVF010000059.1, read on the forward strand.
CCGCGGCGACCAGGTCGCCGACCTGCGTGGTGGAGAAGCCCATCTTGCCGGCCGCCTGCGACTTCATCTTGGGCGTGCAGGCGATGATGGCGTTCTCGACCATGTTGCCGGCCTCGACGAGCTTCTTGTCGCCGGAGTTGTTGCCGGTCTCGCGGAGCAGCATGCCCAGGGCGCCGATGGCGGCCATGGGGTTGATGACGTTCTGCCCGGTGTACTTGGGGGCGCTGCCGCCCATGGGCTCGTACATGGAGACGCCCTTGGGGTTGATGTTGCCGCCGGCGGCCACGCCCAGGCCGCCCTGGATGACGGCGGCCAGGTCGGTGATGATGTCGCCGAAGATGTTGTCGGTGACGATGACGTCATAGAACTCGGGGTTCTTGACGAACCACATGCAGCAGGCGTCGACGTGGTTGTAGTC